>JBGPND010000247.1:0-7018 GCA_041487355.1 Acetobacteraceae bacterium | reverse complement strand
GCCTCATACTGGAACCCCAGCACGCCTTGTGGCAGCATCCTGCACCCCGTTGGTGATCGTTTGTGATTCGCAAACCCAGACTATCTCCCTGATTCTTCAGGACCAACGGGGAACTCAACTTTTCTTGGCGCGGAATTCAGGCAGGCTCACACCGCTTCCGCTGATCTGGCCGCGGCGGCCTCTCTCTCCGCCTTGCGTGTGGCGAGTTCTTCCCGCGCGCGCACGACGGTCGCGATGGGCCGCGGCGGATCGGGAGGAGACAGGTCACGCCGGACAAACGTGTCAGAGATCAGGGTGGTCAGTCGTCTCACTGCGTGCTTCCCCGACGAACGGCGGTGACGCCGGTTGCCGGCAAACCTAGTGCCGGTTCCGTCGGGCTGCCAGGCGTTTCAGTTGGCGGCGCTGCGTTCGCGCGGCAGCTCGACCACGCGCCAGGTGAAGCCGCGCGGCGCGGCTGGCAGCTCCTGGGCGCGCGCGAGGGTGATCCGGACGCCGGTCGGCGTGCCGAGCACGTTGCACTGCTCATAGGTGCCGCCCGACGGAGCCAGCGTCCCCGGGGGATACTCGCGCGCCCACACTGGGTCCTTCGCCACTGTGCCAGTCCTTCACGGTCTCGTGAGGCAGCCATCTATCAGGCACGAGCCCGGGGGCACCATCCGTAATTCTACGTAGTCCGGCACCACAAACCATTGCGCTTCTTCATTCTTCCGAGAGAATCCGCGCGAGCACCGGCGCCACGGCATTGCGGATTTCGGCGATGGCGGCTCTCCCGGCTTCGTTCGACGGGCTGCAGGACAGCACGACCGAGGCGAGTTCGCAGACCGCGAGTTCAATGCGCTGCACCGCGACCTCCTGCCGGCGATTCGGCTCGCAGCGTGGCACGAGGCGACGGGGGAGAGGCATTTTGCTCCTCACTTTCCCCCCCATCATGCCATGCAGCGGTTACCGGCTGGTATATCCGGCGCAGGGCGAGCCCGGTTGCGAAGCTGCCGATGTAGCCGAGGATGGGTTTCAGGCGCGCTACACGCAGGCTTCCGGCCCTGTGTCGGACGTGGCGCGCCTCGGGCTACGGCAGCCGTGTGATGGTGAACTGGTCGAAATGCGTCACGCTGTCCGCCTTGGTCCACAACGCGACGCGACCCGGCGCGGTGAAGGTGCGATCGGTCGCCGTGAACAGCGTCCTGCCGTTCAGCGTGATGGTGAATGTGTCGCCGACGGCGCGAATCCCGAGCACTTGCCAAACGTCGGAAGGGACCTTGATCGACACGCCCGCGATCTCGTGGCGATCCCCCTTCACCACCCCATAGAACCGGACGTTGTCCTCGAGCGCGTTGGCGCGAACGGTGTAGTAGTTGTCGCCATCGACGAGCCGTACCGCGATACCCGCCGCACGATCGACCTTGCCGGCAACCGGCCTGAAAGCGACGGTGACGACGACGTCCGACAGAGTCTGCTGATCGTGGATCGCCAGCGGAAAGCGGTAGTCGGTCCTGTCCGCGCTGACTTCGGCCAGAGCGCGTCCGCTCGGGGCGCCGCTGTCCTCGACAATTTTCCAGGCGACGGGCTTGCCCCGCCCGGTCAGGCCGAGGCTGAATCCGGGCGGCAGCGTGCCCACGGCAAACCCGCCGAACCGGAGCGTCGTGGTTTCCTCCGCCTTGCCGTGCCGCGCCGCGGCAAGCGGCGCGGTCAGCAGGATCGCCAAGGTCACGGTCCTGATTCCGCGCATCCTGGACTCATCCCTGGCTGTATCGCGCATAGAGGCGATCCGCGTTCGACCCGTTGATCAATGGACGAACACCCAGTTGGGCTGAAGGATCGGGAAGGCGACCAGGCCGACGACAGCCGTCACCCCGATCATCCGCGGATTGCTGACCTTGAAGCGGAACAATGTGACAAGGCAGGCGATGGCGATCAGCGCGGTGAGCCAGTCGCCGATGGCGATCTTTCCCAGCAGCACGCAGGCACCGAGGATCGTGCCGATGGCCGCCGCGAAGGCTCCCTTCACGAAGCCCTGGACGTTCGGATTTTTGCGATGCCGCAGCATGATCGGCGCAACGACAAGCACCATCAGGAAGGACGGCAGGAAGATGCCGACGGTGGAGACGAGCGATCCCCAGAAGCCGGCAACCAGATAACCGACGAAGGTGGCGGTGATCACCACCGGGCCTGGGCTCAACATGCCGATCGCCACGGCGACGAGGAACTCGCGCGGGTTCAGCCAGTTGGTTTCCTGCACCAGCCCCTTTTCCAGGAACGGAACGATGACCAGGCCGCTGCCGAAGGTGAGACTGCCCGCCTTGAGGAAGAAGGCCAGCAACTTGCCGAGCAAAGGCAGCGATGCGCTCTGCGTGGTGCCGATGGCGATGCCGCCGCTGGCTCCCACTGGTGCGGCGAGTGCGGCCATCGCGCCGGGCGGCAGGCGGCGGAACAGCGAGCCGTAATACAGGATGCCGAAGATGCCGGCGGCGATGAAGAGCACCGCAACCTCGGCCTCAAGCGCGACCGTCACCAGGAAGGCCACGCCCGCCACCGCCCATTGGAACCAATCCTCCATCCCCAGCTTTCCGAGCCGCCAGCAGGAATGCAGGATGAGGGCGATCACCGCAGGGCTCACGCCGTAGAAGATCGCCGTCATCCAGGAGAGGCCGCCGAAATGCACGTAGAGCGCGCCGAGCGCGGCGACGATGAGGAAGTTCGGCAGGATGAAGGCCCAGCCGCCCGCCCAGGCACCCCAGAAGCCGCAGCGCATGTACGAGATGAAGATCCCGACCTGGATGGCGAGCGGACCGGGCATCGACTGGCTGACCGCGATCGCGTCACGCATCTCGGCTCTGGTCAGCCAGCCACGCTCCTGGACGAGGTCCTTCTCCATCAGCCCGCACAAGGCGACCGGACCGCCGAAGCCGATCGTGCCCAGCCGGAGGAAGTAGGCGACGAGTTCGAGGATGGAGCCGCGGTGCCTTGCGGTGCCGCTGTCCGGCTCGGGTGTGGGGATGCTCATCGGCCGCGTCTCACGCGACCGGCGAGGGCGCGGGTGAGGCGGCGGGAGTCCAGTTGTGCGTCTCGTGCTGGAGGTTCCTGCACCACGCGTAGAGCGCGTCATAGACGACCATGCCGTGTTCCAGCATGGCATGATCGTCGGCGTGGTTTGCCGACAGCCCCAGCGAGATGGCGAGCAATCCCGCGGCCTGCGGCGCGAGGTCGGGGCGTGCGGTGTCGGCGCCGCGAACGATGACCGCCAGGTGTTGGAGTGCCGGATCGTTCAGGCCGTAATGCTTCATGAAGGCGTCGAAGCTGCAAAGCTCGCCGTCATGCGAGAACGGTTCGGCGCCAGGGATGTCGTAGGGCACCGCTCCCGTCGCGCGCGCGACCTCGAAGACCTGCTCGGTCGGGACGTAGAGAAACTCCGCATCGGCTTCGATGAAGCGCCGGATGAGCCACGGGCAGGCGATCCGGTCGATCTTCGGGCGTTCGCGTGTGACCCATTTCATGTCTGCGTCCTCCTGTAGCTCAGGTTTCATGCTACACATGCGTCTCGAATGATACAAGTATATCTTTCGCCATGCGACGCTGATACAGTGCAGTCCATGACCAGGGTCGAAACCGACGGCGGGCCGGCGCGCTGGCTGCTGCTGCTCCACCAGCTCCCGGCCAAGCCGGCCTATCAGCGGGTGAAGATCTGGCGGCGGCTGCAGGGCCTCGGCGCCGTGGCCATCAAGAACGCCGTCCATGCGCTGCCGGCGAACGAGCAGACGCAGGAGGATTTCGAGTGGCTGCTCAAGGAGATCAGGGACGCGGGCGGCGAGGCGCTGATCTGCGAGGCGCGACTGGTCGATGGCCTGTCGGACGAACAGGTCGAGGCGATGTTCAACGCGACGCGCGAAGCCGACTACGACGCGCTGGCCAAGGAAGCCCGAGCCCTCGGCGACGCGATCAAGGCGGACGCCGGCTCAGCGACGCGCGGCGACGCCAGGGCCAGGCTGGCGCGCCTGAAGGCGAGCGCGGCGCAGACTTCCGCCATCGATTTCTTCGGGGCCAACGGGCGCGAAACGGTGGACGGGCTGATTACGGGCATCGAGGCCAGCCTGGGAGAGGAGAGCGCCACGCAGCAGCCGATGAAGGGCGGGAAGGATATGCCGAAGGGGCAGGTCTGGGTGACGCGGCAGCGTGTGTATGTCGATCGCATCGCCTCGGCTTGGCTCATCCGGCGGTTCATCGATCCCGATGCGCGATTCAAGTTCGTCGCCGGGAAGGGCTACGTTCCACAGGCGGGCGAGCTGCGTTTCGACATGTTCGAGGCCGAGTTCACCCATGAGGGCGACCGCTGCACGTTCGAGGTCCTGCTGAGCAAGGCCGGCCTGAACGATCCGGCGTTGACCGCGATCGGCGAGATCGTGCACGACATCGATCTGAAGGACGGGAAATTCGCCCGCGAGGAGACCGGCGGCATCGCCCATCTGGTGAGCGGCCTCTGCATGACGAGCAAAGACGACGCGCAGAGGATCGAGCGTGGCGCCGCGGTGCTCGACGATCTCTACGAGTATTTCCGCAAGCGTCATGCCCGCAAATGAGCTTGTGAAAGAAACAGCTCCGTCGCTATTCCCGCAATGCCCTGGGTCCCCGCTTGCGCGGGGATGACGAAAAAAAGGCGGACCGATTCAATTCAATGGGTTGTTCAACAGGTTGTCATCCCCGCGCAAGCGGAGACCCAGGGGTCACCGGCAGGCGAGCAGCGCGTACGACGTCCGATAGCGCGGCCTACTGCACCGCACTTCACGCAGGGAAAGCGGCCGTCGCCTTCGCGCCGCCCATGGGGCGGTTGGCGAGGGTCACATCGCCGCCATGGGCACGGAAGATGTTGCGCGCGATCGGCAGGCCGAGGCCCACGCCGCCTGTCTCGCGACTGCGGGACGGCTCGCCGCGGTGGAACGGCTCGAACACCCGGTCCAGCTCCGCCGGCGGAATGCCCGGACCGTCATCCTCCACCTCTATCGTCAGCATCCCATCCGTCGGAGGAACCAGCCGCACCCGCGCCCCACCGCCATAGGTCACCGCATTGGACACCAGATTGGCCAGCGCCCGCTTCAGCGCCAGCGGCCGGGCGCGCACGGTCAGGTGCGCCGGCCCCTCATAGGCCAGCTTCTCCACCACATCGGGGCGCGCATCGCCTGCCTCGTCGAGCACCGTGCGCAGCAGTTCCGCCAGATCGAGCGACGATACCGGCTCGGTCGTCCGTGCATCCCGCCCGAACGCCAGGGTGGCGGAGACCATCGCCTCCAGCTCCTCCAGATCGGCCAGCATTTTCCCCCGCTGCTCGTCATCCTCGACGAACTCGGCGCGCAGCTTCAGCCGCGTGATCGGCGTGCGCAGGTCGTGGCCGATGGCGGTCAGCAGCTCGGTGCGGTCCTCGACGAAGCGGCGGATGCGCGCGGCCATGGTGTTGAACGCCGCCGCCGCGGTGGCGACCTCCAGCGGGCCGTCCTCCGGCAGCGGCGGGGCATTCACGTCGCGGCCCAGCGCCTCCGCCGCGGCGGCGAGCGTGCGCACCGGCGCGGTCAGGCGACGCACCGCCCATAGCGTCAGCCCGGCGGCGGCCGCGGTCATCAGCACGAAGGCGGCCAGGAAGGTCGGCGAATGCCAGGCCCGCGCCGGCTCGACCGCCACCGACACATTCAGCCAGGGACCGTCCGGCAGGTGCATGCCGACGATCACACGGTGCCCGCCCGGTTCCCCAAGAATGCGCAGCTCCCGCCAGTGCGGGACGCCGAGCAGCGGCACCAGGTTCAGGTTCACCCGGAGCAGGCGTTGCCGGAACGGCAGCACATCCGGCAGGTCGGCGACCGGCGGGTTCGGCGACAGCTCGGCCAACAGGCCCGGGGCGCGTTCGGCCAGCACCGTCTCGCGTTGCGCCGGCGCGGTCATCATCACGGCCCGGTAAATGCCGACCACCCGGACGGCGACATCGCGCGCCTGGGCGATGTTCTGGACGTCGATGCGGTCCAGCGCGTGTATCGTCAGGCCCGCCACCTGCACCACGATCAGGCCCACCAGCAGGACGACCGCCGTGCGCGCGGCCAGGCTGCGCGGCCAGAGGCGCAGTGTCACGCGCGCTCGACCGTCGCCGCCAGGACGTAACCGCCGCCGCGCACCGTCTTGATGAGCTGGGCGTTGCGGCCGTCATCCTCCAGCTTGCGCCGCAGCCGGCTGATCGCGACGTCGATCGCGCGGTCGAACGGCCCTGCCTGCCGGCCGCGCAGCAGGTCGAGCAGCATGTCGCGCGTCAGCACGCGGTTGGCGCGCTCCACCAGGGCGACCAGCAGGTCGTACTCGCCACCGGTCAGCGCCACCTCGACGCCCTCGGGATTGAGCAGGCGGCGACGCGCCGGCTCCAGGGTCCAGCCGGCGAAGCGGAGGCTGCGGGCCGTGGCATCGGCGCGATGCTCCGGGCCATCGCCGGCGCGGCGCAGCACGGCGCGGATGCGGGCGAGCAGTTCGCGCGGGTTGAACGGCTTGGGCAGGTAATCGTCCGCGCCGAGCTCGAGGCCGATGATGCGGTCGGTCTCCTCGCCCATCGCGGTCAGCATGACGATGGGCACGTCGGACTGGCTGCGCAGCCAGCGCGCAAGGTCGAGCCCGCCCTCGCCGGGCAGCATCAGATCCAGCACCACGAGGTGATAGTGGCCGTTGGCGAAGGCGCGGCGGGCCTCCCTGGCGTCGCGCACCGCGGTGACGCGCATGCGGTGCTTCTCCTCCAGGAAGCGCGCGAGCAGATCGCGGATCTCGCGATCATCGTCCACCACCAGGATGTGAGGCATTTGTTCCATGACTCGAAGCATAGGGAGTTGCCGCGCCCTCCGGCAGGGTGGCTTGCATTCCGTCGCACTTCGTCGCGTGCCTGACACATAACCGCAATCAACGCCGCCCATCTTGTGTCGCATCGCTGAATAGCGGTCACGATTTGGGAGACGGGAATGCGAAAATCCATACTCGGCGCATTGGCTGTGCTGGCCATCGGCGG
>JBGPND010000246.1:0-7020 GCA_041487355.1 Acetobacteraceae bacterium | reverse complement strand
GTGCGCCGGCTGAACGGATTGCACGGCGCGGACGTGATGACCGAGCCCTATCCCGGATTCCCCACCGACATGCAGGCGCAGTTCATGGCGCTGATGGCGGTAGCCGAAGGTGCGGCGATGGTCACCGAGACGATATTCGAGAACCGCTTCATGCATGTGCCGGAGCTGAACCGCATGGGCGCGCGGATCAACGTGCACGGCGCGTCGGCGATCGTGCGCGGCGTGCCGGCGCTGTCGGGTGCGCCGGTCATGGCGACCGACCTGCGCGCCTCGGTTTCGCTGATCCTGGCGGGACTGGCAGCGAAGGGCGAGACCGTGGTGAACCGGGTCTACCACCTGGACCGCGGCTACGAGGCGGTGGAGCAGAAGCTGGCGGCCTGCGGGGCGGACATCGAGCGGCTGGCCGGATAACCACCGAGGCGATCGGGTTCGGCGCCGCCACAGCATTTCTGGTGGACTGGCGCCACGCCGACCCCCATATGGGGGCCTGCGCCGGGATCATGCAGCCCCCGGCCCCGGGAGATACACTTGTCCACCCTGCTTTCCGCCCCGCTGGCCTGCTGCCGCTGGGAGCTCGAACGCCGCCACATGGTGCCGCCATCGAACGATGCGCTGCGCCAGATCATCGAGACGGCCTCTGACCTGGTCGAGACCCTAAACGAATTCTATGGCGATGCCGCGCCGGATGGCGGCCTCGACAAGATCGAGCGCGAGTTGCTGCTCGACCTGCTCGCCCGGCACTTCACCGGACAATCGTGGCCGCGGACCGGCGGAATGGATAGGACGCGCCGGTTCATGGCCACCCTCCAGCGGGCCATGAGCGCCGCCGGCTGGAAGGTCGACGCCTTCGCCGTCGCCGCCTGATCCCTGCCTCAGCCGAACATGTAGGCGAGGTCGGAGGCGCCGGTCGGGTAGGCGAAGACGGTGTTCTTCACGGCTCGATGATTCGGCTTGCGGTGATTGTTTGACAGCGGATTGGCGGCGACGGCCTCTCCGTCGTGCCCAGCGACGGGTGTCAGCGGCGGCCTGCGCCGGCGGCGTCCCCGGCGGCATACACCGCTTGGTTGGACATGCTGTGCAGGAATTCGTTGAGGCGCAGGCGGCCATTCTCGACCGCTATGCCGTCGCCAGGTCCAGGCTGGCGAGATCGGGGTCGAACGCCTCCAGCATGCGTGAGCCGCGTTGCGGGACGGCCACCTGCGCGCCCGCCCTCGCCGCCAGGCGGGAGAACTCCGCCGCGATATAGCCGCCACCGACGAACACCAGGCGAGCAGGCAAGCTGTCAAGCTCGAGAAAACGCTCGCTGGTCACCAGGTGCTGCTCGCCACCGATTCGCAGCCGAACCGGCTCCGCCCCCGCGGCGATCACCGCATGGTGGAACCGCACCGTGTCAGCGCCCACGCGCAGCGCGTCTCGCGCGACGAAGATGGCGCGTCCCGGCATGGTCGCGATCCCAGCCGAGGCGAGAAGGCGCGTGCGCGATCCTCCGGCACAGGGTCGGTGAAACCGCGCTTGCGGTGCATCAGCGCCGGCCGGTCGATCCGCAGCTCGCCGGCGAGGCCCTGACCGGTGAGCCGCCTTGCGTGATCGAGCGCCTCCGATGCGCCGACCAGCACCTTCTTCGGATCGCAGCACGCAGCGCGCGGGTGCCGCCCAGCGGACGATGATCGATCACGGCGACGCGCCACCCCGCCTCGCGGCACGGATAGGCGAAAGCGGACGCCGCGGCGCCATTGCCAATCACGATGAGATCATAAATGTCCGACACCACGCCCTCCGTCCTTCCCAATCTGCCTGCTCCGCGGGAGCGGAAGCGCCGCTCCGGTGTCCAGGTTCCGTGAGATGGCCTAGGCTGCCCGGCCTGAACGAAACGACCCCATGGAGGCTGGGCATGGATTTTCGGAACCAGACCGTCGTCGTCACCGGCGGCACCGGGGCACTGGGGCGGGCGGTGGTGGCCGCCCTGCTTGCGGCGGGCGCGCGCTGCCGGGTTCCCTACATCGTCGACTCGGAGGCCGCTGCCTTCCCTTATAAGGATCGCGTCACCTTGGTAGGAAACTGCGACCTGACGAGCGAGCCCGACGTCACGCGCCTGTATGACGGGGTTGGCGACCTCTGGGCGTCGATTCATATCGCCGGCGGATTCGCCATGGGCAACGTGGCCGACACCGACAAGGCCGGCATGATGCACCTGCTGAACATGAATTTCGTGAGCTGCTATCTGTGCTGTCGCGCCGCGGTTCGGGCGTTCGGTGCAGGCGGCGGCCGCATCGTCAATACCGCCGCTCGTCCGGCGCTGGAGCCGCGCCTCGGTGCTGGCATGGCGCCCTATGCGGCAAGCAAGGCAGCGGTTGCCGCATTCACCCAGGCGCTCGCAGCGGAGGTGGCGGCGCGCAACATCCTGGTCAACGCGGTTGCCCCGTCGATCATCGACACACCGGCCAACCGCGCCGCGATGCCGAAGGCCGACCACAGTGCGTGGCCCAAGCCCGAGGAGATTGCCGCCACCATCGCATTCCTCGCGTCACCGGATAACAAGGTGACGACAGGCGGGGTGGTGCCGGTCCCGGGGCGGACGTGACGCGCGGCGCCCGCGCCGCTGCAACGGACGGCTTCAGAGCCGCTTGCGCTGCAGGAAGAGCTGATCGGTCTCCGCCTGCAGCACGCCGCCCAGCAGCGTCCCGTGATAGAAGGGCGAGGCGTCGATCACCGATTTCGCGGTGATGTCGATCTGATCGATGCCTGCGCGCCTGATGCCGTCGATCGACGAGCCGAACACCACGCCGCCAATCCCCGCCCATACCAGTGCGCTCATGCACATGGAGCACGGCTCGCCTGTTGTGTACAGAATGTGCGCGTCCCAGTTCTTGTTGCCGCGGCGCGCAACGTAGTCGTTCATCGCCGCGATCTCGCCGTGCAGGATGGGGTTGACGCGGGCGTTGTTGACGCCTCTGGCCATGACCTCGCCGTTTGCGGCTCGGACGATGACGGCACCGAACGGATAGACCGGGTTGCGGCGTGCTACGGCGATCGCCAGCCGCATGGCACGTTCATGCGCCGCCATCCGGTTTGCGGCGATTGTCGGCTGGTTCGGAGCCGCGGCCGCGGTGCGCAGCGTGCAGCAGCAGGCGACGCCGCCAAGCGATGAGAACAGCGTGCGTCTCGACAACATGGCTGCCTCACTCCTTCCCTGGTGCACAGGAGGTCCTGTCCTGGACGAAAACTTCGGTCGCAAGCCACTTGCTCACGAGCTGCCTGTCCAGTGCCGTGATCGAGTGTCCGACGGGCAGCACGTGATGCGATACGCGGGCTCCGGCATGCGCCAGGCGCTCCGCCAGAAGGTGGCCATCTCCTGGCGATCTGCGGCTGTCCTTCGCGCCGTCGATGATGATGACCGGCGTCGCGGGAATACGGGCTGGAGGGTCGTGCAGGAAGGGCGAAAGCGGCCGCAGCAGAACTGCCGCGGACAGCAGGCCCGGCCGCATGAGCAGTAAAGCCGCTGCCATGATGGCGCCATTGGAGAAACCCAAGGCGATCGATGCCCTGGTGAACTTGTGGTGAGACGCTGCAGACCCGATGAAATCGGCCAGCACAAGGCTGCGTTCACTGATGTCCGCCTCGTCGATACTCCTGTCGGCAAATCGCTGAAAGAAAGCGTTGCCACCTTCAAACGGCAAAGTTCCGCGGACCGCAAGTATCGTGACGGTCGGTGCGAGCTCCGCCGCCAGCGGCACCAGGTCATGTTCGCTGCCCCCCGAGCCGTGCAACACGACGAACGGCGCGGCCGTCGGATCGGCACCCGGTATCAGGAGATGGACGTGGGACTGCAGGGTCATGTTGCGCGCAGCATAATCACCGTCAGCAGCGTACGTCGCTGTCGAAGCGGCGCCCCAGCTCATCTGACTTGCGGGGCGTCCCCACCCTTTCCGTCCGCCACCCCCTGGTGTAGACGCCGCGGACCATGACCGCCCCCTATCCCGCGACCGCCCTCGAACCAGAGGTCACCTCACCGCTGATCCTGGCGCTGCCCAAGGGACGCATCCTCGCCGAGTGCGGCCAACTGCTTGTCCGCGCCGGAGTGGCCCCCGCCCCCGACTACGCCGATGAGGAGAGCCGCCGGTTGCGCTTCCCGACCGACGATCCGGCACTGGACGTGGTGCGCGTCCGGCCGTTCGACGTCGCCACCTTCGTCGCGTTCGGCGCCGCCCAACTCGGTATCTGCGGCGCGGACGTGCTGATGGAGTTCGACTACCCGGAAATCTACGCCCCCCTCGATCTCGGCATCGGCGTCTGCCGCGTCTCGGTCGCCGAACCGGTGGAAACCGCGGGGACCGACGATCCCTCCCGCTGGTCGCGCGTCCGCGTGGCCACGAAGTATCCCAACATCGCCCGTCGCCACTTCGCCTCGCGCGGCGTGCATGCCGACGTGGTGCACCTGAACGGCGCCATGGAACTGGCCCCCGGCCTCGGGCTGTCCCGGCTCATCGTCGACCTGGTGCAGACCGGCTCCACGCTGCGCGCCAACGGCCTGGTCGAGACCGAGGTGATTGCCCCGATCACCTCCCGGCTCATCGTCAACCGCACCGCGCTGAAGACCCAGCCCGAGGCGATCGGCGCCTGGATCGCCCGCTTCCGCGCCGCCCTCGGCCAGGCATGAGGCGGCTCAGCACCGCCGACCCCGGCTTCGAAGCCGCATTCACCGCCCTGCTCGGCGAGGCTCGCGAAACCACCGAGCGTGTTGACCAGGCCGTGTCCGCCATCATCGCCGACGTGCGCACCCGCGGTGATGCGGCATTGCTCGACTACACCGCGCGCTTCGACCGGCTGACCCTGACGCAGGATCGCCTCCGCATCACCGAGGCGGAGATCGACGCTGCCGTGGCCGCCATTCCGCCCGGCCTGATGACGGCCCTCGAACTCGCCGCGACACGCATCGAAGCGTTCCATCGCAAGCAACTGCCGGCTGATCTTCGCACAGTCGATGAAGCGGGCCTGACCCTTGGCATGCGCTGGACCCCGCTCGACGCTGTCGGCCTCTACGTGCCGGGCGGCAAGGCAGCCTACCCGTCCTCGGTGCTGATGAACGCGATCCCCGCCCGCGTCGCCGGCGTGGCCCGCGTCGCCATGTGTGTCCCCAGCCCCGATGGCACGCTCAACCCGCTGGTTCTGGCCGCGGCGCAACGTGCCGGCGTGTCCGAGATCTATCGGGTCGGCGGCGCCCAGGCGATCGCCGCGCTGGCCTACGGCACCGCCACCATCGCGCCGGTGGACCGCATCGTCGGCCCCGGCAACGCCTATGTCGCCGAGGCAAAGCGTCAGGTGTTCGGCCGAGTCGGCATCGACGCCATCGCCGGACCCTCGGAAGTCGTCATCCTCGCGGACGCCGCCAACGACCCGCGCCGTGTCGCGGTGGACCTGTTGGCCCAGGCCGAGCATGACGAGGCGGCGCAGGCCATCCTGATCGCCGACGACCCCGCGTTCGCCGATGCCGTCGGCGCGGCCGTGGCAGCCGAACTGCCCACCCTGCCCCGCGCCGCCATCGCCGGGGCAAGCTGGCAGGCACACGGCGCGATCATCCTGGTCCGCGACTGGGACGAGGCCGTCGCGCTGGTGAACCGGCTCGCCCCCGAGCACCTGCAGCTCATGCTGCCCGACCCGGAAGCCGTATTCGGCCGCATCCGCCATGCCGGCGCGGTCTTCCTCGGCGCGCACTGCCCCGAGGCGATCGGTGATTATATCGCCGGCCCGAACCACGTGCTTCCCACCGGGCGGACCGCGCGGTTCGCCTCCGGCCTTTCCGTCTACGACTTTCTCAAGCGAACCACCTGGGTCGCCGCCGACGCCGCTGGACTGGCCAATGTCGGCCTCGCCGCCATTGCCCTTGCCGAAGCGGAAGGGCTCCAGGCGCATGCCCGCAGTATCGCGCTGCGCCTCCAGCAGAACCTGCCCCCAGGCACGCCACGGTGAGCCAGCGCGCTTGACCTTGCGCTAGCCCGCGCTCATGTTCCGCCGCGAAATCAAACCCTTGAACGAGGCCTGATGTCGAAAGAAGACATGATCGAATTCAGCGGCACCGTGATGGAGCTGCTGCCCAACGCCATGTTCCGCGTCAAGCTCGACAACGAGCACACCATCCTCGCGCACACCTCCGGCAAAATGCGCAAGAACCGCATCCGCGTGCTGGCCGGCGACCGGGTGAATGTCGAGATGACTCCCTACGATTTGAGCAAGGGTCGGATCACCTTCCGCTTCAAGTGACCGCCCCCACGCTGGTCCTGGCCTCGGCCAGCCCGCGGCGTCTGGCGCTTCTGGCGCAGATCGGCATCGTGCCGGATCGCATCGTTTCCCCGGATATCGACGAAACCCCGCTGCGCGACGAACCGCCGCGTGCCCACGCCCAGCGCATGGCGCGCGCGAAGGCGGACGCGGTGGCCGCACCCACCAGCTACGTCCTGGCCGCCGACACCGTTGTTGCCGCCGGCAGCCGCATCCTGCCAAAGGCCGAAACAGAGGAACAGGCGCGACGCTGCCTCGCGCTGCTGTCCGGCCGGCGCCACCGTGTGGCGACCGCCGTCGTCCTGCTGGCCCCGGACGGCCGGCGCAGCGAGCGCCTCGTGCAAAGCGTGGTGGGCTTCGCTCGCCTGACCGAGCGGCAGATCGCGGCCTATCTGGCCAGTGGCGAGTGGCAGGGGAAGGCCGGCGGCTATGCCATCCAGGGCCACGCCGCCGCCTTCATACGCTTCATCTCGGGCAGCCACTCCAACGTGGTCGGGTTGCCGCTGTTCGAGACGGCACAGTTGCTGCGCGGCCTCGGCTGGCCGTTGCCGTGACTACGCGGATCCTGGCCTCCGCCAGCCCCGGCGAGGTGCGCATTGCCGCGGTCCGCGACGAAATCCTGCTCGACTATGCGATCTGGCGTCCTGGCGCTCCGGACGGGGTCGGCGATCTGTATCGCGGCAGGGTGACGGCCCGGGTGCCGGCCATGGCCGGCGCGTTCGTGGCGCTCGGCGGGACGGAGGG
>JBGPND010000245.1:0-7023 GCA_041487355.1 Acetobacteraceae bacterium | reverse complement strand
GCCACGCACGACCTCGGCACCGCGTGGGAAATCTGCGACCGGGTGACGGTGATGTACGCCGGCCAGGAGCTGGAGACGGCGCCGATCGCTGACTTCTTTCGCGCGCCGATGGTGCCGTATACGCGCCTGCTGCTGGACAGCCTGCCGTCGAGCGGTTCGGCGCTGCGTGGCATCGCAGGCGACGTGCCGAGCCTGGTGTCGCCACCGTCCGGCTGCCGCTTCCATCCGCGTTGCCCGCGCGCCAGCGACGCCTGTCGCGCGGACCATCCGGTTGCGCATGAGCCCGAGCAGGGACACCAGGTGCGCTGCCATCATCCGCATCTGCAGCCGGCCGGTATCGTGGCGGCATGAACGCACCAGTGCTGGCGCTGCGGGACGTGCACATGCATTTTCCGATCCGCGACGCGTGGGGAAGGCGCACCGGCTGGCTGCGCGCGGTGGATGGCGTGTCGCTGTCGGTGGCGCGCGGCGAGATCCTCGGCGTGGTGGGTGAGTCCGGCTGCGGCAAGACCACGTTGGGCAAGACGATCGTCGGCATCCATCGCGCGAGCAGCGGAGAGATCCGGTTCGAGGGCAACGAGATCGGCGCATTGTCGCCGAGCGCGGGCCATGCGCTGCGGCGGACGTTGCAATACTGCTACCAGGACCCTGGGGCCTCGCTCGATCCGCACTGGAAGATCGGCCGTGCGCTCGAGGAGCCGCTGGTGATCCACACCAAGCTGTCGGCGGACGAACGTCGTGCGCGCGTGCGCGAGGTGCTGGCAGCGGTGGGGCTGCCGGAGGGGCATCTCGACCTGTATCCGCACGAGATCAGCGGCGGGCAGCAGCGCCGCGTCGGCCTGGCACGCATCCTGATGCTGCGGCCGAGCCTGGTGATTCTGGATGAGCCAACGTCAGGCCTGGATGTGTCGGTGCAGGCGACAGTATTGCGGCTGTTTCTCGAGCTGCGCGAGCGCTTCGATCTGACCTATCTGTTCATCAGTCACGATCTGGCGGTGGTGCGCCTGGTGTCGCATCGGATCGCGGTGATGTATCTCGGCAAGGTGGTGGAGACCGGCGAGACGGAAGCTGTGTTCGCCACGCCGCGCCATCCCTATACGCAGTCGCTGCTGGCTGCGGTGCCTGTCGTCGGTGGCAGGCGCGTCACGGAGGATTTCTGGCTGGAGGGCGAGCCGCCAAGTCCCGGCAACCTGCCGACCGGCTGCCGCTTCCGCACCCGCTGTCCGCGCGCCGAGGCGCGCTGTGCGGCAGAGGAGCCAGAATTGCGTGTGCTGGCGGATGGCCGGCAGGCGGCGTGCCATTTCGCGTAGAGGGGCGGCGGAATGCGCTGCGCTTTTCCGCCCCACAATTCGGTAGGGCGGAAAAGCGCAGCGCATTCCGCCATATCTACGCCATCGACATCCAGCGAATATCCTGCGCATCGCCGATCGGGCAGAAGCGGACGTCGCGCACGTTCCTGGTGAACGGCCCGAACCACTTCGTGTTGTAGATGAACAACCCAGCCGCATCCTCCACCAGAATTCGCGAGGCCTCCTCATACAACGGACGGCGCTGCTCCTGCTCGGTGAGCGCCAGTGCCTTGTCGGTCAGCTCGTCGAACCGCGCGTTCTTGTAGAAGCTCGAATTGCCGGCACCGATGTTGCGGCTGTTGTAGATGTAGCCGGTCCAGTTGTGCGGATCGGCGAAATAGGCGCTGCGCCACAACGGCACGAGATCGTGCGTGCGCTCCGCGTCGGCGAACTTGCCGGAGATCACCGGCCACGGCTCGGTGTTCAGCTTGATGTCGATGCCGATCTTCGCACAGCCAGCCTGCAGCAGTTGCGCCGCCGCCTCGCTCTGGTCGAAACCCGCCAGCACGCCGATCTCGAGCGGCCGCATCGGCGCCTTGACCATTGCCAGATGCTCTTTCGCCTTCGCCAGATCGAAGCTGTAGCCCTTCAGGTCCTTCGGCGCGCCCCACAGCGTGCTGGGGATGATCCCCGCATTGCGGGCAACCGAGCCGCTCAGGATATTGTTGATGAACCCGTCGTAATCGAATGCGTAGCACAGCGCCTTGCGCAAATTCACATCGGTCAGCGGCGGGCGGGCGTTGTGGATGATGAAATACATCGTCCGCAGCGATTCCGCCTCGAGTATCTGCACGCTGTCCACCTGCCGCAGCCGCTTGATCTGGTCCTGCGGCAGATAGCCATCCGTCGTGTTGAACTCGCCCTTCTGCAAGCCGAGCGCGCGGCTCGCGGTTTCCAGCACCACGCGGAATTCCGTCGAGGTGATGTTGGACTTGCCAAAGCCGGCAAAGTGCTCCTCGAACCGGTCGGCCTGGAAGCCGATCGCCGGATCGTAGCGACGCAGCTTGAATCCGCCCGAACCGGCCTCGTTGCGGGCCAGCCAGTCGGCGCCTATGTCGCCCGACTTGTCGTGCTCGCGCAGCAGCTTGCTGTTGACCACCCAGAGCTCGGACAGGATCGACGTGAACACGGCAAACGGCTGGTTCAGTGTGAACTGCACGGTGTGCGGGTCGAGCGCCTTCGTCTTACCCGGATCGATCACGCCCTTGAACAGCCCGTAGGCGCCCTGCTTCATCGCCAGGATGCGTTCCATCGAGAACACAACGTCATCTGCCGTGATTGCGGTCCCATCGTGGAACTTCGCACCTGGCTTCATGGCAACGGTGTAGGTGACGCCGTCCGGCGCGATGCCGATCTTGTCCGCGAGCCACAGTTGCAGCTTCGGCGGGTTGTCCACCCAGCGCACCAGGCAGTCATACATGTTCAGCCGCGTCGCGATGCGGCCGATGTCGAACACCGCGTGCGGATCGAGTGTGTCATAGGCGCTGTTGTTCGCGGTGACGAAGCGTTTGCCAGCCTCCGCACTCGCGCCGCCGGAGAAGCCGGTCGCGAGAGCCGCCGAGCCGCCAAGTGCCAGAGCATTCCGCCGGCTGATGCTATGTTGGTTCATCGTTCAAGCTCCCCCAATGCCGAGTTCACCGCGTAGATCTTGCAGCACTTTATCGCGCGTCCGCGTCTGCCAGCGCGTGCGCCTGCCGATCGGCGAGTTCTCGACCTCCGGCAGCACCTTCAGCGCCACGAACACCGGGCCCGGCTCAGCCAGAATGCCAGGCAGTCCACGCGCGAACCGGTCCAGTTCGGTGAACGCGAAGGCACGCGGATAGCCTGCACCGCGCGCCAGCGTCTCATAGGCGACGTTCTTCGCGTTCGGCACAGGCTGACCGCCGGTGGTCGCATAGCACTCATTGTCCAGCAGGAAGTGATAGAAATTCGCCGGTGCCTGTTCGGCTACAGTGGCGAGCATGCCGAGGCTCATCAGGATGTCGCCCTCGGAGTCGAACAGCACCACTTTCCGACGTGGCTGCGCCAGCGCCAGGCCAAGTGCGAAGCCGGCGTGCCCACCCATCGCCGGATCGCCCAGCGGCGCGTCGAGCGTCTCGTGCGTGGAGAGTTTCACCCAGTGCCGCCCGCCGCGCCCGGGCACGACGATCGCGTCGCCGCGGTGCTCGGCGAACACTTTCAGCAATTCGGCTGTGTGCATCATGTCCCGTGCCCCCTACCGATTGAACCCGTGATACTCGTCGCCCACCAGCACGACCACGGGACGCTGCGTGCGCTCAGCCTCCTCGAAGGCGATGGAGATGCGTGGCGCGTCGGCGTCGCTTTCCACCAGGTAATAGTTGAGATCGAATGCGTGGAGGAAGCGCTCGGTATAGGTCGCCGCGGTATCGCTGTTCACCCCGTGGCGCGTCCAGCCGCGATAGCCGACCATCAGCACGACAGGAACATGCAGTCCGTGCAGCCAGCCGCGGATCGAATCGCCCGACTCCATCATGCCGGTGTTCTGGATCAGGATCAGCGGCTTGCGTCCGCCAATATACAGCCCCGCGGCGATCGAGCAGGCGTGACCCTCGCGCGTCACGCCGACCAGGCGCAGCGACGGTTCGGCCTGCATCAGCATATACAGCCAGTTGGTCTCGCTGTCCGGCAGCCACACCACGTCGGTGACGCCGTTCTGCTTCATGTGCTGCAGCACGGTCTCCGGGCTCAGTGCCACGGTCGTCGCGTCGTTCATCGGGGCCTCCGCGGGTGGGATTTGTCGAGGGCGAGGCGGCTAGCTAACATCATCCGGACGAACCATCCAAGGGAGCGAGCCAATGAGCAACACATTCCGCGTTGGCGACATGACGGTCCACCGGATCATCGAGATGGAATGCGGCTTCACCCCCGCACTGGAATTCCTGCCCGGCCTGAAGCCCGAGCTGCTGGAGGAGAACAAGTCCTGGCTGGCGCCCTCGGCGCTGGATGCGCAAGGGAACCTGGTGCTCTGTTTCCAGTCCTACATCGTGCGCACGCCGCGCCACACCATCCTGGTGGATAGCTGCATCGGCAACGACAAGGAACGCACCGCGCGCCCGCTGTGGCACCAGAAGAAGGACGATGTCTGGATGCGCGGCCTGGCCGCGGTGAGGCTGACGGTGAACGACATCGACTTCGTCATGTGCACCCACCTCCATGTCGATCATGTCGGCTGGAACACGCGGCTGGAGAACGGCCGCTGGGTGCCGACCTTCCCGAAGGCGCGCTACCTGTTCTCCAAGAAGGAGCTCGACTACTGGCTGGCGGAGAACGACAAGACCACGGTGCCGCCGATCGCCGACAGCGTCATCCCGATCGTGGAGGCGAAGCGCTGTGACCTGGTCACCAGCGATTACGCGCTGGATGACACGGTGAGCCTGCTGCCGACGCCCGGCCACACGATCGACCACTACGCGGTGCGGCTTGGGCGCGGCGGCAAGGATGCGGTGATCACCGGCGACCTGATCCATACGCCGCTGCAAGCGCGCTACACCGAGCTGTCGATGCGCGTGGACTACGACCCGAAACAGTCGGCGGCGACACGTCGGAAGTTCCTGGAGACCTACTGCGACACCAGCACGCTGTGCTGCTTCGCGCACTTCCCGTCGCCGTCACGCGGCTACGTGAAGCGCTGGGGCGACGGGTTCCGCTGCGAATACGTCACGGCCTGATATCGCCCACGTGCGGCTGCTCGCCTGGAACATTCGGCAGGGCGGTGGATCGCGGCTCGCCGGCATCGTGGCTGCCTTGGCACGCCATGATGCCGACGTGCTGATCCTGTCGGAATACCGTGGCGGCGATTCGGCCGAGCGGCTGCGCTATTCGCACGAGGAGCGTCTGGCGGGACTGTCGGATCATTCGGTGCTGCTGCTGGATTTGCCGACGCGGCGGCACTGTCGCCACCCCCACCCCAACCCTCCCCCGCTTACGCGGGAGAGGGGGTTTAGCGTCCCCTCTCCCGCGAAGCGGGGGAGGGCTAGGGAGGGGGCCTCCGTGCGCCTCGCACCGCCCCAGACACGCCCGCGCCAAGGAGGCGCAGCGCCATGAAATTCGGGCTCCGCTACTGCAACACCGGCCGCTACGTCGATCCGGCGCAGGCCATCGCCCTGATGCAGGCAGCCGAGGCAGCCGGATTCGAATCGGCATGGACGGTGGAACACACCGTGATCCCGCGCGGCTACCTGTCGGCCTATCCCTACACCACCGATGGCCGCCTGCCTGGCGGCGAGGGCGACTTCCTGCTGCCCGATCCGCTGATCTGGATGGCCTACGTCGCCGCGGCGACGTCGCGCATCAAGCTCGCCACCGGCATCCTGATCCTGCCGCAGCACAATCCGGTCATCACCGCCAAGCAAGTCGCCACGCTCGACTACATGTCGAACGGCCGCATCCTGCTCGGCATCGGCGTGGGCTGGCTGAAGGAGGAGTTCGACGCGATCGGCGCGACATTCGAGAACCGCGGCCGTCGCACCGACGAATACATCGCCGCCATGCGCGAACTCTGGTCGGCCGACGTGCCAAGCTTCGAGGGCAAATACGTCCGATTCAAGGATGCCTTCATGCGGCCCAAGCCGGTGAACCGCTCGGTGCCGATCATCATCGGCGGCCATACCGAGGCGGCGGCACGGCGCGCCGGCCGTCTGGCCGACGGCTTCTTTCCCGGCCGCGGACTGCCGATGGAGCTGATCGACGTGGTCCGCCGCAGCGCGCGCGAGGCGGGCCGCGATCCCGCCGCGGTGGAGATCACCGTCGGCGTGCCGGACGATCTCGCGCAGCTTCCGGAACTCGCCGCCGCCGGCGTCAGCCGCGTGCTGGTTCCGGTCACCGGCGTCGCCGGATTGCAGCGCAAGATCGCCGGCCCCGAGGACCTGCTCGGCTGGCGCGAGACGATCGAGCGCTACGCCACGCTATGAGCGAACTGAGGCCGCACGCCTCCCATTGGGGTGCCTTCGATGCCGTGGTGCAGGACGGACGCATCATCGATGTGCGGCCGTTCGCGCACGATCCCGATCCGTCGCCGATCATCTACGGCACCGCCGATGCGGTGCATGCGGCAAACCGCATCGACCGGCCCTATGTGCGCAAGGGCTGGCTGAACGGCGACCGCTCGGGCGGCACGGCGCGCGGGAACGAGCCCTTCGTGCCGTTGGACTGGGATCACGCAACCCGGCTCGTGGCGGACGAGCTTGCGCGCGTGCGGCAGGCGCATGGCGCAGCGAGCGTGTTCGGCGGCAGCTATGGTTGGTCGTCGGCCGGGCGGTTCCATCACGCCAAGACGCAGGTGCAGCGAATGCTGGCCGCCACCGGCGGCTTCACCAGCCAGGTCACCAGCTATTCGCACGCCGCGGCGCAGACGCTGTTGCCGCATGTCGTCGGCGACTTCGACTGCGCGCTCGGCCCGGTCGCTGACTGGCGCGCCATCGCGCGGCACGCGAAGCTGATGCTGTGCTTCGGCGGCATCGCATTGCGCAACGGCCAGATCACCAACGGCGGCGGTGCGGTGCACGAGATGGGCCACTGGCTGCGCAATGCGGCGCAAGCCGGTGTGCGGCTGGTGAACGTCTCGCCGCAGCGTTGCGACATGCCGGACGACATCGCCTGCGAGTGGCAGCCGATCCGTCCGGGCACCGACACCGCGCTGATGCTGGCGATGGCG
>JBGPND010000244.1:0-7051 GCA_041487355.1 Acetobacteraceae bacterium | reverse complement strand
GCCGCTCCCTCGCCGTCATGGCCGGGCTTGTCCCGGCCATCAGTGGTGGCACCGTGCCACGACGGATGGCCGGGACAAGCCCGGCCATGACGGGAAAAGCGAGCGCTGACCAAGGGTCATTGATTCGGGCGGTTGGTATAACTATCCGCGTTTCGAGGGACATGACCTGAGCCCCAACGTCCCTCCACTCAAAGTAGAGTCCTAGGTTGCCGTCACGCCGATCGTGACCGTGTTTCTCGGTTCGGTCGAGCGCCGGTTGATCCGCTTTGCGGCTCAACTCCGCTTTGCGGCTCAACTCCGCTTTGCGGCTCAACCCGTCCCGGCCTGCGTCTCCGCCGCCGTCGCGCGCAGCCTGGGTCGGGACTGGCCCCGGACTTGATCCGGGGCCACCGGCGAAGCCGGCGCCCAGCGGTCTGTAGCCTGCCGCCGGGCTTGACCCGGCGCCCCGCGAGCACGATGGCAGCCTGATCGAGGCCGGCGTCTGCTGACCTGAACCCCAACGTCTCTCCACTCAAATGTGACATGGTCGATCGTCAACACGCGCGTGCGACGGCGCCGTGTCTCTCTGCTCGGGCCGGAGGCTCGGGATTGAAACCTGGTGTGGCGCGGAAACGCTTATCTGGTTTCACGACGGCCGAGCTGTTCGCCGCCGCTGGCGAGTATCGACGCATGGCCGGGATCGGGCGCTGCGACGCGCCGGCAGGCGCCCATCGGACGTTGACGCCGCGCCCACGAACCATCCGCCTCAGACTCCACCAATTGGCGCGATCGGCCCGCAACGTGCCGCGCGTCCCCTTGGCGCGATTTGACGCTATGTCCACAAAGCCCCGTGTTCAGGCGGCGTCAGGGGCCGGTGTCCCGAGTCGCGGTTCCACAGGCGGCGGCCCCGGTGCGGGCAGTCCGCCAGACTGCCACCGGCCGCGAACCGGCTCGCGGCCAGTCGAATTGCAACCCGAGGGCTGTAATCAAGCAGATGATCGTATACGCGCTCGACCTCGGGCGGCGCCGATGGCGCCCAGATGACCCGCATCGGCCTACCCAGCTTGTGGCGGCACCAGCGCATCCCTGCCATGCGGTGACGACGATAGGTTAGCCTACCACCGCGCCGCGGCTGCGTCGTCGGCTTCCCGCGCCTCGACCCAGGCCGTTTCACCGTCGGCAAACTGCTCCTGCTTCCAGAACGGGGCCTTGGTCTTCAGCCAGTCGATCAGGAATTCGGTGGCGTCCAGCGCCGGCTGGCGATGCGCCGCGGCGGCCAGCACCAGCACGATGTTGTCGCCGGCCACCAGGCGGCCGACGCGGTGAAGCACCGTGCAGCCGAGCAACTGCCAGCGCCGTTCGGCTTCCTCGGTGATGCGCGCGATGGCGCGTTCGGTCATCGCCGGATAGTGCTCCAGCGTCATGGCGGCGACCCGATGATCCTGCGCGGCATTGCGCACCGTGCCGACGAAACAGCCGATGCCGCCGATATCGGTGCGGCCGGCGGTCAGCGCGGCGAACTCCGCGCCGATGTCGAAATCCTCCGTCTGCACCTTGATCCTGGCCATCGCGTCAGCCGCCCGTCACAGGGGGAAAGAACGCCACCTCGTCGCCGGGATGCACGCGCGTGGCAGGGTCGGCGAAGTCCTGGTTCACCGCGCAGCGCACGGTGCGCCGGTTGGCGAAGGCGCTGGCATGGCCGGGGCTTTGCTCCATCAGCCAAGCGATCAGATCGCCGACCGTGCTCACGCCCGCAGGCGGCGTGACGCTCTCCTGCGACGTGCCCGTGCGCTCGCGCAGCCAGGCGAAGTAGAGAATGGTCAGCGGGGCTTCGGCATCTGCCATGGCGGTTCAGCGTGGTGTGGGCACCGTCTCGATGGTGCCGTCGGAATGTATGATCGTGCTGGTGCCATTGCCATTGGGCACGATGATCGACGAACCGCCGCCGGGCGTCGTGGTGGTCTGGTAGCCGCTGGTGCCGCCACTGGTGACCGCAGGGCCGCTCGGCGTCTGGTAGACCTGTCCGGCCGGATTGCGGGCGGGCGGCGTCGGATTGGTGGCCTGCGGTGGGGACGGGGTCGGCAGCGGCGCCAGGCCCGGCTGGTTCGAACCGGGTGGGGTAGAGCTGCCACGCGTCGCCGGTGGCGGAAACAGGTTGGGCTGGGCCTGCCGACCCTGCTGCTCGAGGTCCTGCAGCGTCGGCTCCGGAGGCAGCGGACCCGGCCAGATATCGCCCGGCTCCGGGGTCAGAGGCTGCACCTCCACCTGGTCGCCCACGACGCGGCGCATGTTCTCGCTGTCGCCGGCCGGCATGTTGGGATTGCTGCCAGTGGTGAACGGCAGGTCGGACCAGGTGCTGAAGCCGCAGCCGGACAGCGCCAGGCACAGGCAGGTGAAGGCTATGCGCCGCATGAAGGAGGGCTCCCACCGGAACGAAGCGTCGGCTCGACGGGCCGGACGGGGCCAGCCGATGTGGAATGTGCCCCGACCACGCGCCACGCTCAAGGACCGCATGGAGACGGTCGTCCGGTCGCCGGGAAACCGAGTATCCAGGCGGCGACCGCGGCGGGATCGTTCAGCGGCAGGAGCGGGCGGTCGGCGCCGATCGGCGTATCGGTGGCGATCGCCACGATGTCCGGCTGGTCGGGCCAGATCGGTGGCTTGCCCAGCGCGGGGCGATGCACTTCGAGCTTCGGGAACGGGTGGCTCTTGAAGCCTTCCACCAGCACGAGGTCGACCGGTTCGAGCCGGGTGAGCAGCGCGGGCAGGCCAGGCTCGGGTCCCACGACTTCATGCAGCAGCGCCCAGCGCGCGCCGGCCGCGACCAGCACCTCGTGCGCGCCGGCCTCCCGATGGCGGTAGGTGTCCTTGCCGGGCCGATCCATGTCGAAGCCGTGATGGGTGTGCTTCACGGTCGAGACGGTGAGGCCCTCGGCGCGCAGCAGCGGGATCAACCTGGTCAGCAGCGTGGTCTTGCCGCTGCCGGACCAGCCGACGATGCCGATCACCTTCACTCGGGAACCTTCACGAGGACGGCAGTTGGCGCTTGGGCAAGCCGCTGGTGCGCGGGCCGGCGGCGTGGCGGAGGCCGGCGGTCAGGTAGTCCCATCCGGTCCACAGGGTCAGTGCGGCGGCGATCCACAGCATCGCCTCGCCGATCGCGCTGACCGGCAGGAAGGGCAGATGCAGCAGGTGGGCCGAGGTATCGCCGGCCAGCAGCGTTCCCAGCGCGCCCATCTGGAAGCCGGTCTTCCACTTGGCCAGACTGGTGACCGGCAGGCCGATGCGGATACCGGCGAGGTATTCGCGCAGGCCACTGACCAGTATCTCGCGCAGCATGATGACGATCGCGGGATAGAGCCCCCAGGAGGACAGCCGCGCCTGGCCGGCCAGCATCATCAGCGCCGCGCCGACCAGCAGCTTGTCGGCGATCGGGTCGAGCATGCGGCCGAGGTCGGATTGCTGCCTGCGCGTGCGGGCGAGCTTGCCGTCGAAATAGTCGGTGACCGCCGCGCTGCTGAACAGCACGCAGGCGGCGAGGTCGGCCGCCGGTTCGCGCAGCGCAATCAGCGCGACCAGCAGCGGGATCGCCGCGATGCGCGAGAGGGTCAGCAGGTTCGGCAGGTCGGTGAGCATCGGTACCACCCTACTCGCTCGCTCTGCTTTCGGGGAGGGAGAAGGGTGAGCGGAATCAGGCCTATGCCGCCTCAACCTCCCTGCTGATGCGTTCTCCCATCTCCTGCTCGGCGCGTGCGAGATCGTAGTGGCTCTGCAAGTTCATCCAGAACGCCGCACCGGCCCCGAAGAAGCGGCCAAGACGTAACGCCGCCTCGGCTGAGATGGCGCGCTGTTCGCGAATGATCTCCGACAGCCGGTTGGCCGGTACGCGGAGCTTGAGCGCAAGTGCGTTGGCTGTCAGCCCGCGTGCTTCCAGCTCCCGGGCCAGGGTGCGGCCTGGATGCACTGGCGGAAGGACCGCCAGCCGGCCTCCCGTTGGGCGAGAATGGATGGCATCAGATGGGCAGCGGCGCCGCCTTCAGCCGCTCCATGGAGAAGCGGCTGGTGACGTTGCGCAGCGGCACGGCGGCGATCAGGCGGCGATAGAAGTCGTCGTAGGCGGCGATATCCGCCACGACGACGTGCAGCAGGTAGTCCACGTCACCGCTCATCCGCCAGGCATCGACGATTTCCGGCATGTCGGCCACCACCCCGGCGAAGCGCGTCAGCCAGTCGCTCGAGTGATCGGCCGTCTCGACCGCGACGAACACCGAGACCGGCAGCCCTACCTTCGCCGGGTCGATCATCGCGACGCGGCGCAGTATCACCCCCGCCTGCTCCATGCGGCGGATGCGCTTCCAGCAGGGCGTGGGCGTCAGGCCGATGCGGGCGGCGATGTCGGCGAGCGAGAGGGAGGCGTCGGAGGCAAGCAGGCGGAGAATCTCCCGGTCCAGCCGGTCCAGGTCCTTGTCTGAGGCCATGCAGGCGAGTCCCTTCGATCCGGGTGTCCTTTAGAGCAGGTTCAGCATGACTGGAATCTCGCCCGAATGATGGGTTGAGCGCAGCGATACCCATCACGACTGGCGAGGTGCACTTGCGTTTCCAGTCACCCTAAATCTCCTCTAGCAGGAATCTGCCGTCGGGTCGTGCCGATCCCAGGGTTGGGAGAAATAATTGCTCCGAAGCGCCGCTGTCAGGCTGCCCGGACCCAGCGTTGCAGGATCAGATCGGAATGCCGGGGCGTTTGCGAAACCGGTCCCGTGCGGCCAGGATTTCGTCGATCTGCGCGTTCTGGTCGGCCTTGCGCAGGTCGATCAGCCGGTCGCGCAGCCTGAGTATCAAGATCCCGGGCACCGAACGTCATTCGCGCCGTTCGAACCGAGCCCGATCGGCGGGCAGCAGGCGCACCTTCACATGCACCGCGGCATCGGCGTCGTGCCGGGCCACCACTTCGCCATGCTGGTAAAGCCAGGCAAGCCGCGCGCCGTCCTGCGGCGCGATGTCATAGTCGGCCAATTCCATCCCCGCGGCGATCCGCGCATCGATCACCGATTTCAGCGCCGGCAGCCCTTCACCGGTAATGCCCGAGACGGCGACGGCACCCGGACGCTCGGCAACGAAAGCGACACCGCCCAGCAGATCGGCCTTGTTGAGAACCTCGATGGTCCGGGCCGGCCAGTCGGCATCCAGCGCGCCGTCGGCCACCATGTCTTCCAGCACGGCCACGACATCCGTGCGTTGCGCCGCGCTGTCGGGATGCGCGGCGTCGCGCACATGCAGGATCACGTCGGCCTCGGCCACCTCCTCGAGCGTGGCGCGGAAAGCGGCAACCAGCTCATGCGGCAGGTCGCTGATGAAGCCGACGGTGTCGGACAGGATGGCGCGCCGCCCGGAGGGCAGCGAGAGCCCGCGCATCGTCGGATCGAGGGTGGCGAACAACTGGTCCCGGGCAGCCACGTCGGCGCCGGTCAGCGCATTGAACAAGGTCGACTTGCCGGCATTGGTATAACCCACCAGGGCAATCACCGGAAACGGCACGCGTTGGCGGGCGAAGCGATGCAGGCCGCGGGTGCGGCGCACCTGCTCGAGGTCTCGCTTCAAACGCACGATGCGCTCGCCGATCTGGCGCCGGTCGGCCTCGATCTGCGTCTCGCCGGGGCCGCCGAGGAAGCCGAAGCCGCCGCGTTGGCGTTCGAGGTGGGTCCAGGACCGCACCAGGCGGGAGCGCTGATATTCGAGATGGGCGAGCTCCACTTGCAGCGCGCCCTCCCGCGTGGCGGCGCGTTCACCGAAGATGTCGAGGATGAGCCCGGTGCGGTCGATCACCTTGCAGCCCCAGGCGCGCTCCAGGTTGCGCTGCTGCACCGGCGAGACCGTGGCATCGATGATCGCGACCGTCACGCCGTGTTCGGCAATCGCGTGGCCTTGCAGCGAAACCTGGCCCTCGCCAAGCAAGGTGGCGGGGCGGCGGGCACGCAGCGGCAGGATGGCGGTATGGACGACGACGAGGCCGATCGAGGCGGTCAGCGCGACAGCCTCGGCGAGGCGTGCTTCCGCCGCCCGCGCCTGATCGCCCGGCAGCGCGCGGTCGCGGCCGGACCGATCCCAGGGCAGGATGACCGCCGCAAGTGTCGGTCCGGCCGCGCCATTCCGCCCGCCAGAGGACTGGCCGCCGTCAATCGCCTTCGGCAGGGCTCATCTCCCGCGTCGCGGCCGCTGCGCCTTCCGCCTTGGTCGCATCGAACAACTGGATCGGCGCGCCCGGCATCACCGTGCTGATGGCGTGCTTGTAGACCAGCTGCGTGTGCCCGTCCCTGCGCAAGAGGACGGAAAAGTTGTCGAACCAAGTGATTATGCCCTGGAGCTTGACTCCATTCACCAGGAACACGGTCACCGGGGTCTTGTTCTTTCGCACATGGTTCAGGAACACGTCCTGAACATTTTGCGATTTCTCATTGGCCACGGCACGATCCTTCTTCTTGATCTTAGCGGTTGTCGTTGTTCGGGCCCGGACGGGCGTGGCACGGCCGTCGGGTTCAGCCACTCTATCAGCGCACCCCTCTCACGCAAGCGCACGAAGCCGTGCGGCGAGGTCGGAGGCAGTGGGGAAATGGATATCGGGATGCGCCCGGTCAATGCCCCCGTCATGCGCGGCATCGCCGACCAGCACGGCGGTGACGCCGGCCGCCCGGGCCGCGCGCATGTCCAGGGCCGTGTCGCCAAGATACCAGACCGAGCGGTCGGCCGACCGGCCGAGCCGGTCGAGGGCGAGCAGGATTGGCGCCGGGTCGGGCTTGTCGGCGCTGGCGTCGCCCGCGCCGATGACCGCGCCGAAATGGGACACCCAGCCGAGGTGCGCGACCTCCGCCCGCAGGTATCGGCCGGCCTTGTTCGAGACGATCCCCTGCTGCCAGGCCGAGCCGGCCGAGAGCGCGTCGGCGACCCCAGGCATCGGTGCCACGTGGTGCAGGTGCTGCACCTCGAATGCGGCATAGAATATGTCGCGCGCGCGCTCCCATTCGGCGCCGAACATCACGGGAAAGCTCTCACGCAACGAGACGCGGACGCGCGCCTT
>JBGPND010000243.1:0-7052 GCA_041487355.1 Acetobacteraceae bacterium | reverse complement strand
CGTCCTGCACACCAGCCCACTGCGCCCGCTACGCGCAGGCTTGCCGATGCTGGGCGCCATGGTCCTGGCAACCATCGTCGGATTCATACTACCGTACGCGATGGGCGAGCCCGGGTCGCCGGTACCGCTGATCGCGCTACGGCTGCTGATCGCCATGGCGGTTGGCGTTCCGGCAATGCTTCTGCTGGGACCCGGAACGGGCAAGGTACTGCTCCGGGCACGCGCCGCTGCAGTGTTTGTTCGGACCAAGGGTCGCGCCGTCGGAGCGAGTGGCGAATGAAGCAATAACACAGAGGGCGCAGAGAACGCAGAGATCGCAGAGAAGGATTCGATGCGCTTCGCGCAAAAGGGTTACGGGATGAAGCGTCGCAATCCGTCCTTCAGCATGACACTGTTGAAGTTCATGAGCAGTCCGACTTTGCATCCGCTCAGGCGGAGATAGGTCAGAGTCTGTGCTTCATGCAGCGGCAGGATGCGCTCGACGCATTTCAGCTCCAGGATGGCTTCCTGTTCGACGATGATGTCGGCACGATAACCGCGGTTGAGGCGCACGTCCTCATAGGTGACGGCGAGCGGGACCTGGCGCGCGTACGTGGTTCCATTATGTCCAAGCTCCCTGCACAGACATTCCTCGTAGACCGATTCGAGCAGGCCCGGGCCAAGCCTTCTAAGCACCTTAATGCCCAGCCGGATGATCCGATCGGTCAGGCTGGAGCCTGGCTCAGTATTATTCACTTCTCTGCGAACTCTGCGCTCTCCGCGATCTCCGCGGAGAATCAACACGTTCCGCCGGCACTATAGTTGCCGGCCGACGCACGGGGCGAACATCGACGCGATAGATTGTCGAGGCGTTAATCCGCCAGCGCACACCAAAAAAGACCGTCTGGACCGGCGCTGCCCGGCAGTGGCAAACTCCACTCCTCGACCGGCTCCGATCCACGAGGCCCGAATGCCCACATACGACTATGACTGCGAGCGCTGCGGCCAGTTCAGCGAAAACCGCCCGATGGCGGAGTTCGCCCTGCCGCAAGCCTGCCCGGCCTGTGGCGATCCGGCGCCACGCGCCCTGACCAGTCCGGCGATTGGCGGAGCGCGCGCCGAGGCGGCCAGCCCCACACCGTTCCGCGCCCACCCCGGCGGCTGCCGCTGCTGCGCCGCACCCGGCCGGTTCTCCGCCGAGGCGGTCTAACGCCGGCGCAGGCGTCTGCTCAGCCCGTAGAGGCTGATCGCCGCCCAGATCACCTCGATCACGACCGACGGGAAGTTCCACGCCGTCCAGAGCGACGCCAGGATCAGCAGCGAGCAACCAGGTTCGCCGCCGGGAACCGCCAATCCTCGGCACTGAGCCAGCCCTGCTGGTTGGCGAAATAGGCCGTGACGATGACAGCGACCCCGACGAAACCGGCAGACGTGTAAGGATCCACCCGGAGACCCCCTGGCCAATCACACGACGCCGCAGTTTGCCGCGTCGGACCCGCCAGCGCATGCTGATTTTCGGATCATCGCACGAAAGGACCGGCCATGCCCGAGACTGACTGGCGCACCCGCGCGGGCACGACATTCCGCTGCGAGAAGCAGCCAGCGACCGGCACGCGCGGCATGGTGGTCACCAACCATCCGCTCGCCTCGGCCGCCGGCGCGGAGATGCTGGCCGCCGGCGGCAACGCCATCGACGCGGCAATCGCCGCTTGCTTCGCGCTGACCGTGGTCGAGCCGATGATGGTCGGCATCCTGGGCGGCGGCATGGCGCATATCCGGCTCGCCGACGGCCGCCACGTGGTGATCGACGGACAGAGCACCGCGCCGCTCGCCACCGGCCCCACCACGTACACGCCCGACCCCAACGCCGCGCCCGGCGCGATGGATGCGATCGGGCGGAAGAACGCGCTCGGTCCTACCGCGGTGGCGGCACCCGGCAATCTGAAGGGCTGGTGCGAGGCACTGGCGCGTTTCGGCACCCTCAAGCTGGCCGATGTGATGGAGCCGGCGATCCGCCACGCCTCGCGCGGCTTCCGCGTGACGCCCTATCTGCATGAATGCGTCTCCGACTGCGCCGCCGACATGGCGCTCGATGCGGAGATCGCGCGGCTCTATCTGCCGGGTGGCGCGCCGATCCAGCCGGGCACGCGCCTGGTCACCGGCGACTATGCCGAGACGCTACGCAGCATCGCCCGCGAAGGTCCGGACCTGCTCTATACCGGTGCGCTCGGCCGGCTTTATGCCGAGCACATGGCGAAAGCCGGCGGCTACATCACGCGCGACGACCTGACCGGCTATCGCACGATCGATCGCGACGCGCTGCGCGGCACGTATCGCGCCTTCGACATCGTCGGGCCGCCGCCGCCATCGTCCGGGCCGCTGCATATCATCCAGATGCTGAACATCCTGGAAGGTTACGACATCAGTGCTCTCGGCTTCGGTTCCGCCGACACGCTGCATCTGCTGGCCGAGGTGATGAAGATCGCCTTCACCGACCGTGCAGCCGCCACCGCCGATCCAGCCTTCGTCAAGGTGCCGGTGGAGAAGCTGCTGTCGAAATCCTACGCCGCGGATCGCCGCGCGCGCATCGACCTCGCCCGCGCGCAGGCCTGGAGCGCCGAGGTGGCACCCGGCGAGGGCGCGCACACCACGCATCTCACCGTGGCGGACGGCATGGGCAATGTCGTCGCCAGCACGCAGACCATCAACTCGCTGTTCGGCGCCCGCTACATCGTGCCAGGCACCGGCATGATCCCGAACAACTACATGTTCGTGTTCACGCCATATCCGGGCCGCGTCAATTCGGTGGCGCCGGGCAAGCGGATCACTTCGTCGATGTCGCCGGTCATCGTGCTGAAGGACGGCAAGCCGCGCTACGCGCTCGGCCTGCCCGGCGGGTTACGCATCTTCCCCTCGGTGATGCAGGCGCTTTCCAACCTGATCGACCACGGCATGAGCGTCCAGGAGGCGGTGGATGCGCCGCGCCTCTGGACGCAAGGCTTCGGTGTGGAGGTGGAGAACGCGGTGCCGTCCGACGTGCTCGCCGCACTGCGCGACCGCGGCCACGATGTGGCGGCGGTCGGCAATGTCGGCGGCGGCATGAGCGCGATCCAGTTCGATGCAGATGGCACCATGACTGGCGCCGCCTGCTGGCGGGCAGATGGCACCCCGATCGGACTCGGCGGGGGCTACGCGCGCGAGGGCGTGCGCTTCCGGCCGGAGGCGGCACACAGCTAGTCGGAGAAGATCAGGGCGGGCGGGAACAAGCGACCGCGCTGGAAGTCGAAGAACAGCCATGCATGGTGATGCTGACCATGGTTTGTCCGTTCCCCCATGTCGAACCAGCGGATCCGCCTGGTCAGGACGATGACACTGTCGAGCGGCCCGGATGAGATCAGCGCAGCCGCCCGCTTGCCGGCGATCCACTGGAAGCGGACCAGCAGCGCAAGCTGACCGTCGGCCTTCTCGGTCAACGCCAGGGCGTGCCGAATGAAATGCAACATGGCGGTCGACGCATTCGACGCGCGCCGCTCCGACCCGCCATCGCCATACGGCGGATTGGTCACCAGCGAGCGGCATCCCTCGGGGAATTCCCGGCACGCGAAGAAGTCAATCCCGGAACGGCCAAATCCGTGATCGGCGAGATCGGTCGCGACAACATCGTATCGTTGCTCGGCGATCACGCGCGCGATCGCGCCGTCACCGCAACACGGCTCCCATACCGGCCCGCGCAACCGCGCATGCTTGAACAGCGCTGCGGTCACCCATGGCGGGGTCGGGTAGAAATCGTGTTCTTCCCGCACATAGCCGGAAATGTGGATTGGCCGAAAATCCCGCATACTGCGTGTTCTCTCGCGCTTTCAGCCGGTCGCGGCAACGTCGAGCACATGATCGGCCAGCGCCAGCGCCGCCGTCAGGCCGGGGCTCTCGATGCCGAACAGGTTGATCAGTCCGGGCACACCATGCGTCTGCGGGCCCTGCACGACGAAATCCTGCGCCGGCGCACCGCGCGGCACGATTTTGGGGCGGATGCCGGCATAGCCCGGCTGCAGCGCGCCATCCCTCAACGCCGGCCAGTACTTTCGAACCGCCGCGTAGAAGCTGTCGGCGCGCGCCGGATCGACGGTGTAGTCGATCGTGTCGATCCATTGCACATCCGGTCCGAACCGCGCCTGGCCGCCGAGATCGACGGTCAGATGCACGCCGAGACCGCCAGGCACCGGCACCGGATAGATCAGCCGCGAGAACGGCGAGCGCCCCGACAGCGTGAAATAGTTGCCCTTGGCGTAATAGGCCGGCGGAATGCGATCCTGTGGCATGCCGACGATCCGGGCCGCGAAGCCTGGTGCATGCAGGCCGGTGGAATTCACCAGCAGCCGGCAGCGCAACGACATCGGGTCGGCGCCACCGACATCGATCTCCACACCGCCCTGCACGACACGCCCGCCAGTGACGGGACTGAAGAACACCGGCACTGCGCCGGCATTCTCCGCATCGCCCTGCAAGGCCAGCATGAAGGCGTGGCTGTCGATGATGCCGGTGACGGGGGACAGCAACGCGCTGGTGCAGGCGAGGTTCGGCTCCATTGCGATCGCCTCGGCGGCGGTGAGCACACGCATGCCCTCGACGCCGTTCACCTCGGCGCGGCGCTTGATGCCGGCCAGCATGGCGTCCTCTTCGGCATTGGTCGCGACAATCAGCTTGCCGCAGTTGATGTGCGGCACACCCTTCTTGGCGCAATAGGCGTAGAGCGCCTTGCGTCCCGCGACGCAGAACCGCGCCATGAAGCTGCCGGCGGGATAGTAGATGCCGGCGTGGATCACCTCGCTGTTGCGCGAGGACGTTTCTGTGCCGATGCCTTCCGCGGTATCAAGGATGATCACTTCGCGGCCGGCCTGCGCGAGAGCGCGCGCCACCGCCAGCCCAACGACACCGGCACCGACCACGACGCAATCGACCCACTCCACACGTCACCTCCCCGCCAGCAGCACGCCCGATTTACGCTGGCCGTCCGACAGGCGCTAGGCTACGGCGGCGTTTTGGTTTCCCGACATAGACCATAGCCGGATAGCGGGGGACGCAGAGTTTTTTTGGTGTCTGCCGAGTACGGTGACAGACCCTGCTCGGTCAGCCGCGCTTCTGCTGCATTCCTGCAACCATCGCTTTGCGCAGCCCCGCGACCGCATCGGTATCGTCCGTGACCAGCCAACGATTGAGTTCGGTTCGTCGGCCTCATCCCGGTTCTCGCGTTGCATCTCGATGCCCCCGGCGTCGTACCCCCAACTGGTAGCGAAACACCTCCGTTGACTCATCCCTCGGCGGCAGGCGCCGAGGCGCGGCTCGCAGCGTGAGAATTCATCGAAAATAAGGGACTCTGCAATATACGCAACGCGGGGCCATCAGATCAACGATTCCAGGGGATTGTGATGCGGAGCGTATCAGACTGTTTGGTATTGGGGTTCATGCTTCTCGCCACAGGCTCCGCCTTTGCTCAGGGTGGTCCGTGTTATACGGCCGCTCAATGTTCAGCGTTTCGCCAGCAAGCAGAGCAGCAAGCAGTGCGGCAAGCAGAGCAGCAACGGGAAGCCCAGGCAGCGCAACAAACGGCCATTGCTCAACAGCAAAGAGCCGCCGCCGTTGCTCATGCTGCGCAAATCGCACAAGCACAAGCTGCTGCCCGCCAATCTGCGCTCGATCTTGCCGCCGCCGAAGCTGCACAGAGACAGGCAGCACAAGATCGAGCCGATGCGGCAGCTAGTGCACAAGCTCAACGGGATGCTGCTGCGGCACAAGCGAGAGTGGATGCTGAAAATCGTGCGGCTGCACAGCTTGCCGCAGAAAACTCGCCTGATAATCACTGCAAAGAACAGAAGATTGCTGGTGAGTTAATGTTAAATTTCAACAACATCCAGACCGTGCAGGACTACAACATCCAGTCTGTGGACATCGAGCATCTGACGACTATCAAGTTCGAAGTCGTTCAGGGCAAGAATGTTTATGTCTGCCACGGTGTTTTCGTCCTGATGAATGGCCGGCATGTGCCCGGCACACTGGCTACCCGCATCAACGTGGCAGGCAACATCATCGTCCGCTTCACCACCGACTGACTACTAACCGGAGAGCTGTAACATGAAACGCTTTACTACGATCATCCTCTCCTTGTCCCTGTTGGGAGGATGTGTCTCGCAGCAGAGTCAGCAAGCGCTGGCCGCGCTTCAAGCGCAATGCGCCGCAGGTGACCATGATGCTTGCACAGCCGCCGGCTTCCAGACCCAAGCGAACCTACAGGAGCAGCAAAATAACGCTGCCGTCGCGGCAGGCGTTGGTGCTGCTCTGCTGGGTGGTGCAGTGGCCGGAGCCGCCATTGCCAATCAGCCGAACTACGTTGTTGTTCCCCATGGCTACTACGCTGCTCCCTATGGGTACAACGGGTGGCACCACTAGGCGAGTCGTAGCGTCGGAACGCCTCGCCTGTTCCATCGTGATCGGTGGGCGCGAGCATCGAACTGCCGGGGAAGTGCGATCCTCATTGAATAGCGATTTCCATCGGTCCGTCGCCGCTTACTAAATCAAGTATGTTGATACCCTCCAAAGTGAGGACGATTTTTTAAGCTGAGGGTCAGCACTGCACCGATACGCTCGTCGGTGACTCGTGGGACCTCGGGTTCAATAGCAGGAACCGTGACGGTCATGCGAGGCAGCGAGACCTCCAGGATTCCCGAACAAACCAACGGACGCGGCGCGCGGCGGCGACTTGTGCGCATTCTGGCAATTGCTCGCGCGGCGCGGGTGCTGCTGCGCCGGTTGGTCTTCCGTGGTACGCTGGTTGTTATGGCACCAACATCGTCCATGATCGCGTCGGCATCCGTCGCCGTTCTGGTGTGGGCGGGTCCATGCGCGGCACGACTGCGGCACACGGCTAGGCTGGCACCATGTTGACCTTGCAGGCAGGCGAGTCCTCGCTGGTTCTGGCACCCGAGATCGGCGGCGCCATCGTCGGCTGGACATTCGGCAACATTCCCCTGCTGCGCCGGCCAATGCCGGACGCGATCGTGCCGGGCAATGTCCGCGGG
>JBGPND010000242.1:0-7105 GCA_041487355.1 Acetobacteraceae bacterium | reverse complement strand
GGGCCGACATACTCGTCCAGCGATTCTGGCAGAAGCAGGGTTTGGGATCGGTCGTGACCGGCGATGTGGGACATGCCGGATTCTATCAAGTATTACGCCGCGCCGGAATCCCTTTAGGCAGGGTTTTCACACGGTCTGCAAAGCTTACGCATGCGCAGTTGGCGGTGTTGGGGGCGCGACTGGCAGCGGCGAACCGTTCGTCGCCTGCGCCAACGAGTGTGTGATGCAATCCATGCCTGCCGGGGCGACGGCGGAGCAATGTCGTCGAGCGGGGACGGTGGCCACACTACCTCGTCATGGCCGTCCTCGGGCGTGACCCGAGGATCAGCCCCATGGGCATCAGGATAAGCTGCAGGCTGTGTAGGAATCGACCCCGACGCGCCGAGCCCGGCCATGCACGCGTTGACCGCTTGCCGCAGCCGGCGCGGACCCTGAACCGTTCGGCAAGGATAACGCAGAGCGCGCCAAGAACGCAGAGATCGCAAAGAAGGAAAGTGAAGGCGCTCCGCGCGTAGCGCAGCAATTCTCTTCTCTGCGACCTCTGCGTTCTTGGCGCTCTCTGCGTCGAATATTATACCAGACACCGAGAATACCGACGCTTGGTCCGGTCGGGCTGGCGTTGCATCCCAAGTCGTGGGTGGTCGGCTCCCGGCCTACGCCGGGACGTGCTTCGCCGACCATGACGTTGAAAAAGGCCTGTGCCCATCTTCGACTTTAACCGGATGGCCGGAAGACGCCCCGCCATGACGGTGAGAGGATGGCGAGGGATGCCTCCCTATCAAAGCGATCTGGCATGACGTTCGCCGCGCAGCGCGGCGAGCCCCCGCACCGCCGTGCCATCCGGGGAGAAATTCGCCGGATCCAGCCAGGCCGCCAGCGCGTCGCGGCAGCGCGGCCATTCATCCTCGACGATACTGTACCAGTCGCTGTCGCGCCGGCGGCCCTTGACCACCATGTGCGCACGGTGGCGCCCCTCATAGGTGAAGCCCAGCCGTTCGGCGGCACGCCTGGAGGGCGCGTTCAGCGCATTGCACTTCCACACCAGCCGCCGATAGCCCAGTTCGTCCGCGGCGAGCCGCAGCAGCAGATACATCGCCTCGGTCGCCGCGCGCGTGCGCTGCAAACGCGGGGAAAACCAGATGCTGCCGAGCTCAATCGCCGCATGCCGCGGCTGGATGTCCAGCAGCGCCAGCCAGCCGGACGCGACGCCGGTGCCGAGCGGACGCACCGCCCAGACCATCGGATCATGCGTGCTGGCGAACTCGGCGACGAAGCGGGCCATCGCGTCTTCCGACGGGAACGGGCCGTAGCCGAGCCAGGTCCAGCTCTTTTCCGCTCCCTGCGCCGCCTGCCAAAGCTCCGCCGCGTGGCGGCGATGCAGCGGTTCGAGCGCGACGTAGCGGCCGGCAAGCGGCACGTGCGCCGGCAAGGGACGCGGCGTCGGGTCGACCTCGGGGCCGAGCGGTAGCGGCATGGTGGCGATCTCCACGGCTTCGGCGGAACGCATACGGCCTGCCCGAATGCCTGGCATGGACCGGTTGGCGGGCCGATCATCCGGCCATTTCCTGAGCGATCAATGGAATACCGTGACTTCCGGCGCGTCTTTCAGCAATCTGGGTGCCGCGAACCGACTCGGGTGCCAAATCGCAACAAGGGGGATTCATGTTCCGCACGTCAATTCTGGCCGCGGTCTTCACCGTCGGCTGTCTGTCAGCCGCCTCGGCCGCGATGATCGACTTCCAGGCGACGATGAGCGGCAAGTCCGAGGTGCCAGCCAACGCCTCGGCGGGCAGCGGTGACGTGCTCGCGACGCTGGACACCAGCAGCAAGAAGCTGACCTACACGATGACCTATATGGGCCTGAGCGGCCCGGCGACGGCGGCGCACTTCCACGGGCCGGCGGCGCCCGGGGCGAACGCCGGCGTGGCGGTGCCGATCGGTAGCAACCCGCCCAGCCCGGTGACCAACACCGTGGCGCTGACCGATGCGCAGATCAAGGATCTGGAAGCTGGCAAGTGGTATGCGAATGTCCACACCGCGGCCAATCCGGGCGGCGAAATCCGTGGCCAGATGATGCGGCCCGGCGGGTCGAGCTCGGCGATGATGAAGTCGGGCGCGATGCCGATGAAGGCGAGCGCCCCCGCGCCGGCGAAGAAGACGAACTAGCTGGCGGCGGAATGCGCTACGCTTTTCCGCCCTACCCGTTACCCGTTATCCGTAACCCGTAGGGCGGAAAAGCGCAGCGCATTCCGCCATCACGCCGCCACCCCGCGTGCATGCAGCCGGCGCAGCGCACGGTCGATCCACTGAGCGGTCAGCTTCTCCTGTGCGCCGTTCTGCGCCAGCCGCTCATGCAGGGCAGGAAAATCCACTCGGTCGAGCGCCTGGTCCTGGTTGAAGCACGAGAACACCACCGTCCGCTGGCCGGTCACCGGATCGATCTGCGGCTGCAAGCACTGGGCGCAGACCTCTTTCATCATGCATTGCATCGGCGAGTTGATCGAGCCGATCGCCGTGTGGCCAGGCTTCAGATACGGCGCCAGCAGGCCGTGCCGGGCCGTGCCGACCGCCTGCATCATGCGGTCCGAGCCGATGACGATCATGTGGTCCGCCTGCGCCAGCTTCACCGCCTGCTCGCCGAGCCGGCCGGCGCCGTAAGCCGCCATGCCCTGCACGATGTTGCCGACGAAGCTGCGATCCTGTGGGCGGGCCGGCGCGAAGCCGGGCGCCTCGTCGCAGCACCAGACGATGGCGTCGGCGGCGCGCTCGATCTCCGCTACCTTGTAGCGGTCGCGCATCTGCTTGTAGCCAGCGAAGTAGATCACCCGCGACCCGGCTGAACGCAGCGCCGCGCCGATCGAGAACAGCACCGCATTGCCCAGCCCGCCGCCGACCAGGGCAATCGTAGACCCGGCAAGGATCTCGGTCGGCGTACCGGTCGGGCCCATCAGCACGACCGGCTCGCCTGGCTTCAGCAGGGCACAGATGTCGGAGCTGCCACCCATCTCCAGCACGATGACCGACACCAGACCCTTTGCCGGGTCGGTCCAGGCGCCGGTCATCGCCAGGCCTTCCATCGTCAGCACGGTGGTCGCCACGCCCGCCTCGGCGACGCGCGGGGCCAGCATCTCGTAATTCTGCAGCCGGTAGAACTGGCCTGGCCGGAAGGCGCGCGCCTGCGCGGGCGCATGCACGACCACCTCGACGATGGTGGGCGTAAGTCGATGCACCGCATGCACCGTCGGTGTCAGATCCTGCCGGCAGCGCGCGATCAGCTCGGTGCCGGTCACCTGCGTGGCCGCCTGCGCGGCGAGCGCGCGCGACACGACGGGGTAGCCGCGCTTGGCGCCCCCCATCGCTTTCACGACATTGCCGAAGAAGCTCGGATGCAGATCGCCGAAGAAGCTGATGAACCGGCCATTCCCTGCGCGATGCATCAGCACATGCGCGACATCGGGTTTGGCGAGGCCACGCACCACGGTGACCGGCGCACCGGTTTCGTCGACCGCCTGGAAATACTTGCCGTCGAGCCGGATGCGGCCGTCCTCGCGCGCCAGCACGGTGTTGGGCTGCGTGCCGGCCGCAACCAGGATGGCGCGCGCCGGAAGCACGATCTCCGATCCGTCGGCGCGCGATACGCGCAGGCCGGCGGCGTGGCCGAATTCGTCCACCTCCACTGCGCGCGGTGTCAATCCTTCGGCGAAACGGACCGCCTCCTCCATCGCCTTGGCCACTTCCTCGTGGTTCAGCGTGTACGAGGGGCTGTCGATCAGCCGGCGGCGATAGGCGATCGTGACGCCGCCCCAGGCATCGAGCAGTTGCGCCAGGCGCGGCGGCCTGGCCTCGTCTACCGCGGCATCACGCTCCGCCTGGATCGCCGCTTCATGCGCGAGGAATTCGTCGGCGATGCCGGCCTCCTCCGCATTCCAGCCGGCGCGCACCGCCGCCTCGCCGCGTTCGGCGACCAGCGTGCGATAGCGCGCGGAGAACTTTTCCACCTAACGGACGTAGTAGGCGAGGCTTTCGGTGGCAGTATCGATCGCGGTCAGGCCGCCGCCGATCACCACGACCGGCAGGCGGACCTGCAGATTGGCAATGGAAGAAAACTTTGCCGCGCCGGTGAGCTGCAGCGCCATCAGGAAGTCCGACGCTGCACGCACGCCGCGCGCCAGCCCGTTCGGGATGTCGAGCACCGTCGGTTTCCCGGCGCCCATGCATAACGCGATGTGATCGAAGCCCATCGCCCAGGCATCGTCCATCGACAGTGTCGCGCCGCCGCCGAAGCGGATGCCGCCGAAATGCGCGAACTCTCGACGTCGCTCCAGCAGCAGACGCACCAACTTCAGGTAGTTCTTGTTCCAGCGCACGGTGATGCCGTATTCGGCGACGCCGCCGAAGCCCGCCATCACGCGATCGTCCAGGTTCTCGAACAACTGCTGCGTATCGCGGATCGGTGCGGTGGGATCGAAGCCCAGCGGCTCGATCTTCAATCCGTCGATCGCCACGACGGTGTGGCCGTCATTCATCAGATGATGCGCCAGCGTGAAGCCGGCGGGACCAAGACCGACGATGAGCACCTTGCGGCCGGTGTCGGGGCGTGGCAGCGGGCGGCTTATGTCGAGCGGATTCCACCGCGTCAGCAGCGCATAGATCTCGAAGCCCCAGGGCAGGCCAAGCACGTCCTGCAGGATTGCGGTCTCCGCCTGGGGAATGTCGACCGGGTCCTGCTTCTGGTAGATGCAGGCCTTCATGCAGTCGTTGCAGATGCGATGGCCGGTCGCCGCCATCATCGGGTTGTCGATCGCGATGGTGGCAAAGGCACCGAGCACGCTGCCCTGCGCGCGCAGCGTGTGCATCTCGCTGACCTTCTCATCGAGCGGACAGCCGGCGAGCGTCACGCCGAACGGCGACTTCTGGAATTCTCCGGTTTTGCGGTCCTTCAGTCCTGTCCTGCAGGAATCCTTGCCCTGCGTATGGCACCAGATGCAGTAATTGATCTGATCCAGCGCCTGTTGCGTGTTCATCCCGGCATCGGTCAGCGCGAACCCTTCGCGCTGGCGCCAGTGATGTTCCGGCAGGCGTAGCATCGTCACGCCGTCACGCTCGATGGTTTCAACCGGAACCAGATGGTTGTAGTCGAGCCTGTGCGGCACGCGGAACAGCGTGTTGCCGGGATGCGCCGCGCGGCCCGCTTCGGTCAGCGTCGCCCAGGCGGCATAGCGCAGCGCCAGATCCAGCGTTTCCGACGCGCCCGCCGTCTCCCATGCCGCGACGTGATCGGCGAAGGCGCGCTCGGTCAGCGTCTCGCCGAACCGCGCCTCCAGATCGGCGCGCAACGCGGCGCCGTCGAAGCCGGACGGGTCGGGGTATTTCTTCACCGCCTGGCGCTGCACGAACAGCCGCTTGCAGGCATGGATCGGGTCGAGCGCGTGGGTCTCGCGCGCCAGCGCCAGGGTCTCCGCCTCGATGCCGAACAGCGCGGCGACGAAGTTATCGACGTGCGGGCCGAGCGCCACCACCAGATCGCTCTCATCTTTACCGGCGACCGCATCGGGCGCGGCGCGCGCTGCCAGCACACGCGCATGCAGCGCGGCATCCTCGGCCGCCAGATGATCGAGGAACACGCGGTCCAGCCGCACCAGCCCGTCGCGCGTGGCGAGGTCGGCGAGGCTGAAGCCGTAGCCCAGGGTCTCTACATTGGTGGCAGGCACGGCATCCATCGTCGTTTCAGCCCATCTTGCGCAACAGGGCGAGGACCTGGACCCGCTCCTCGGGGGAAAGCGGCGCCAGCGCCGCCTCATGCGCTTGCCGGGCGCATGCCACGACACTGGCAATCAGCGCAACGCCCGCCTCGGTCGGTTCCAGCACCGCGGTCCTCCGGTCCATCCTGTCCCGCCCGCTCCGCATCAGGCCGCGCACGATCAGCCGCCGCACCACGCCCTGGATCGTCGCCGGGTCCATCGCCGCGAGCCTGCCCAGGTGGTTTTGCGTGATCCGCCCCAGTTCGACCGTCTTCAGCAGGGCGGTGAACTGTGTCGGCGTCAGCGCGACATGCGCCATTCCAGCGGTGAACAAGGCGACATGGCGCTGATGCGCCCGGCGGAGCAGAAAGCCTACGTGATCTTCGACGATGAAGCCGGCGAGGGCTTCAGCCGATCTGTTGGTCGGCCCTTCCGAGGTTGCCAAACCCGCCTCCGGCGCCACCCGGACCGGGGTCAGGGCTGCTCATTTGCATGCAAATGATTGGCGGAACACGAGGTAGCGTCAAGCGTTCGGGGCGTGCTGTTCCGCCATGGCAGGATTGTCCCCGGGTCCGCCCGGCCCCCGGGTCAACCCCCGGATGAAGTCCGGGGGCGGGGGCAGGCTCCGGCTGCGATCCGGCGCGGGATCGGTGTTCTTCTCGAGGGCCGGTGGCGGCACAGTCGGCAGCAGACCCTGGGCCAGGGCGATGCGGCGGAATTCATTTGCGATCATATTCTTCCTCCGCTTTTCGGACACCGGAAGTGAAGCGGAGAAAGGTGACCGAACTATGTCGGCTCGACCCATGCCGGTCTGCGCGTCACCGTATGAAATTTAGAATGTTTGCGACACTTGGTGGTGAAGTCGGTGACCCGAACCGCCTAACTTTACGGTTCCTCCAGCTCCTGCCTGTCAAGAATCATTCCGATATCCCTTTTGCCATGCAGGACGCGCACGATGGTCAGCAGCTTGGGGCGCGCAAGGTAGTAGACACGGAACTCGTCAATGCCCTTGACGGGCCACGTGCGCAGACCGGCAAGGTGGGGGTTGCTGGTAGGCTTGGGTCGCCCGGCGTCGGGCATCGCCAGCAGCGCGTCGATGGCGTCGGGAGATGCCGCATGGAAGCGCCGGGCGATATCCGGCAGTCCCTTCTCTGCATACCACTCGACCTGGCGAAGTATGTCCTGCTCTGCCGACTCCTGGATGAACAAATTCACGGGCGAGGGCGGTCTTTGTATTTGTCGAGTATCTGCTCGGCCTTGGCCTCAAGCCCTTTGCGAAATTCGGTACCGAGCGGGATACGCTTGGAGGCCAGGCCCTCCAGCAGCAGCGCTTCAAGCCGGGCGTCCTGCTCCTTGGCCTGCGC
>JBGPND010000241.1:0-7203 GCA_041487355.1 Acetobacteraceae bacterium | reverse complement strand
CCGCAACGAGGCGATGTATCGCGCCGGCATGCAGGGCCTGGCGTATGAGATCGTGATCAACTCCAATCCATGCATCAGCTACATCATGGAGGAGAACACGGCCACGATGCAGACGCTGGTGATCGCCCACGCTGCGTTCGGCCACAACCACTTCTTCAAGAACAACTACCTGTTCAAGCAGTGGACCGATGCCGACGGCATCCTCGACTACCTGGAATTCGCCCGCGGCTACATCGCCCATTGCGAGGAGCGCTATGGCGAGGCGCAGGTGGAACGCCTGCTGGATGCCGCGCACGCGCTGATGAGCCACGGCGTGCACCGCTATCCGCGTCCACGTGCGGCCGATCTGCGCTCCGAAGAGCAGCGCGAGCGCGAGCGGCGCGAGCACGAGGAGCGGGTGTTCAACGATCTGTGGCGCACCCTGCCCGGCAAGGAAGTGGAAAAGTCGGACCAGACCGCCGAGGATCGCCGCCGCGCGCTGCTGCAACTGCCGCAGGAAAACCTGCTGTATTTCCTGGAGAAGACCGCGCCGCGCCTGCAGCCCTGGCAGCGCGAGGTGCTGCGCATCGTCCGCATCATCGCGCAGTATTTCTATCCGCAGTCGCAGACCAAGGTGATGAACGAAGGCTGCGCCACCTACGTGCACTACCAGATCATGCAGCGCCTGCACCAGAAGGGGCTGCTGACCGACGGCAACATGGTGGAGTTCCTCCGTTCGCACACCAACGTGGTGTTCCAGCCGGAGTTCGACGATCCGCGCTATTCAGGCATCAATCCCTATGCGCTCGGCTTTGCCATGATGCGCGACATCGAGCGCATCTGCACGGAGCCGACGGCCGAGGACCAGAACTGGTTCCCTGCCATCGCCGGTGCCGCCGATCCCATGGCGGTGCTGCGTGACGTGTGGGCGAACTACCGGGACGAGAGCTTCATCCTGCAGTTCCTCAGTCCGCGGCTGATCCGCGAGTTCGGCCTGTTCCATGTGCTGGACGATGCGAACGAACCGAGTCTGCGCGTCGAGGCGATCCACGACGAGCGTGGCTATCGCAAAATCCAGCGGGCGCTGGCACGGCAATACGACATCGCCTGGACGCTGCCCGACATCCAGGTGGTGGATGTCAATCTGGCGGGCGACCGGCGCCTGATCCTGCATCACCGCGCGCTGAACCGCGTGCTGCTGGAAGAACGGGACGCAAGGTTCGTGCTGCAGCACCTCGCCGACCTGTGGGGCTATGACGTGCTGCTGAAGGAGATCGATCCGGGCAGCGACTCGGTCCTGAAGGAACACGCGGCGACCCCGCGCGCTGGCATCCTGCAGCCCGACGGCGCCTGATCCGGGCAGCCGCGGCAGTCGCGTCGCGGACCCAAAGTGTCATTGCGAGCCGAAGGCCAAGCGATCTCGCGGAGAACGCCCCCCGAGATTGCTTCGCTCCGCTCGCAATGACAGTCGGGTGTGATGCTCGTCGATTGCTTCACACGCTCGTGCGCAGGAATGACGCATGAATCGCGACCTGCGCCGCGCCGCGGCTACTCCGCTGCCTTCGCCCGCAGCGGCCAATCGGCGACGTCGATGCGTGGCATGTCGAAGCGGTCGGTGGTGCGGGCGTACCAGCCGCGCCCGTGCATGCGGCCGATCAGGTCGAGCTTCGGCGTGTCGATGTAGCATTTGTCGGCATCCAGCACGAACTCGTCGGCCACGTGGACGGCGACCACCTTGCCCAGGATCACCGCACGATCCACGCCGACCTCGACGATGACCAGCCGCTCGCACTCGAACGACACCGGGCTTTCCGCGATCCGCGGCGGTTTCACGCGCGACGAAGGCGCGGTGGTGAGGCCTGCCTCGGCAAGCTCGTTGACTTCCTTGCCGAAGTCGATCGCGGTGATGTTCATCTGTTCGGCCAGCCGGTTGCTGACGAGATTCACCACGAACTGGCCGGTGCGGCGGATGTTGCCGCCGGTGTCCTTCACATCGCCCGGCGCGCGGCCGCCGATGCCGATGGCGACGACAGGCGGATTGCCGGAAACCGCGTTGAAGAACGAGAACGGCGCGGCATTCACCGTGCCATCGATATCCTGCGTGGTCACCCACGCGATCGGACGTGGAACCACCGTGGAAACCAGCAGCTTGTAGATATTCTCGTTCGGCGTGTTCTCGAAATCGAACAGCATGGCGGTCCCTTGTGCGTTGCGTATGTGAGGCGAGCGTTACGCGCCAGGACTGCCCCTGTCCAGATGCGGCGCCGACCCACACTGTCATTGCGAGGAGCGCAGCGACGCGGCAATCTCGGGCCAAGTGCGCACTCGGATCGAGATTGCCGCGTCGCTGCGCTCCTCGCAATGACAGACGGACCTGTATGAGCGCCTGGTGCTACGCTCTTGCCTGGGCGGCGACGCTGGCCGACCAGCTCCTGCGCCTGCCGCTTGCCGGCGATGTCGGCGGCATCGCCATCCTGGCGTTCCTGCTGCTCGAGTTCCGCAACCAGCGTCGCTACGCGCGGGTGCTGTTCCTGGCACTGTTCGGCATCGGCATGATCGGTGTGGTGCTGGCGGCTGACCCGCTTGCGTTGTTTCTGGCCGGCTGGCGGCGCGGCGCGAGCTACGCGGCCTTCTTCCTGGCGCTGACGACACTGCGCGACGCCGCGGAAACCAGCCCGCTGGTGCGCCGCTGCGGACAGCATCTGGTGGCGCAGCCGCCCGGCCGTCGCTACGCGGCGCTGACCGCCGGCGGCCATGTGTTCGGCATCACCCTGTCCTATGGCGCGATCGAGCTGCTGGCGGCAATGGTGATGCGCGCCAACACGCTGGAGGCCGCCGGCGGATCGGCGGAAATCCGCGCCATCCGCACGCGGCGCATGCTGCTGGCGATCTATCGCGGTTTCTGCGTGATGAACTGCTGGAGCCCGATCAACATCATGACGGCGGTCGTGTCCACCGCCGTGCCCGCGGCGCCGATGCGGCTCCTGCTGCCGATCGCCTTCGTCGTCTCGGTCGGCATGACGGCGCTGGGCTGGGTCGAGGACCGGCTCTCGGGTACTCGCCTGCAAACGCCCGGCGGTCCGCGCCCGGCCACGACCGAATCCTGGACGATCCACTGGCGCATCGTCGTGCTCATCCTGCTCGTGATGCTGCTGGCCGAAGGCACCGCCGCGGTGTTCGGAATTTCGCTGGTCGCCGGCGTGACGTTGGTCGTGCCGCTGGTTGCCCTGGGCTGGCTCGTCGCACAGTCGTGGCGTTTCGCAGGACGCCGTGCCGGCCGGCTGCCCGGCCTGCTGCGCCGCCGCGCCCGGCGCTTCGTGCTGCGCGTGCCCGGCATTCGCGGCGAGGCGACCGTGCTGGGCGGCTCGGGCTTCATGGGGGTCGCGCTCGGCAGTGTGCTGCCGGCGAGCGGCCTCGCGCCACTCGTTGCAGGACTGCCGCCGGTGACGGTGCCGCTGATGATCCCGCTGTTGCTCATTGCCACCGGACAGGTCGGTCTCAATCCCGTCGCGGTGGTTGCGTTGATCGGCGCCGCTGTGCCTGATCCCGGGGCGCTCGGCGTGCCTCCGGCCGTGCTCGCGTTTGCCTGCATGCTGGGCTGGGGCCTCGGCGTGACCATGACGCCGATGTCCAGCTCCGCGATCATCACCGCGCGCTGGGCCGGGGTTTCCCCTTGGACGGTCACGACGCGATGGAACGCGTTCTACACGTCCTCGGCGCTGCTGCTGGCCTGGGCTGCCATCGTGGTGGCATTCCTGGTGTGGCCGCGATGATGAGTATCGCTGCGCTCAACCCATCACTCCACCTCGGTTCGCGGATCATTGCACGCGCTCCGCCACATACCGGGACAAATTGGCCAGTTCTGGCGTCCGGTCCGGACGATCGAGGGGGCCGGTGAGGCGGATTGCGATCTCCGGCGGGTTCGGCAGCGCGGGTTGCAGCGCGATCCTGAGGTCGAGCGCCTGGGTCGCGAGGTTAATGCCACCGGTGAAGCGGGCTTCGCCAGCAATGCCGCGCAGCAGTCCGGCATCCAGCGACAGATCGCCATGTGCCAGGCTGGCGCTCAGATCCAGCCGGTCGAAGCTGGTCGCCCCCGAGCCCAACGCGTCGCTCGCCGCCGCTTCTGCCGCTTTCGGATCGGGCTTCTCGACCGCCAGCTTCGCGCGGAACAGGTCGAAGCCCGACAACGTGCCGTCGGTCACCGTCAGTGTGACTTGTCCGCCCAGTGTCGCAAGGATGGCTGACGGGCTGTAGCCGCTCGCGGTGAGCTGCAGGTTGGCATCGGCTCGACCGGACAGCAGATCGATCGGCGCGTCGGCCAGCGGTCCGGCGATCGCCGCATCGCTCAGCCTGGCCTGGACCGAGAGGGAAGGGGGGCTGGCCGTGGCATCGAACGCGCCGGTGCCCGAGACCGTGCCCGAGCCGAGCTTCGCGGAAAACTGCTCGAGCCGCAGCATGTCGTCCGCCACCGTGAGAGCACCCGATGCATCGCGCAGCACAGGGCGGAACCCGGCGAGCAGACGCCCGATCTCGACCCGCAGCTCGCCGCGCCAGCCATGCAGGACACCCAAAGGCAGCGGCACGTCGGAGCCGCCGTTCGGCAGCGGGAGCGGCAATGAATCGGCATACACTCGCCCAGTCAGATGCGGTTCGGCGCCGCCCTGGTCCAGCACGAGATTGCCATTGGCGTGCAGCGCCGCCGCGGTCAGGTCGAATTTCTCTGCGGCGAGTCGGCCGGGTGCGGCCGCGAGATGTGCCACCAACGACAGCGAACCGTCGTCCAGCCAGGCAGGCAGGCCGGTCAGGCCCAACTGCTCCGGCAGGCCGAGCGTCGCGATCAGCCTGCGTGCGCCTGGGTGGCGCAATGTGAGCGTACCGCTCCATTCGCCCGATCGCAGATCGATGGTCGGCTGCGCCTCCAGCTTCGCATCGGCCAGAGCCAACCGCACGCCGACGGCCAGCGCTTCTTGCGGTCCAGCGGCCTGCACCTCCAGCCTGGCAGGCCCGTGCCAGAGTGCCGGTGTCGCGCGCCAGGCATTCGGCAGCATCTCTGCCAGAGGCGTCGCATCCGGCGTCACGAGGCTGAGCATCCCATCGCTCAGCTTGCCAGCCTCGCCAAGCATGCCGGACGCCACGACATGCACGCCTCGCGAGGTGCCCTCGATCCGGCGCAGCAGGATGCTGCCGGCCTCGATCGCGGCATCCACGGCGAGGCCATCTATCGTTGAACCCGCCAATGTCGCCTGCCGGATGTTGAGCCGCAGCTCGGCATCGACGCCGGACGCCAGACGGGACAGATCGGCGAAGCCGGGCGGTCGAGCCGGCAACCACGCACCGAGCGACAAATGGTCCAGGGTCAGATCGGCCGTGAAGGACGGCGGCTCGCCGCGCTTGAAGCCGACGCTGCCGGTAATCGGCGCGTCATCCACGCTGCCGGCGAGCTGCCTCAGCGATACCTCGCCACCGCCTGCCACCACATGCGCCGACAGCTTCAACCGCTGCAGCACACCGTTCGGCAGGCCTGCGGGCAGGCTTGGTGGCAACGTTCCAGGCATCGCCTCATCCAGCCAACGCAGCGTCGTCCGCAGCACTGGCGCGTCGAGCCTCGCATCCCCCTCGAAGCGTGCGTGTGCCGGATCGTCCCGCGCGATGCGGCCGCTCAATTGCAGCCTGCCGTTGCCCGGCAGCAGAGCACTCGCCTCCCGCACCGTCAGGTTCTTGCCTGCGAGATCGAAGGCGGCCCGCACGTGTTCCAGCGTGCCACCGCCAAGCGGCGCGGCCTCGGCGGAGAAGTCGAGCCCGATCGGAACATCGATCCCGGCGATCGTGGTGCCGGCGCGCAGCAGCACGGGGAGCCAGGCATCCAGATCGAGCCGGCTGGCAGACAGCGCGATGTCGAGCCTTTGCCGCGGCGCTACGCGCAGCGCCACCGCGCCGCTGGCAGGCGACCCGCCGATCTCCAGGGCGAGATCGTCGACCGCCGCCAGACCGCTGCCGACTGTCAGCCGCCCGTCCGCGCGAAATGGCACCGGCGGTGCGGGCAGCAGCACCGCCAGGTTGGGGCCGCGGCTGGCGATGCTGCCGACGAGCGTGCCATCCGCCGCCAACTGCCCGGTGAAACTGGCGCCGAGCCCGTTGGCCTTGCCCTGCCCATCCAGGGCCACGTTCAGCCCGGCCGCGCCATCGGCTCCCGCCGCGGTCAGCCGCGCGGTGAAATGCCAAGCCTGGCCACTGAACTGCGCCGTTCCGGACGCAGACAGCGCGCCGGTTTCCAGTGTCGCGAGGGTCGCGTCGATGCCGGTGAAGGCGAGCCGCCCCGCCGTCAGCCTGCCGTTCTCGATGCGCGCGGCGAATGCCGCAAGCCAGGCCGGCGGACGCGCCTGCGGCATGGGTTCGGCGGGCCAGGGAATGTGCAGATCGGGTCCCCGCAGCACCAGCTCGCGGGCATCGACCCGCCCGCCGATCAGCGGCCAGAGCGCCACGCGCAGCCGCAGCGCATCGACATGGATCGACAGGTCCGTCGGGCCACTTCCGCCAACGCTCACCCGCGCCGCGGTCAGGACCGGCTGCGGCAGCAGCGTCAGCGTGATCGGGCCCTGGATGGTGACCGGCTGGCCGAGCGTCGCCGAAGCCAGCACCTCGATCGTGGCGCGGTAGCGGGTCCAGTCGAGCCATTGTGGCACGAGCCACGCGGCAAGCAGGGCCAGGGACGCGAACACCGCCAGTCCGGCCAGCGCTGTGCGCGGGCGTGGCACGTCAGGCGGCCGCCCCGTAGCCGCCACCGCCAGGCGTTTCGATCACGAACACATCGCCCGGGTTCAGTTCGGCGCTGTCCGTGCCGGTCAGTATCTCATGCGTGCCGTCGGCGCGCTCGACCCATTGCCGACCGACCGCGCCGTCCTCGCCACCCGCCAGACCGAATGGAGCGACGTTGCGGCGCGAGGCGACGATGACCGCGGTCATCTTCTCGAGGAAGCGGATGCGCCGCACCGCGCCGTCGCCGCCGCGCCAGCGACCCGCGCCGCCGGAGCCGCGGCGGATGGCGAAACTGTCGAGGCGCACCGGGTAGCGCAGCTCCAGCACCTCGGGATCGGTCATGCGCGTATTGGTCATGTGCGAGTGGATCGCCGATGTGCCATGGAATCCCGGCCCGGCGCCGGTGCCGCCGCAGATGGTCTCGTAGTACTGCCGGTGCGCGTCGCCGAACAGGAAGTTGTTCATCGT
>JBGPND010000240.1:0-7226 GCA_041487355.1 Acetobacteraceae bacterium | reverse complement strand
GGCAGGCCGACGATGTCGCGGATGCGCTGACGTGGATTGAGCGAGGAGAACGGATCCTGGAACACCGGCTGGATCAGCCGCGCGCGCTCGCGCCGGTCCATGCTGGCGAGGCTGCGGCCGTCCACCAGGACATCGCCCTCGCTCGGCGGCAGCAGGCCGAGGATCAGGCGTGCCAGGGTCGACTTGCCGCAGCCGGACTCGCCGACGATGCCGAGCACGTCGCCGACCGGCAGGACGAACGATACGCCGTCCACCGCGCGCACCACACGCTCCGGCGTCAGCATGCCGGCGCGCGTGCGGAACACACGCCGCACATTGCGCACTTCGACCGCGTGCGTCATGCCGCCTCGGCCCGAGTCCAGTCGGACGGGAGGCGGCACAGGTAGTCATGGTCGGTGCCGGCGGCCTGGCGCGGCACGTCGCTCGCGCAGTCCGCGATGGCGTGTGCGCAGCGGTCGCGGAAGGCGCAGCCGGTGAAGTCAGGCGCGATGCGCGGCACCACACCGGGGATGCTGCCGAGCGGTGCCCCGCGCTTCACGCTGCCGGGCACCGGGATGCAGCGCAGCAGGCCGCGCGTGTAGGGATGCGTCGGCGCGGCGAACAGCGCCTCGGACGGCGCGCTTTCCACCACCTCGCCGGCATACATGACCGAGACGCGGTCCGCCATGCGGGCGACGATGCCGAGGTCGTGGGTGATCAGCAGCAGGGCGAGGCCGAGTTCGCGCTGCAGGGTCTGCAGCAGGCGGAGGATCTGCGCCTGCACGGTGACATCGAGCGCGGTGGTCGGTTCATCGGCGATCAGCAGCTCGGGGTCGCACATCAGCGCCATCGAGATCATCACCCGCTGGCGCAAGCCGCCGGAAAGCTGGTGCGGATACTGCTTCAGACGCATCCCCGGCGCGGTGATGCCGACGCGGCCGAGCAGTTCGGCGGCGCGGTCGAGTGCCTGGGCGCGCGAGACACCGCGATGGCGTTCCAGGACCTCGGCCATCTGCGAGCCGATCGTGTAGGCAGGGTTGAGGCTGGTCATCGGCTCCTGGAAGATCATCGCCAGCTTGTCGCCGCGCAGCCGTGCCATGCCGCGTTCGGACAGGCGCGCGAGGTCGATGTCGTGGAAGCGCAGCACGTCGGCGCTGCGCTGCGCGCTGCGCGCCAGCAGACCCATGACGGCGAGGGCCGTGACCGACTTGCCGCAACCGGATTCGCCGACCAGGCAGTGGGTCTCGCCGCGGTTGACGGTGAGCGAAACCCCGCGCACGGCGGCGATGGCGTTGCCGAAGGTGACGCGCAGGTTGGCGACTTCAAGGACCGGGCTCATGCGAGATGCCCCCCTATCGTCATGGTGGGCGAAGGCCCGCCATCCACGTCTTTACAGCGCCCACGCGAAGGACGACGTGGATGGCGGGCCTTCGCCCGCCATGACGCGTGGGGGGTCCTCATAGCGGCCGGCCAGTTCCCAGCAGGTCGCGCAGCCCGTCACCCAGCAGGTTGATGCCGAGCACCAGGACGAACAGCGCGACACCCGGGATCATGATCACCCACGGGCTGAAGAACATGTAGTCCTTGCCTTCCGCGATCATCAGCCCCCAGGACGGCAGCGGTGGCGGCACGCCGAGGCCGAGGAACGACAGCGCCGCCTCCAGCAGAATCGCGAGCGCCATCTCCAGTGTCGCCACGACGACGAGATGCGTCAGGATGTTTGGCAGCACCTCGCGCAGCACGATGTGCACACGCGACGCACCGGCGGCTTGCGCGGCGGCGATATAGTCGAGGTTGCGCACCTGCATCGTGGTGGTGCGCGAGACGACGGCGAAGCGCTCCCACAACAAGAGCCCCAGCGTGAGGATCACCACGGTGAGCGAGCTGCCGACCAGCGCCACCACGGTCAGCGCCACCAGGATCAGCGGTATCGACAACCGGCACGTGATGATGAACATCACCACGTCGTCGACACGCCCGCCGAAATAGCCGCCAAGCAGGCCGAGCGTGATGCCGATCAACCCCGACGTAACGACGGTGAAGCTGCCGATCGTCATGGAAATCCGCGCGCCGTACATTAGGCGCGACAGGTAGTCCCGCCCGAGCTGGTCGGTGCCGAACGGATGCACGGCCGAACCACCGTCCATCCACTCCGGCGGCACCAGGCGCAGATTGAGATCCTGGGCGAACGGATCGTGCGGCGCGAGGTATGGCGCGACGATCGCCACCAGCAGCACCGTGCCGACAATCAGCACGCCGAGCCCGGTGGCGAGATGACGCACCGCGGGCAGGCTGCGGCGCGACGGCAGAGTGGTGGCGCTCATGCGGCGCGCAGCCGCGGATCGAGCACCGCGTTCATCATGTCGGCGGCGAGCGTGAGCCCGATATAGATGATGGCGAGGATCAGCACGACCGCCTGCACCACCGGGAAGTCGTTCTTGCTGATCGATTCCCACGCCAGATAGCCGACGCCGTGCAACGCGAATATCGCCTCGATGACGATGGAGCCGCCGAGCATGAAGCCCAGTTGCACCGCGGCGACCGACACCACCGGCATTGCCGCATTGCGCAGCCCGTGCTTCAGCACGATCTTCGCCGTCGACAGTCCCTTGGCGCGTGCGGTGCGGATGTAGTCGGATGACAGCGCGTCGATCATGCCGGTGCGAGTCAGGCGCATCAGCGCGGGGATGGCGGAGAACGCGAGCACGATGCCCGGCATGATGTAGCCGTCCCATGTGTCGACGCCGGAGATCGGCAGGAGCTGCAGCTTCAAGCCGAGCCAGATGATCAGCACCAGCGAGAGCCAGAAGCTCGGCATCGCCTGGCCGAACAGGGCGAGCAGGGTGATCGCCTTGTCGACTGCCGTGCCCTCGCGCATCGCGGCGACGATGCCGAGCGGGATGGAGACGACCAGCGCGATGGCGAGGCCGGTGAGGCCGAGGGTCAGCGTGATCGGCAACCGCTCCTTGATCAGGCCGGCGACGGGTGCGTGGTAGAGGTAGGAGCGGCCGAGATCGCCCTCGGCGGCGTGCACCGCCCAGTCGACGAACTGCACCGGCAGCGGCCGGTCGAGGCCATAGTTCTTGCGGATGATCGCGACGTCTTCCGCGGTGGCGTTGGGCCCCGCGATGGAGATGGCGAGGTCGCCGGACAGCCGGGTCAGCGCGAAGCTGATCACCAGCACGGTCAGGCAGACCAGGAGGGCGAGCACCGCCCGGCGCAACAGGAAACGCAACATGGCGGGAGCGTAGGGGGCGGGGGTAGCGGGCCGCAAGTGTTGCGGTGCAGCAAGAGCAAGGAATGGGTCGCGGGAGCGGTGGCTCCAATCCCGCCTCAGCCCTTCACGGCTCCTGCCGACAGCCCCTGCACGACGAACCTGCGCAGCAGCAGTACCAGGATCACCGTCGGTGCCAGCGCAACCAGGCAGATCGCCATCGTCAGATTGAAGAATGCAAACATGTCGCCGACCAGGCTTGCGATCACCACGGGCAGCGTCATGAACTCGGCGCGGTTGTTGAGAATGAGCGGGATCAGCAGGTCGTTCCAGGCGATCACGAAGACGATGGCACCGTACGAGGCGAGTGCGGGCGTCGACAGCGGCAGCGTGATGCGCAAGAACGCGGTGAAGCGTGAGCAGCCGTCGATGCGCGCGGCATCGTCGAGCTCCTGCGGGATGGTGGCGAAATAGGGCGCAAGGATGAGGATGCCGTAGGGCAGCAGGAAGCCGGTCAGCGCGATGATCACGCCCCAGATCGAATTGAGCATGCCCATCTGGCGGAAGGTGACATAGAGCGGAATCATCAGCACGATAATCGGCACAAACCGGGCAAACACGTTCACGCTCATCAGCCACATCACCCAGCGCAGCCGTAGCCGCGCAACCGTGTAGGCGGTCAGCGAGGCGAAGACGAGGGTGAGCAAGGTTACGCTCACCGAAATGATCGTGCTGTTGATAAGAGCGAAATGGATCTTCTTGATGTTGTCGGGAAGATAGGTCGCCTGCTCGAAGATCGCGCCGTGCTGCGCGCCACCGGAGAGAATCACGCGGAAATTGTCGAGCGTCCATTCCGGCGGCCACAGGCCGCGGGTATCGGCGTGCAGGCTCTTTTCGGATTGCAGCGCGGCGAACAGGACCGCGACCAGCGGCAGCAGGAAGAAAGCGATCGCGAGCAGGTTTGCCAAGTGCAGGGCTGCACGTGTCCATGGTCCGGGGCGCATGCTTCGCTCTCCTACTGGATGCGCCGGTAGATCAGGCGGACATAGGCGATGGCGAGCAGGCCGACGATGATCGCCAGCACGTAGGCCGAGGCGGCGCCCAGGCCAATGTCGAAGGGCGGCGCGAAGCCCTTCTTGTAGCTGTACCAGGCGGCGACCCAGGTGGCATCGCCGGGGCCACCCTGGGTGATCGCCAGCACCTCGTCGAACACGGCGAATGCAAAGGAGGTGCGCAGCACGAGGATGACGACGATGATCGGCCGCAACAGCGGAAGGGTGATGTGCCAGAAGCGCTGCAACGCTCCGGCGCCATCGACCGATGCGGCTTCGTAGTATTCCTGGCTGATGCCCTGCAATGCGGCGTGCACGAGCAGGATGGCGAACGGCAGCGTGCGCCAGATATACGGGATGGAGACGGCGAACAGCGCGGTCGCCGGATCGCCGGACCAGTTCACCGCCGAATTGGAAATTCCTGTGGTGAACAGGATGCGGTTAAGGAAGCCGTATTCGAAACTATAGATGAACGACCAGATCAGCCCGTTGGCGATCGGTGGCACGGCATAGGGCACCAGGATGAGGAATTTCGTGATGCGACTGGTCCAGACATGCTTCTGGTCGATCAGCAGCGCGATGGCGATGGCGAGCACGATCTCCGTCGTCACCGAGAACGCGGTGAAGATCAGCGTGTTCTTGAGCGAGAGCAGGAACAGCTTATCGTTGAAGATGCGCTCGTAGTTGGCGAGGCCGACGAACGGGAAGATGCCGCGGCGCAGTTCCGCAAGCGAGACCTTGTGGAACGAGAGATACGCCGCGTAGTAGATCGGATAAGCGAGCACCAGGCCGAGCGTGATCAGCGTGGGGATGTTCATCGCCACGCCAAGCGCTCGCGGCGGTAGTTCGCGGCCGAAGCGGAACGGTTTTGCTACCGCCACGGCGGCGCCCGCGTCAGAGCTGCACCATCAACCCTTCTGGACCTCCTTGATCGCCACGATCAGGTTGTCGCAGCAGGCATCGGCCGTGATCTGCCCGGTCAGCGCCTTGGACACTTCGATGTTGATCCGGTCCGACCACGGGAAGTGCCAGGGCTTGTAGATTGAGGGCACCACCTCGGCGACATAGGTGGCCTTGTCCCAGATCTCGAGGATCTTCACCGGGTCGCCCCAGGGCTTCCACCCTTCCGTGACGGCAGTGCTCTTCATGACCGAATTGTAGCCTGAACCAAGCATCGCATCGCGGGCGAGGTTGATGGCCTGGGAGTATTGGCCGTCCTTGGTCTTGCCGCCGAGATACTGCAGCAGCTTCCAAGCCCACTCCTTGTCGCGATTGGCCGTGCAGAGAAAGTAGACATGGGTGTCCCCGATCGTTCGCCCGTCGCCAGGAGAGCCAAGCACCTTGATCTTGCCGGCGTTGGGCGACTGGGCGGGATCGTTGGCGATATTGAGGCCGTAATGGTGATTCGGCCCGCGATAGACGTTCTTGCCGGCACCGAACGCCTTGGCGGAACTGGTGAACTGCGCCTTCAGCGATTCCGGATCGGCGAGCTCCTCCTTGAAGGTCTGGACCCACCATTTCAACGTCTCGCGCGCGATCGATCCGGGGCCGAGCTGATGGTTGCCCTGCTTGTCGAAGAACACGCCGCCACGGTTCCATGTCATCTGGTACCAGGTGCCGGGAAGCTGCTCGAGTCCGACGCCGGCGACCCAGAAGATCGGATACTCCGCGATCTTGTCCTTCTTCGCCTTGCGCAACTGCTCCATCAGTTCGTCGTAGGTCTTGAACGGCTCGAACTTCGCCTTCTCCATCAGGTCGGTGTAGTAGTTCCACACCCAGACAGTCGAGAAGTAGGGCAGACCCATCAGCTTGCCATCGTAGACGGCGACCTGCTTGGCGCTGTCGGTCAGGTCGGCCAGATAGTCCTTCGCCCCCGGCAGATCGTCGAGCGGTTCGACGAGGCCCTGGCTGATGAAGTTGGGAAAGGAAAACGGCGAGGACTGTGAAACGTCGATCGGTTCACCGCCCGCATACATGGTCATCAGCTTGGCGGGATGATCGTTGAAGGAGGAGATGGTGGACTCGACGGGAACTCCCCAATCCGCTTTGAACTTCGCCGAAATTTTCGTGTAGATGTCGCCGTAGGTCCAGACGACGAAGTTCAGTTTGTCCACCTTGCTCTTGGGCGTCATTGCCCAGGGGCCGGTGCCTTGTGCAACGGCCTGACGCCCGCCGAGCATGGCAGCGCCGGCCGTGGCCGCGAGGAAGTCGCGCCGCCCGAAACGGCTCATGGCGCCACGTTTCTGGTCCATGCCGAAGCCCCCTGATTTGATTTGCCCGGAACGCTCCTACGCGAGCGGTCCCGATGTCAACAAAGCAGGCAAGCCGTGTCCGTAGTCCCGGCTGCCGCCGCTTTCGATGGCATCTGCACCATCGATCGAACCGCTTGTGGCTGGCTACTGTTGATCGCGGAAGCGCCGGCTTCCCCGCATGAGCGGCGCCTTACGGCATTGCCATGCTAACCAAGGTAGCACCACGTCCGGCTGTCATTGCGAGTTCCGCACCGGCCGCTGGCCGACCTATCCTGGATGAAACTGGTATACGCCATCCTCTCGCCGTCATGGCCGGGACACGCCCGGCCATGACGAGTGAAAGTGGGTGCGGGTTTCTTGCTAGTTCCTCACCGGCCTTCGGCCGACCCCCTTGCATGAAACGGTGGCCATACGGCGGCCAAGGCGGCGCAGCGGCGCCGCCCTCGGTCAGTTTCTCCCTGGAAGCGAAGCGATGCGGCAATACACCGTGGATCGATCGGCGATTTCCTCAGCCAACCAGACGGTGCTCTCGTCGCGTTGCTGCTGATCCGCCCCGCACGCTCTGCGTTGAACCTTGCTGCCGCCTGATCTGGCCTCGCGCCGCCGATCTGCGCAGGATGCGCCGAACCAGGAGAGGAACGCCATGAAGATCACCGCGGTCGAAACGCACTGGACGCGCATCCCATTCGACATGGGAGGCAAGCCCGCGCAGGTCGGCGGCCTCAACTG
>JBGPND010000239.1:0-7296 GCA_041487355.1 Acetobacteraceae bacterium | reverse complement strand
CCCTCCCCCGCTTCGCGGGAGAGGGGGCGCTGAACTCCCTCTCCCGCGAAGCGGGGGAGGGTTGGGGTGGGGGTCGCTGTGCTCTACTCTGCCCTCGATGCGCTACATCTCCACCCGCGGGCAGGCGCCCGTGCGCGACTTCGCCGGCGTACTGCTGGCAGGCCTCGCCGAGGATGGCGGCCTCTATGTGCCGGAGGCTTGGCCGCGCTTCACGCCGGCCGACTGGCGCGCGCTGCGCGGACTGCCGTACCCGGCACTCGCCGCGCGGGTGATGCAGCCTTTCGTCGGCGATGCGATCCCGTCCGCGACGCTGCAGGCAATCTGTCGCGACGCCTATGCCAGCTTCGGTCATCCCGCCGTCGTGCCGCTGATCCAGCTCGACACCAGCCTGTTCGTGCAGGAGCTGTTCCACGGACCGACGCTCGCCTTCAAGGACATGGCGTTGCAATTGCTCGGCCGCCTGTTCGGCCATGTGCTGACGATACGCGACGCGCGCGTGACGATTGTCGGCGCCACCTCCGGCGACACCGGCTCTGCCGCGATCGAGGCCTTCGCCGGCCGCGACCGCGTCGACATCATGATCCTTCACCCGCACGGCCGCACCAGCGAGGTGCAGCGGCGGCAGATGACGACCGTGCAAGCGCCGAATGTCGGCAACGTTGCGATCGAGGGAACGTTCGACGACTGCCAGGACCTGGTGAAGGCGATGTTCGCCGATGCGCCGTTCCGCCAGGAGATGAACCTCTCGGCGGTGAACTCGATCAACTGGGCGCGCATCGCCGCACAGATTCCGTATTACGTCGCCGCCGCGCTCGCTCTGGGTGCGCCGGATCGCGAGGTGGCGTTCAGCGTGCCGACCGGCAATTTCGGCAACATCCTCGCCGCCTGGGCGGCGCGGCGAATGGGGCTGCCGGTGGCGCGGCTGATCGTCGGTTCGAACCGCAACGACATCCTCGCGCGCTTCCTCGCCACGAACGACATGTCGATCGCCACAGTGGAGCCGAGCCTGTCGCCCAGCATGGACATCCAGGTCAGCTCCAACTTCGAGCGCCTGCTGTTCGAATTGCTGGGGCGCGACGCCGGCGCCACCGCCGCGGCCATGGCCGACTTTCGCAGGACCGGGAAGATGGCGGTGCCGGAACCGGCGTGGCGGCGCTGCCGCACCGTGTTTCATGGCTTTCGCCTGGATGATGCCGGGACCGAGCGGGAGATCGCGCGGCTGTACGAGGTGGCAGGCTATCTGGCAGATCCGCACACCGCCATCGGCATCGCGGCGGCACAAGCCAATCCGCCCGGGCATGGCGTGGCGACGATCGCCATGGCGACGGCGCATCCGGCGAAGTTCCCCGAGGCGATCGAGCGTGCCACTGGCATACGCCCCGCTCTGCCGCCGCGGCTTGCCGATCTGTTCGACCGGCAGGAGCGCTTCACCGTGCTGCCGAACGACCTCGCGGCGGTGGAGACGCAGGTGCGCGCACTGGCCCGGCGCAACGCATGATCGCCAGCCGGAGCCTCGCGGTGCTGGATGCCGCGCGAACCGCAGGTCCGCGGCGAGTGGCTGCGGCCCGGCACGCATCTCGGCCTGATCGATCCGATCGTGCATGGCGTGCTGCGGCGGGAGCGCCATCGGCATCAGCACCGGTGCCACCACGGATGGTCGGACCAAGCCCGGCCATGACGGCGTAGTGTGGCGACCAAGTAATACTCCAAGCAGTGGAAGTAAAATGAACCGGACTGCCGTGGAATGGGTCCGGCCATGACGCGGAAGTTGCCTGCGACCGGTTTGACACTCTGCGAAGCCGGGCCCTAGCGTTCGCTGCTTCGAGCTTTGCAGCAATCAAAGGTGTCGCCATGAGCCTCAGTCTCGACGGCGTCCGCGTGCTCGAGTTGGCGCGCTACCAGGCGGGCCCGCGCGGCGGCATGATCCTGTCCGATCTGGGTGCCGAGGTCATCAAGATCGAACGGCCGGGCGGCGAGGAGACACGCAAGCACCCGCCGATGGTGCGCGGCCAGAGCATCTATTTCACCGTCTACAACCGCGGCAAGAAGAGCATCTGCCTGGATCTGCGGAACCCGCGCGGCAAGGAAATCTTCGCCGAACTGGTCAAGCAGGCCGACATCGTGCTGGAGAATTTCCGTCCCGGCACGATGAAAGCCATGGGCTTCGACTACGAGCGGCTGCGAGCGCTGAACTCCGGCATCATCCTGGTGTCCGTCTCCGGCTTCGGCCAGTACGGTCCGTATACCGAACGTCCGGCATTCGATCCGCTCGGCCAGGCGATGAGCGGCCTGATGACGTTGACCGGGAAGCCGGTCGGCCAGCCGCTCGGCACCGCTTCGTCTGTCGTCGACCGCTACACCGCGCTGCACGCGACGATCGGCGCGCTTGCCGCGCTGCGCCATCGCGATCGCACCGGCGAGGGCCAACTGGTCGATGTCTGCCTGCTCGATTCGGCGCTGACCATGGTCGAGATTCCGACCTCCTACTATCTGGCGACCGGTGAGGAAGGCGGCGAGGGTGGACGGCCACCGTATCGCGCGACGGACGGCTGGGTGGTGATCTCCGCCGCAGGACGCGAGATGGCGGCACGCCTGATGCAATTGGTTTCGGGTGAAACCTCTGGGCACACCGAAGCCGAGCCGCTCACCGGCGGACAGGGCGGCGGCGACGGACGTCGCAAGGCGCTGGAGGCATGGTGCGCGGAGCGGACGGTGGAGACGATCTGCACCGCGCTGATGCAAGCAGGCGTGCCGGTCGCGCCGGTGCGGACGATCCCCGAGGTCGCACAGGACCCGCATCTGTGGGAGCGCGAGATGCTGGTGAAGATGGAAGACGCGGTGGCCGGCGAGATGTACGTGCCCGGCGTGACGGTAAAGATGTCGCGAACGCCCGGCCGGGTGGGCCCGGTCCCGACCCCGGGCCAGCACACCGATGAAGTGCTGGGACGGCTGCTGGGCTATGGCGGCGAAACCCTTGGTCAGCTCCGCCAGGCCGGCGTGATCGCATGACCGGGTAGTGTGGCCGCCAAGTAATACTTCCAGCACCCTCGCGCGCGCGGTTCAGGCCAGCTTCACCAGCTTCTGCATGCAGCGGATATCCTCCTCCGGCGCGATCGGCGTTCCGCGATTTCGCATGGCGGTGCGTGATACCTCACCCACATAGATGTCGCCTCGCGAATCGATCGCCACGCCATGCGGCGCGATGAACTGGCTCGGCCGGTCGCGCGTTGCGTCGCCCAGCCGCGCGACCGGCTTGCCTTCGTGGGTCACGATGCTTACGCGCGGGCCAATGCCGGGTGACTTCGCATTCACCGCCATTCCCGGTCCGCTCTCGCCGATATAGGCGAGCGGATTGCGTCCGCGCGTCATGCAAAGCCCGCAGGGCCGGTGCATATTGTTCCACTGCGCGTGATATTTCCCCTTGCCGTCGAACACCTGCACGCGATGATTCTCGCGGTCGGCGACGTAGACCCAGCCGTCCTCGTCGCAGCAGATATTGTGCACGATGTTGAATGCGCCCGGATCGGTGCCGGGCTCGCCCCAGGAGAATTGCAGCTTCCCGTTCGGCGAATATTTGTGCACGCGCGCGTTGCCATAGCCGTCGGCCACGTAGATGTCGCCCTCGGGCGACAGCGCGGTGTGCGTGCAGCGGTTGAACGGATCGCCGCCCATGTAAGGTGCCGGCTCGCCAGGCACGCCAATTTCCAGCAGCAGCTTGCCTTCGAGCGTCATCCTGCGCACCGTGTGGTCGCCATCATCGGTGCAGTAGATCGTATCGTCCGGCGCGATGTGCACGCCGTGCGGCCGCTTGAACAGCCCTTCGCCCCAGGAGCGCAGGAAATTCCCGTCGCGGTCGAACACCATCATCGGATGTTCGCTGCGGGCGAACACGTAGACATTGTCCTTGCTGTCGACGCCAACCGCGGCGACTTCGCCGTAGCGCCAGCCGTCCGGTAGCCTGCCCCAGTTCTCGATCACCTCGTAGCGATACTCGCCTGTGCCCACGATCGTTGCCATGGTCGCCTCCCCTATGCTGCCCTGGCGCGTGCCTCTCGCGGCGTGTGCTTGTCGAGGAACGCCAGAACCCGCCGACGCTGCTCGTCCAGATGCTCGGGGCCTCGCCAGTCCTGCAGCACCTCGACGCCGGGCAGCAACTCGGCAAGCTCGGCCGCGGTGACGGCCGGATGCGGTTTGTCGCTGCCGGGCAGCAGGAATGTCGGCACCGGACAATGCCGCACGAAGTCGCGGCTGACGCTGAACACGAACTCACCGCCCCACATGTTCTGTCCAAAAGCGCGCATCGCCGTCTCGTCGAGTTCCGGGCGCTCGGCGCGCTGTTCCCGCGTCCATTCCGCGACACCCTCGCGGAAATACTCGGGGAACTCCGGATGCAGGCCGATCGGGTTCTGCAGAACCGCCGCGGTCACGCGCTCAGGCGCGATCTCGCACAGCTTGAGACAGAAGCTCGCACCGATGCAGCCGCCCAATGTGTGGAAGCGCTCGCAGCCGAGGTGATCCATCAGCGCGAGATGGTCGGCGGCGTAGGTGTGCCAGCCATGATCGGCCTCGATGGCGCCGCGCGAACGGCCGGCATTGCGCTGGTCCATCGCCACCACGTGGTAGTTGTTGGCGAGCGCCTGCGTCCAGTCATTCCAGGACCGGGGCGGACCGCCTGCCGGCGCGTGCCACATCTCGCTGCGCGAGCGCATGCCGCCCGGCGCGAACAACAATATCGGGTATCCCCGGCCGTATTCCTCGTAATGGATCTCGGCGTCCTGGCGTTTCAGCACGGGCATGGCGGACTCCTCTCCCGCAGGTTTTGCAGAAGCCTATCAGAAGATCGCTCGGAGCCAATCCGGCCGGTGGCCCTGGCCTCGATTGGCGCCACCCCGCTGGCGCGGTATTGAACCCTCGAAGTCCACGGCAAGGAGAACGAGCGTGAGCGAAACTGTGCATGGCCGTTTCACCTTCGCCGACCTCCGGCTGCGGAACGGTGCGGTGCTGCCGGAAGTTACCATCGCCTATGTCACGCGCGGCCGGCTGGCGCAGGACGGACGCAACGCGGTGCTGGTGACCCACGGCTACACCAGTGGCCAGCGGATGATCGAATCGGGCGCGGGTTCGTCGGAGGGCGCATGGAGCACCCTGGTGGGTCCCGGCGCGCCGATCGATACCGACCGCTGCTTTGTCGTCTGTTCCAACATGCTGGGATCCAGCTACGGATCCACCAACGCCGCATCGCTCGACCCGCGCACGGGCCGGCCGTATGGCTCGAGCTTCCCGCATATCACCTTGACCGACATCGTCACCGCGCAGCACCGCCTGCTGGAGCATCTCGGCGTGCGCCATTTGCGCGCGGTGGTCGGACCCTCCTACGGCGGCTTCCAGGCCTTTCAGTGGGCGGTGACATTCCCGAACGACATGGACGCGATCGTGCCGGTGGTGTCCTCGCCGCAAGCGCCCAGCCGGGATCGCGTGGCGACGTTGCTTGTCCGCTTCGAGCGCGATCCGAACTGGAGTGGCGGGGACTATTACGGCACGGCGGGCATGGGCGCGACCATGCTGGCGCTGCGCGTCGAGACGCTGAAGCGTTACGGCATGGAGGAAGGCCTCGCCGCGCGGTTTCCCGGTTCCGCCGACCGCGAGGCCGAAATCACCCGTCTAGCCACCGAATGGGCGAACGAGTTCGACGCGAATTCGCTGCTGATCCTTGGCCGGGCAATGGAATCGTACGACGTGACGCCGGAGTTGGCGCGGATCCGCGTGCCGGTGCTGTATGTGCTGTCGCGCACGGACGCGCTGTTCCCGCCGAGCCTCGCACCCGGCGTGATCGGCAGCCTGCGCAAGGCCGGCGTCGATGCGACGTATTTCGAGATCGATAGCGACCTGGGGCACCTGGCCTCCGGCGCGGACGCGGCGAAATGGGCGCCCGCGTTGCGAGATTTTATGCGGAGACTCTGAACCGTCACGCAAACTGATCCTGAATTTGCCCGCGGTCAGCGCGGATGTAGAGGGGGACAGACCGTGACAGAACTGCATTTCCTTACGATAGCCGAGGCCGCCGGGATGATCCTCGGCAGCACCGGCTCGGACACCGGCGGCTCGATCCGCGGGCCCGCGGCGCTGTGCGGCATCGCCGGCATCAAGCCCACCTACGGCCTGGTCAGCCGCGTCGGCGTGCTGCCACTGTCGTTCTCGATGGACCATGCGGGGCCGTTGGCCTGGACGGTGGAGGACTGCGCGCTGCTGTTGCAGGCGATGGCCGGAGCTATGCCGAGGAGCCGCTCAGCGCGCTCAGCTAACGAAGGCGCGTTCGCCCGAAAATGATGGGTATCGCTGCGCTCAAGCCATCCTACGCCGCCCGTACCCGTAGCCCGTAGCCCGTAGCCCGTAGGATGGGTTGAGCGCAGCGATACCCATCACGAGCGCGTTTCCGGTCACCCTGAACCCGCTATGGAAGTTGCGCCTGCCGCGCGCGCTTCGCCGCATCGCGGGCCATCTCGGCGCACAGGCCGGTATAGGTGGTCGGATCGAGCAGTGCCTCGATCGCCGTGGCATCGAGATGTTCGGTCACGCGCTTGTCCGCCGCAAGCAACTCCGCGAACGACCGCCCTTCGACGACGGTCGCCTGCGCCGCATCGTAGACGACATCGTGCGCATGCTGCCGCCCGATCGCCGCACCGAGCTGAAGCATCACCGCCTCGGCCATGATCAGCCCACCGCCGAGGTCGAGATTGCGCCGCATGCGCGCCGGATCGAGCCGCAGGCCCCGCATGACCTCGCCAAGCCGGGCCAGCATGTCGCCGGTCTCGATGCAGGCGCGCGCCTCGGCGGAATCCATCATCAGACTGGTGGTCCGGTCCGCCTCGTGTTCGGTCTGCATCGCCTCCAGCGCCAGCGGCACCATCGCGCGCACCTCGGCTGACGCCGCGATGATGTCCTGACACAGCTTCGGATTGCGCTTCTGCGGCATGGTGGAGCTGCCGACGGTGCCGGGCGGCACTGGCTCCTCCACTTCGCCGAACTCGGTCTTCATCAGCGTGTAGATTTCCCGCCCGATCTTGCCGCAGGTGGCGGCGAGCATGCCGAGGATGCAGATATTCTCTGCCAGATGATCGCCGAGCGCGCGCGAGGGCACGGTCATCGAGCCCATGCCGAGCTGCCTGGCGATACCCGCCTGCACCGGTGGCCCCTGCTTGCCGAGCGAGGCAAACGTGCCGGCGCCGCCGCCCAGCATGGCGACGAAGATGCGTGGCGCCGCCTGCCGCAGCCGCTCGACATGGCGCAGCAGCTCAT
>JBGPND010000238.1:0-7359 GCA_041487355.1 Acetobacteraceae bacterium | reverse complement strand
TGGCACGGTGCCACCACTGATGGCCGGGACAAGCCCGGCCATGACGGCGAGGGAGCGGCGACAAGAGTCAGCAGCAACGGCGGTTGGTATGACTCTCCAGGATACTCGTTGTTGTTCGTAGCGGGCGGTGTCACTCCCCCGGGCGGCCCACTCGACTTGCCACGCTTGGCCAAGGCGGGCTGCGACCGCTCAGCATTCTATTCTACTCCTTTGGAATCATGGGGTAAAAATGAGGGGATGCTTGAGACCATCTGCCTCATTCGTTTCCCTGGCAATGGCCTGGCCTGATCGATAGTCTTGGCATCGCGAGGAACACCGATGCCGTCCGCAAGCTTTGCGGAGTGGCTAGCAGCGAGCATCGGCGTCTTGAACCCTGAAGCGGCCAAAGTCGCCACGATCGCATTGATCTGGATCAACTTGCTTGGCTGGAAACCTGGCCGCGCGTGCGGCGGTGCGTCTCCAGCCTGCTCACTTGTTCTCGATCCTGGTTACCAGCAGGTGCATCGTTGCGGTTAGCTGATCCAGCCGCCGCCATACCGCGGCCGCAGAGGGTGCGGACCAGTTGATCGTGCCTGACTCAACGACCAGCTCAAGTTCAGTCAAGAGGTAGAGGAGGTTTTCATAGTTGGTGAAAGCCTCCGGTGGCGTTCTCGGTTTCCTGACCATAAATCAGAACGGGAGCAGATAGCATGCCATCCCGGTTGCCACAGAACTCTCCCTCCAATATTAGCGAATTACGATTTCCACGCGCCTGTTCTGTGGCTCGCGGACGCCCCGGCTGGTTGGTGCCGAATGAGTGTCGCCGATGCGTCGGAAACGCAACCGCGGGTGCAGTGGGCATCTTGACCGGCATGATAGGTGGGACGGTTTTGCCGGGCTATGCAGATCTGGCCCGGATTCGAGCTGGGGTAATGTCTCTGCCCCGACATGTCGAGCGGTCCGCGCAATGTGGCCGACGGCGCTTCCCCGAACCGCGACTTGTAGGCCACGGCAAGTCGCCGAGTTTCCAGAGCGAATGCGATTGCGGGCCTTCGCCGTGGAGTCTCCGATCGTCGCGGGATGCCAGGATCGCAGGTGAGGCTTTCCCTCGTGCGGGCGAAGAGGCCGTCTGTTGGGGAATCCCAGTTGACATGGAAACCATGGTCGATCAGCAATCCTGCCCAGTTGGTGCGGCCGCTAACCCGTTACGGTCATCGATGTTGACGCAAACCGAACTACGCCGCGGCATGGCCTGAATTCCAGGCGGCTCACTCGGTATACGCTGATCGGGAGGACGCGATGCCATTTTCACAATCCGAAATCGGGATGAGCCGGCGTGGTCTGCTTTCATCGGCGGGTGCCCTCGCCATCCTCGCGACGCCGCTCGCGTCGATTACCGCCAATGCGGCGGACGACCCTCTCGCCTCCTGGAACGATGGCGCGACAAAGAGGTCGATCATGGATTTCGTGGTGCGCGTCACGAAGGCGGGCGGAGCAGACTACGTCGCACCGGAAGAGCGCATCGCCACCTTCGACAATGACGGCACGCTCTGGGCCGAGCAGCCCTATTATTTCCAGCTCGCCTTCGCCCTCGATCGGGTCAAGGCAATGGCGCCGCAACACCCGGAATGGAACGGTAAGGAGCCCTTCAAATCGGTGCTGGCGGGCGACCTCAAGGGTGTGCTCGCTGGCGGCGAGCAGGCGCTTATTGCGATAATCGCGGCCACGCATTCCGGCATGACGACGGACGAATTCGACGCGCAGGTGCGCGACTGGCTGACAACCGCGCGCCACCCGAAAAGCAACCAGCCCTTCACCGAGATGGTGTACCAGCCGATGCTGGAGTTGCTCGCCTATCTCCGTGCCAACGGCTTCAAGACCTATATCGTCTCGGGCGGCGGCGTCGAATTCATGCGGGTCTTCGCCGAGAAGACCTACGGCGTTCCCCCCGAGCAGGTGGTCGGCAGCAGCGGCAAGCTGAAGTACGACATGCAAGACGGCAAGCCGGTTCTGATCAAGCTGCCTGCGATCGATTTCATCGACGACAACGTCGGCAAGCCCGTCGGTATCCAGCAGCGTATCGGCCGCCGGCCGATCGCCGCCTTCGGCAATTCGGATGGTGATCTGCAGATGCTGCAATGGACGACCGCCGGAAAGGGCGCCCGCTTCGCGCTGATCGTCCACCACACCGACGCAGGTCGGGAATGGGCCTATGACCGCAAGTCGGCCATCGGGCATCTCGACAAGGCGCTCGACGAAGCCAACGCGAAGGGCTGGACGGTCGTCGATATGAAGAACGACTGGCGACGCATCTTTCCCTTCGAGTAGTAGATGGCGCCCTCTGGTGCTTTTGCATGCTACGCGGCTGGCGAGGGGGCTAGAATCGGCAATATGACAGCCGGTATCACGCACGTTGCCCTGTTACGAAATTCTTCGATCTGATTGAAAGTGGAACTCACCCGGATCCCATTGGCCTGCGTCATCACGCACGGCTTGCCCGGCACGGTGCGGTGCGGCGCCGCATCAGAAGATGATAGCAACCTGCGTGCGCAGCTGCCAGGTCGCGCCGAACTGGGGCCGTAGAGCATTGTAGTAGGCGCCGACAAGCAGATTGACCGGAAGCTTGCCCCCGATCTTGATCAGGCGCCCGGCCTGGGCGCCCACCGGTAACGTCCACTTCTGGCCGCCCGCGATCCAGTTCGCGGTGATGATCGGCGCGGTGCCGACGAACCAGCCTCCGCCGAAGTTGTAATTGAAGAACGGATTCACGGTGAACAGGCTGTATTTGGTCCCGCCAGGGCCCGAAGTGCCGCCCAGCGAGAAGACGTTGTTGACCAGCCCGCCGACAACAATCGGACCGGCCATCTTGACGACGACAAACGTCGGGCCAACGCCCCATACGTTGGAGCCGAGGGTCTTGCTGCTGATCGTCGGTATCTGCGCGATCGGGCCGACACCCCAGACCCAGCCGTTGACGGCGTTCTTCGGTGATAGGAACGCAGAGAACGCCGTCGGAGCAGTGCCGAACGGCACACTCTGTGCCGGCTGGAAGGATGGGCTCCAGACCAGTGGCAAGATCGTGCGCGTGATCACGTTCCAGTCTTTGTTCACGTGGATGGGGATCACGGGTTGGATGTTGAGAATGTCCTGCGTGCCCTTGTGCGGCCCGACGTTGAAGTTGGTGTTGTTCTGGAATGGGATGCTGATCAGGTCGCCAACCGGGTTCTGCAGCTTCTTGGCGAGTTCCGTGGCGTCCCCGCTGGCCGCGGCGTCTGTGCTGGGACCCGAAGCGGCGTCCCGCGGAAGCTCCACGCGGACAGTCGGAGCTGCCGCGTCCGGCGACGGCTGCTGGGCGTGCGCCGAGGTAAATGTCAGCAGACCGATCGCCCCCAGAGCCGCCAGCCCTGGTTTCCTGAGGACCGTCATCGCATGCGTGCTCCCGACTTACTGGCTTGCTGCATCGTTCCGTTGGCCGTTGATCGGCAACGTCGTCTTGTTGGCGTGATCCGTCCGCTCGGCACGCCACGTCCAGACCAGCAACAGCGCCACGACGGCGTGCAGCGCGACGGCCGGCCACAACAGCAAGCCCCCAAAATGTGCGAGCGCGCCCAGGTAAGCGAGGTACAGCGCGATCACCATGTTATAGATCAACATAGCCCGGAAGGCCGGCGAGCCGCTGTCGGTGCGCTGCCGGCTCGGCCAGCACGCCAATCCCAGCGCGAACAGCGCGATGCCGAGGAACCGGCCAAGCGGCATGCACGCGCCTGACTCGTTCACGCCCAGGAGCGACGCGACGACGATCGCAGGAGCGACCATCAGGGCGAGACCGGTGCAGACTTCCACGACCGCGGCGAAGGTGACGATCTTCCTCAGAGTGCTGAGGTTCGCTTCGCTCACGGGTACCGTCCGAACAGGTTCTCCGCCATGAGGGTCGCTCTCGGTATTGCCGGCAGCGCCGCACAACGCGGCGCCGGCCGTCCAACCGCTGCTTGTCCGTCCCTAGTCTCGCGCTATGGCGACTGCCTTTCGCAATTTCGTTTGGTCCTCCTCGGTCAGTTGCACCGGTCCGAGCTTGAAGGTCGGCTTGTTGATCTGGCCGTTGAAGCGGAACGGCACCTGGTAGTCCTTGTCGTTTACCCCAGTGCGGGTGTCGACCCCGACGTCGAAGGTCTCGTCAGCCACCATCAGGAAAGCGATCGTATGCGGAATTTTCAGCGTGGCGACATCCTGGCCGTCCACCTTCAGCACACCGGTGCCACCCTTCGCGATGCCGGGGCCGTCATACGTGAAGTCGAATACGATCGTGTGCTTGCCGGCGACGAGCGGCAGCTGGCCTTCCCAACGGAACTCCGCGAGTGTGAGGAAATTATAGTCGAACACCGGTTTGCCGTTGAGTACGTACAGCCCAAACCCGCCCCAGCGCCCACCGTCGGTGACGATCATCCCGTCGCCGCCGCCCTGCGGGACCTCGACGTCGGCGGTAATCGTGTACGACTTGGCCAGGATGTTCGGTGCGTTATCGGTTGGAATGCCGGCCATCTCACCCGAGTAGGTGAAGACGGTCTGTCCCGCGGCGGGACTCGGCCGTGGTGTGATCGCCCGGGCGAATGAGGAGTTGGCCAAGGGCAGCACCTTGTACTTCTTTGCCTCCTGCGCAAATAGCGCCTGCATTTCCTTGAGCTTGCCAGGCATTTTCGCGGCGAGATCATTGGCCTGGGAGTAATCCTCGTTGAGGTTGTACAGCTCCCACTTGTAGGCGTTGACATCCGGCATTGGCGCGTTCAGCACCCATGGCGAAACCGGCGGCGTCGTGTTCGCATACCAGCCCTCGTGATAGATTCCGCGATTGCTCATCATCTCGAAATACTGGGTCTTGTGGGTCGAGGGCGCGGTGGCGTTCGCCTTGTCGAACGTATATGCGATGCTGACGCCTTCGATCGGCTTTTGCTTGATGCCGTTGACCAATTCCGGTGCCTTGATGCCCGTGACTTCGAGGATCGTGGGCACGATGTCGATCATGTGGTGGAACTGGGTGCGGATGGCGCCGGCGTCCTTGATGCGGGCCGGCCACGAAATCGCCATGCCCTGACGCGTGCCGCCGAAGTGCGACGCGACCTGCTTGGTCCATCTGAACGGCGTATCGAACGCCCAGGCCCATGCGACCGCCATGTGCGGGTAGGTCGCCGGCGAGCCCCAGGCGTCGTAGTACTTGAGTTGCTCGGCGACCGGGAAATCCAGGACACCGTTGAATGAGGTGTACTGGTTGGGCGTGCCGAGCAGCGTGCCTTCGGGACTGGTGCCGTTGTCACCGGCGATGTAGATGATCAGGGCGTTGTCGAGCTTGCCCAGATCCTCGACTTCCTGGATGACGCGGCCGATCTCGTGGTCGGTATAGACCGTGTAGGCCGCGAACACCTCCACCTGCCGGGCGAAGAGCTTTTTCTCGTCGGCCGACAGCGTCTCCCATTTCGGCAGGTCATTGGGCCAGGGGGTCAGTTATCGCCTGCAGGTCACGCTGAAGCAGCGGCTGCGATCACTGGCACCGGGACTGACGCCGAGGGCGGTGCTGGACAAGATGGCGGCGATCCAGATGGTAGATGTGCATCTGCCGACGACGGATGGTCGCACTGTCATACTGTCGCGCTACACAGAACCCGACGCCGATCAGGCGATCCTGCTCCAGCGCTTGAAAATGAGCTTGCCCGCCCAGTCGCCGCCCGGGGCGACCGCGGTCGATATTCCCCAACCGACATGACAGGTCGCCTTGTGGTGCCGACCTTGCCAGGGCCACCCACGAAAAATCAAATACTTGGACGAGTCTGGGCCGCGAGTTGCGAAAGTCTGGCTAGTTTGCATCATCATCGACCGAGAATTCTGTCGAGCCCGGTTCGCGGAAGCGCCACAACAGTGGGCTCAGAGTGGGCCGAGACCAGATTTCGCTGAGGATGGCGCCCAATTTCGCCGTTTAACCCGTTGATACTATGGTGCCCAGGGGCGGAATCGAACCACCGACACTGCGATTTTCAGTCGCATGCTCTACCAACTGAGCTACCTGGGCATCCGGGCTGGTCAGCCTGCCTCCGCGACGGCGGAAGAAGGCCGCAGCCCATACAATATGCCACCAAGCCGATCAAGCAGGGTCGGGTGGCGATGCGGGCTTGTCCTCATCGGACTCAGCGGGCGGACCGGGGACGCGGTACTGGCCGGTGAGCCAGCGCCCGAGATCGATGTCGGCGCAACGCCTGCTGCAGAATGGCCGTGTGGCCTCCGCCGAGGGCTTGCCGCAGACCGGGCAGGTTGAGGATCGCCTGGTCTCACGCATCGCTGTCCTCAATGACCCATTCTGTCGCATGCAGCCTGGGATCGGCATGCATGATCAGGGGACGCCCGGCCCGGCGTGCAAGGTCCGGCAATGCCTCGGCATCCGCCTGCACCGCAGCGATGACCGCGGGGGAGGCGCGCAGTGCCGGCAGTCGATGCGGGGCGGCTGCATGCTCGGCTGCGATGCGACGCAGAGCATCCAGCCCGGCGGCATGCGGTCCGGCCAGCAGTTCGTGCAAGGGCGGATGGACGCGCGGCCTGACGATCTCGGCAAGGCCAAGCGCGGTGAAGCCGAGCAGGCGTGGGTGCAGCGGATCGTTTGCCAGCGCTGCCGCCAGGGCCGGCCCGAGCGCGGCGCGACGGCGAGCCGGCAGGCCGGCAAAGTCGACCAGTATCGCACCCGACAGGTTGCGCAGCCTGATCTGCTGCGCGAGCGCCGGGATCACCGACCGGTTGATCGCCAGATGCGCGGCCGTCCTGACGCGGCCTGTAGCTACCGCCGCCCCGGCATCCACATCGATCGCCACCAGGGCCGGGGTCGGATGAATGTGCAGGTGCGACCCTCCCGGCAGGTCCACGGTGGACTGTGCCAGTGCCTCGATTTGATCAGCGATATTGTCCGCTATCAGCTTACTACTTAAGGACAAACGCGCCGACAACCACGGCCGGAACCGGACCAGCAACGCGGCGTCGTCCACCAGCACGGGAGCGTCTGGATAGCGTTCCGCGAACTCGAGCAGCGGACCACCGCCGCGCGCCAGCAGCCCGATTGGGCCGCTGTTCGCCTGCGGTCGCTCCGCGGGCGTCAGCCGGGCGGTCAGCCGCGGGCCCTTGCCGCCCTGGGCGGAGCGGGTGACCCGGACCACCAGCACGTCGCCTTCGGTGAGCTCCGCGCCACCTTCACTGTCCGGCAGGAACCCCTCCGTCCCGCCGAGCGCCACGAACGCGCCGGCCATGGCCGGCACCCGGGCCGTCACCCTGCCGCGATACAGATCGCCGACCCCGTCCGGAGCGCCAGGACGCCAGATCGCATAGTCGAGCAGGATTTCGTCGCGGACC
>JBGPND010000237.1:0-7538 GCA_041487355.1 Acetobacteraceae bacterium | reverse complement strand
GCTCGCGGAGCCCTTCGGCGATGGCCGGGCCGAGGATGCTGTCGCCCTGGCTGAGCGCCGCGACGCGGGCGTAAAGCTCCGGTTCCGGCGTGGCAAACCCGTGCGGTGCCCAGCTTCCCACCATCGCGGGACCGCGCAGCAGCAGCGGCACCGAGACGCCGATCGCCAGTGCCTCGCCCTCCAGCCTGGCGTCGGCCGGTTGCGGCAAAGACGTGAGCGCGCGGTTCAGCCAGCCGCTGGTCAAACGATGGTCGGCGCCGCTTTCCAGGCAATCCTGGGCCTCGAAATGGCTGCGCACCCGATAGGGCCCGGCGACGGCATGCACCGGCAGCAATTCTCCGACGTGGTACATCGCGTGCAGATTGGCCAGCGCCGGATGCAGACCGTAGAAGCCGCCGAGGTCGAGCACGCCGCCATCCTGGCCGGGCGCTTGTGGCACGATCTCGCCGCGCAGGCCCGCCAGCGCCGGGTCGCCATATGGCACCACCGCCGACAACCCATCCAGCGCGCCGCGCAGGATGACCACGACGAAGCGCTTTTCGGTCGGCGCCGCGGCCAGCGCCAGCGACGCTCGGCCGAGGGTGAAGGCTGATGCGAGCCCGAGCAGGGCGGCGCGGCGGGACAGTTGCAACATCATCGCCTCTGAAATTCCGGGGAGGACAACAGCAGGGTCAGCGCGTCGCGCCGGGATCCGGCGCGGTGCATGGCCTCCAGCGTGGCCGGCTGCAGCAGCGGGCCCAGGCTCGCCTCCGCGACGTCGGCCGGGTCGGGCCCGGGCAGTCGGCCGGCAACGGCATAGGCCCAGTCGATCCGCCGCAGCAGCGCCTCGGGCCCGGCCCAGTCGGTCGCCCGGTCCGGCCAGCCGTTCGGCTGCGGCGCGGACCACAGCGGCTGTCCGAGCCCGGCGAGCGCGCCGATCAGCCAGGGCTGGTCCGCCCGCGGCGGCGGCGCGTCCAGCGCTCGCAGGCTCGCGACCACAAAGTCCAACGGCGTGCGCAGCTTGGTCTGTGGCTGCCACGCGGCCTCCAGCGTGGTCAGCGCCGCCGCCGCCGCGCCGAGGTCACCGCGCGTATCGCGCAGCACGGCCTGGATCCGGCGCACCGCGTCCTCCGGCGGTTCGTCCCCGACGAAATGCCGGACCAGCTTGGTGGCCAGGAAACGGTGCGTCACCGGATGCGCCGCCAGGAATTGCAGTGCCGCGCCGCCGCCTTCCTCGCCTGGCGGAAAACGCCTTCCCATCACGATCTGCTCGCCCGGCTCATGGGCGAACGGGCGGAAGCGGAAGCCGGGCGGTTCGCCGCGCAGATCGATCGACCAGCCGGTCAGCAGCTTGGCAAAATTCGAGACATCCGCCTGGGTGTAGCCGGCAGCGGGGCTGACCGTGTGCAGCTCCAGGCATTCGCGCGCCAGGTTCTCGTTCAGCCCGCGCTTGCTGCGCTGTCCGGCCGGACTGTCAGGCCCCACCGAGCCGGCATTGTCGAGATACAGCAGCATCGCCGGATGGCGCATCACCGCCAGCAGCATGTCGGCGAATCGGCCGGTCACGTGCGGGCGGATCGCCTCCGCGACGAAGGCGCCCGCCAGCGCCGCGCATTGGCCCCGCCGCAACGAAATCGTGAAGTGGTTGGTCCAGAACCACACCAGCCGTTCGCGGAACGGCGCCGGCGTGATCAGCGCATTGGCCAGTTCCCCGGTCGCATCCTGGCGGAACAGCGCCCGCCCGCGCGACTGCCCCGGCGCGGGCCGGTTCTGCCGATCCTCGCGCAGCGCGGCCAGCCCGGCGGCGGTTGAAGGCGGCACCGGCAACCGCGCAGGATCCGGGCCGCGCAACTGCGCTCTGAGCCAGCCGCCCGGATCGGCGGGAAGCGGCTCGGTGCCACGGCGGCCCAGGCCGAAACGCACCAGGGCGTGAGCGACTTGCATGTCCATGACGCGAAGCCTAGAAGCGAACGCTGTGTCCGACAGTGACAAAGGGTAGCTGACGCCCGCCACCGCCCGGCGCATGCGAGCCTTGCCGTGCGCACTGACCGAATAATCCTTGCAAATAACGCCGCGGTGCAGCATTTGACGTACTAGATAGCCGGCTGGCTTAAGCCGGATCAGTATGCGGGCGCGCGGAGCAAGGGTTCCGGGGCGCCCGTCGTGGTATGGAGGTTCACCGTGCCTGGCACGCCGCTCGACAAGATCCGCAATATCGGCATCACCGCGCATATCGACGCGGGCAAGACAACCACGACCGAGCGGATACTCTATTACACCGGAATGTCACACAGGATCGGCGAGGTGCACGACGGCAACACCACGACCGATTACATGGAGCAGGAGCGCGAGCGGGGCATCACCATCACCTCCGCCGCGGTGACCTGCGAGTGGCACGACCACCGGATCAACATCATCGATACGCCGGGCCACATCGATTTCAACATCGAGGTGAACCGCAGCCTGCGCGTGCTGGACGGCGCGATCTTCATCATCGAGGGCGTCGCCGGGGTGCAGCCGCAGTCGGAGACCAACTGGCGGCTCGCCGACCGCTACAACGTCCCCCGCGTCATCTTCATCAACAAGCTGGACCGCACCGGTGCCGACTTCTTCCGCGCCTTCGGCACGCTGAAGGAGAAGCTCGATATCGTGGGACTGCCGTTGCAGTTGCCGATCGGTATCGAGGACAAGTTCCTCGGCGTGGTGGACCTGGTCGAGATGAAGGCGATCATCTGGGAGGGCGGCGAGCTCGGCGCCCGCTACCACGACGAACCGATCCCCGCCGATCTGGCGGAGCAGGCGAAGGAATACCGCCAGCTTCTGCTCGACACCGCGCTGTCGGTCGATGACGCGGCGATGGAGGAATATTTCGACAAGGGCGATGTCGAGGTCGCCACGCTGAAGCGCTGCATCAAGGCCGGCACGATCTCGGGTGCGTTCCGCCCGGTGCTGTGCGGCACGGCGTTCAAGAACAAGGGCGTGCAGCCGCTGCTGGACGCGGTGATCGACTACCTGCCGTCGCCGGTCGACGTGCCCGGCATCGCGGTCGCGGTGGAGGAGGGCGACGACGAGCACGCCGAACGCCGGCGCATCAAGGCGGACGCGAACGCGCCGTTTGCCGGGCTGGCGTTCAAGATCATCAACGACAAATACGGCACGCTGACCTTCGTGCGCGTCTATGCCGGCACGCTGAAGTCCGGCGACACGGTGATGAACACCACCAAGGACCATCGCGAGCGCATCGGGCGGATGTTCCAGATGCACGCCGACAAGCGCGCCGAAATCAAGGAAGTGGTCGCCGGCGACATTGCGGCCTTCGTCGGCCTGAAGGACACCAGCACCGGCGACACGCTGGCTTCGCAGCAGGACCCGGTGGTGCTGGAGCGGATGGCCTTCCCGGTGCCGGTGATCGACATCTCGGTCGAGCCGCGCACCAAGGAAGCGGTGGAGAAGATGTCGCTCGGCCTGCAGAAACTGGCCGCCGAAGACCCCAGCCTGCGCCTGCGCACCGATCAGGAGACCGGGCAGACCATCCTGTCGGGGATGGGCGAGCTGCATCTGGAGATCATCATCGACCGGTTGAGGCGCGAATACGGTGTGGAGGCGGATATCGGCGCGCCGCAGGTGGCGTATCGCGAGACCATCACCCGGCCGCACACCGAGATCTACACGCACAAGAAGCAGACCGGCGGCTCCGGCCAGTATGCCGAGGTGAAGATCGCCTTCGAGCCGCTCGCCCGCAACGAGGGCGTGGTGTTCGAGAACAAGGTGGTTGGCGGGTCGGTACCGAAGGAATACATCCCGGCGGTGGAGAAGGGCATCAGGCTGCAGGCGGAGACCGGCGTGCTCGCCGGCTTCCCGACGGTGGACTTCAAGTACACCCTGCTCGACGGCAAGTATCATGATGTCGACTCGTCGTCGCTCGCCTTCGAGATCGCCGCGAAGTCGTGCTTCCGCGACGGCATGAAGAAGGCCACGCCGATCATCCTGGAGCCGGTGATGGACGTGGAGGTCACCACGCCGTCGGACCACGTAGGCGACGTGGTGGGCGACCTGAACCGCCGCCGCGGCATGATCCAGAACCAGGACAGCGCCGGGTCCACGATCATCGTCCGGGCCCATGTTCCCCTGAAGGAAATGTTCGGCTACATTTCCGACCTTCGCAGCATGACCAAGGGGCGCGCCTCGTTCACCATGCAGTTCCACCACTACGATCCGGTGCCGCGCAACATCGCGGACGAAATCATGGCCAAGAGCGCATGACGGAGGCAGTTTAGATGCAGGCACCCCGCCTCCACTGGATGCGGGGACGGCAGGAGGAGGGGCCCGGTGTCCACCGGACCCTCGAATGGATCGGACGCGACGACGCGGGCGAAGCCATCGCCCGCGTCGTTCGCATTTTGGGGCCGGTGTGGACCGGCTGGCGCTCCTATCGCGCCGTTGCGCTGGACGATGAGGCCAAGGTGATCGAGCTGCGCCCGACGACGCCGCCGGACGGTGCCGGCTGGCTGGCCTGTGTCGGCGGCCAGGTGGTCGGGCGGGCGGCGCTGCCGCTGCAGGCGGTGCGGACGGCGGAGGCCGCGCTGGGCGGGGATTGAGGGGCGGCGGGAAGGCGGCGCGTCGCCGGTTGCCCTGTGGCGAGCACGCTGCCGCGCTGGGCTTACCGCGAACAGCCGGGGCTGTGGCTGGTCATAGCTACAGCCGATCCAGCACAGCAGACGGAACGCCGACGATCTCGCGAAGCAGGACCTTTCCGACATCGCGAACGGTCCGGCCGGAGAATACGTCGGCGACCGCGCGGTGAAGGTAGCGTCGGGAGAAATTGACGCACCTTGTCTGGACGGCGTAGTCAGCATCGTCAGTCGTGATGATCCCGCAGTAATCGCCGATGATCTCGTCGACGTTGCGTGCCTCGCAGCCACGCTGAACGGCAAGACCGCCGATCGCCATGCCGATCGCAAACGACTGCAGCGCCTGACCAAAGGCATCGATACCGGGGACCACGAACCCAAGGCGCGGCTGCGCCGCCTTCACGTCATCGACGAATTTTCTTGCGTCGTCGACCTGGGACTGCATTCGCGAATCCTGCTGGCAGCTGGTCCAGGTGGCGCGCCCGGATACTCCGCAGGCAACGTCGACGTCTTTTGCGAAAAATCCGCGACAGTTGACGATCCGCCCCAGGTTGGCGACGTCCCCTTTGTCCCCTTGCGACATATTCGGGTACGCGGAGCACTGATGGATCATCGAGTTGCACATTGTGGTGCCAAGCAACGTCGCCAGTCTTGGGTCGGTACGCACCGCCCTTGCCGATTCCCCCGCCTCGCTGCAGGCGAGCAGCTCTCCGAACTTGCCGGACGAGGCCTGTCCGCATGCGCGTTGCCATGAATTCACGAACGTGTCCGCCTGGCTGACGTCAATCGCCGCTGCCTCGGTGGTTCCGAACATGATCATCAGACCGAGCACGATGGCCCGCTCAATGCCCTGGGGCCGTCGCATTACTGCGGTACTGGGTATTGTTGCAGGCACTGTACGGAAATCTGTGCGTCGCACCGCCTCTCTCTGGTCGCTGTCGTCTTGACACATTGCAGCGACAATCGGGAGCAATAGTAGACTCTCGCACATTCCTCGAGGGCACTGCGCTGTGAGTCGACCTGGAGCGGCTGTACGCATTGGGCAGCCGTATACTGCTTCGCCGGGGTGCCTTGATCGATGGAATTGAGGTCCTCAGCGCGTGCACCGCACTGTTTCGCGTTCGACCGAACGAAGATCAATGCTGTATCGGCCTGGGAAACGCACTCCTCGACGGTCGCCTGCTGCGCTCTGGCGCCAGCAAGCGACACGACAAGTAGAGCAGTCCCGGCCACTACGCCGAAATAGTTCGTGATGCGGTCGATCATCGCAGTCTCGCCCGATAGTACTGCATGACCGGTGCCTCTCGCCTGGTGGCTTGTGAGTTCGACAATGACCTCATGTCCTGCCCGTTGCCGTTGTACGTTGGTATGGTGCCTTGTACGCCAGTGTTGTACCTTGGCATGGAGTTCAGAACCGACAGTCCGGCCGCAAGTCCTGACAGGACGTCCGTCGACGTCGGACTGCTGTCGTCGTCGGGATCAATATTGTCCGTCCGCGGTGTCTCATACTGAGCCTGAGGCGTCTCAGTCTCCTGGGCGTCGAGCTGCTGTATGGCTTTCGCGGCGGCAAGCACTGTCGTTATCTCATCACGCGCTATCTTCGCTAGGGCATAGCGTGCCGCCAGCGTCTCAGCCCAGTCGGACAGCGTTCCGTTCCGGGCAAATATCTGGCAGAGCCGTCCGGTCCTTTCCTCACAAAGCTTCATCGCAAAGCTGACCGCGAGTTCGACAGTTTCAGCCGCCCACGCATTGTAACAGGTTGCATGGGTATCGCCTTCCAACAGTCCGCACACTCTTGCCTTCGGCTCAGGCTTCTCCTGATACTCCGCGTAGTACGACGTGCCCGCCCCGTAAAGGAGTTCGGAGTCCGACAGCGTCGCCGTGCAGGCTTCACGCGAGCTGCCATACTTGTGCTCCACTTCGATTGCCCATTCGGACATGCAATTATCTTCAGCGAAGGTGAAGCACTCGATGCCGGTTTCCTTCGCACAATCACGCAGCGCCCGCGCCTTTGCCGCCGCAAGCGCCGGGTCACTCCATGCCCAGGCGCACCATAGTCCACCATCGGACTTGAAACCGCAGGCAAGGGACTTGTGGTCCGGCTTGTCGGCGTATTGCGTCCATTCCTCCACAGCGGCATCATAGAGCTTCTCGGCCGGACTTTTTTGCGGCGGCTCATAGCTGCTGGTGCTGGAGGAGCCCGACGAGCATGCTGTCAACAGTGCAGCAAGCAGGATGACGGACAGACAGCTGACCAGCATGCGGAAGTGCGCGGCCATGTCACGCTCTCTTTCGGCTGGAGCGGGGTTCCTCAACTGTCCCGCACACCGCGACCGTTACGACGGTCCGTGCAAGTGGAGCTTCGTGCATGTGGCCCTCCTCCCGGTGAAAAGGCTCCGCCGAACCCTGCCCCGACGACCTGAAAGGTCAGCGTCCTGTCCCCAATTTGTTTTCGTTACCAGGGCGATTCATCACCGCGCCACCCTCATTTGCGGGGGATCGGACCATGACCAGTGGGGGGGGAATGTAGCAGAGTCAGAGTTCCAGTGCATCATCCATATGGATGATGCATCGAAATATAGCGGCGCAGACGGCTACGCCGAAGGCAGCGTCAACATCAGCCGCACGACATCCGCCTGACGCCGACATCCGGTCTTTGCCAAAACCGCGCTGAGCTGCTTGCGCACGGTGGCGAGCGTAACGCCGTGGTGTGCGGCGATCTCGTCCGGTTGCAGGCCGCGCGCGAGAGCGCCCGCCAGGCGCGCCTCCGCTCGCGTCAGTCCAAATGCGCCGATCAGGAGCCGCGCTGACGGCAGCACGTCCTGATCCGGGTCCCGGACGATGCACAAGACCTTCCCTGTGCCCGCCTGCCGCGCAGCCGTGGTGAATGGTGCAACCAGGACGATCCAGTCGGCCGCGCCGGAGGGG
>JBGPND010000236.1:0-7553 GCA_041487355.1 Acetobacteraceae bacterium | reverse complement strand
GGCAGCGTCGCGAACACTTCGGTCTGCAACACCTGCGGCGGCGGGCCGAAATACATCGCACTCCTCCTTCAGATCACGCCTTCGGCACGCAATGCCGCGACGTCGGCATCGGTGCAGCCAATCCCGCGCAGCACCTCCTCGGTGTGCTCGCCCAGCACAGGCGGCGGCGCAGCGATCTCGACCGGACGACCGCCGAGGTGGAAGCCAAGGCCCGCCACCTGGATGTCCCGTCCGATCGCCGGAGCATGGACGGTGTGCACCACGCCACGCGCACGCAACTGCTCGTGCTCCGCGATTTGCGGCACGGTCAGGACCGGCCCCACCGGCACGCCTGCCGCACTCAGACGCTGTTCCCATTCGGCGGTGCTCGCCTGCGCCAGCTGCGCCTCCAGCACCGACCGCAGGACTGCCTGATTCCGCATGCGCTCGTCGCGACCGCGAAAGCGCGGATCGGTCTTCAGTTCCGGCATTCCCAGCGCATCGCAGGTCGCCTCGAACTGCTTCTGCTCGTTGTTGACAAGATTGATCACACCGTCACCGGTGCGAAACGTGCCGGACGGCGCGGATGTGTGGCTGTGGTTGCCAAGCGGAAGCGGCACATGCCCCGCATTGAGATAATTCGAGATCATCCACGACGTCATGCTGCCGAGCGCGCAATCCAGCATGGCGACGTCGATCACCTCGCCCTCGCCGGTGGACGCGCGGCGGAACAAAGCGGCGGCAATGGCGAAGGCTGCGGTGATCGCCGCGGTGGTATCGCACACCACCAGGCCGGCACGCATCGGCGCGGTGTCCGCATCGCCGGTCAGGCTCATCAGGCCGCAATAGCCCTGGATGATCTGGTCGTAGCTGGCCCGTTGCGCGAGCGGCCCGGTCTGGCCGAAGCCGGACACGGCGCAGTAGATCAGCCGCTGGTTGATCGCGCGCAGCGTATCGGCACCGAGGCCGAGCCGCTCCATCGTGCCGGGCCGGAAATTCTCCAGCACCACATCGGCGTCAGCCACCAGCCGGCGGAAGATGTCCTTGCCCCGCGGGTTCTTCAGGTTAAGCGTGATCGACTTCTTGCCGGCGTTCATTGCCAGGTAGGACGCGCCCATCTGCCGCTGCCCCAGTTCGGCATCGGCGCCCATCTTGCGCGACAGGTCGCCGATGCCCGGCACCTCCACCTTGATCACTTCGGCGCCCAGCAACGCAAGCTGATAGGACGCCAGCGGCCCGGCGATGACATTCGTCAGGTCGAGCACGCAGACGCCGGCCAGCGGCGGCGTCATGTCCGCAGCGCCTGGAAATCGCGCACGCAGGCCTGGATCAGCGTCTCGATCGAGCCGAACACGCTGGCGCCGGCGGCCGCCAGGCGCTGCGTCTTCGAGGCGAGCGTGCCGGCCTCGCCGAACACCAGGGCGCCGGCGTGGCCCATCGGCACACCCTCCTTCGCCTCGCGCCCGGCGATCAGCGCATAGAGCGGCTTGCGCACGCCGAGCCGCGCCAGCGCGTCGGCGCATTCCTCCTCCTCGCTGCCGCCGACCTCGCCGACCAGGACGATGCCGTGCGTGCGGGGATCGGCGAAGAACACCGGCAGCAGGTCGGCGAAGCGGACGCCCTTCACCGGATCGCCGCCGACACCGACCCAGATGCTTTGGCCCAGGCCCTCATGCGCCAGGCGATAACCGACCTCGTAGGACAGCGTGCCGCTCTTCGACATGATCGCCAGCGGCCCGGGGCGCAGGCAGACATCGGGCAGGAAGCCGAGCTTGATCTCGCCGGGGATTGCCATGCCGGGCGTGGAGGCTCCGATCCAGGTCGCACCGGCACGGCGGACGGCGCGGCCGATCTTCACCGCGTCGTGCAGCGGCACGCCCTCGGCCACCGTGACGATGAGCCCGATGCCGGCGGCCAGCGCCTCCTCCACGGCCGCGAGGGTCTCCAGCGGTGGGGCCATCGCCACCGAGGCGACGGCGCCGGTTCCCAGCACGGCGTCGCCGCAACTGGCGAACACCGGCACGCCGGCGGCTTCCTTCATATCGCCGCGCGCCGAGGTGCCACCGACGATGTTGGTGCCGTAGGCGCGCATCAGGGCCGCGTGCGTGCGGCCCATGCGGCCGGTGATGCCCTGCACGATGACCGGCGTCTCGCGCGAGAGGGTGTTGATCATGTGCGTCCGCCCATGCTTCCCCCGTCATGGCCGGGCGTGTCCCGGCCATCCGTCGTGGCACGGTGCTGTACGGATGGCCGGGACATGCCCGGCCATGACGGTGAAAGCGTGGTGAGTAGACCGGACAGCATGACTAGGCTGCTCCGATGATGGCGCCGATCCGTCGCAGCGCCTCTTCCAGGTCCTCGGTGACAAGCATGCCCGGCTGGCGCTCCGCCAGGATGTGCCGCGCCTCGGGGGCACCACGGCCTACCAGCCGCGCCACCACGGGCACGCGAAGGCTGGGGGTCTGCTCCATCGCGGTGGCGAGCAGGGCGCCGAACTCGGCCAGATCGGTGATGCCGGCGAAGATGTTCACCAGCACCGCGCGCAGCGACGGGCGCGACGTGATCCATTCCAGCACGCGCATAAGCCGCGCCGGACTGCCGCGCATCTGGCCGGTGCGGATGTCGCAGAAATTCAGCGGCTTGCTGCCGCGCGCGGTCAGCTCGTCGATCAGCATCATCGACAGGCCGGCGCCGGTGGTGACCAGGCCGATCTCGCCCGCCGGGTCGAGTTCGACATAGTCGAAGCCCTCGCGCAGCTTGCGGTTGGCATCGGCGTAGGTTCCCGGCCGCGCCTCGATCAGCGCGGCGATGCGCGGCTGGCGCTCCACCGCGCCGAGATCCACCACGACCTTCGCGTCGCCCGCCACGCATCCCGAGGCGGAGACGAACAGCGGGTTGATCTCCGCCAGCGCCAGCTCGCGCTCGATGAGCATGTCCGCCAGCTTGCGGCCAACCGCCGCGATATGGCCGCGCCAGGCATCGGGCTCGCCCGCGATCAGCTCGGCCAGCGCCTCCGCCGCCGCGCCCGGATGCGGCGGGCAGAGCCGCCCCTGCGCCGTCCCGGACTGCTCGATGTCGACGCCGCCCTGTGCCGAGTAGATCACCCGGAGCCCGTAGCTCGCCGCATCGACCATGACAGCGAGATAGCGCTCCTCGCCGGTGGCGGCTTGTTCCACCAGGCAGGCCTCGACCTGGTGGCCCTTCAGGCGGCTGCCAAGCAGCCGCCCTGCCGCTGCGGCAACGTCCTGCCGCGAGATGCAGCGCACGACACCACCCGCCTTGCCGCGGCCGCCCACCGGCACCTGTGCCTTCACCATCCAGGGACCCGCGCCGGGCAGCTTGCCGATCACTGCCGCGTCGGTGACCACCAACCCTTCGGGAACCGCCACGCCGTGCTCCGCGAGCAGAGCCTTGCCGTCAGCCTCGATCAGCAGCACGTCAGTAGGTCCCCAGGCCGAGAATGCCCTGATCGAAATCCATATCGCCGACGATCTTTCTGCCCATCAGATCGCGCAACGTTTCCGACGTGCCGCCGCCGATCGAGCCGTAGCGCGCGCCGCGATAAAATCGGGAAACCGGATATTCGTCGGTGAAGCCGAACCCGCCGTGCAACTGCACCGCCTCCGACGTGACGCGCAGCGACATCTCGTTGCAGAACACCTTGGCCGCCGCCGCCATGAACGGATCGGGGAACGGATTGGCGGTCAGGCAGGCGCGGTACAGCAGGCCGCGGCCCGCCTCGATGTCCTTGAACATGTCGGCGAGTTTCCACCGGATGCCCTGATGGTCGGCGATCGGCTTGCCGAACACCGTGCGTTCCCGCACGTAGTTCACCGCCTCGTCGAACGCGCCTTCCGCCAGGCCGAGCGAGATCGACGGATTGAGGCAGCGCTGCGTGTTGAACGCGCTAAGCAGTTTCCGAAATCCGTCCTCGCGGATCACCAGATTTTCCAGCGGCAGCTCGCAATCGTTGAACTGGATCTCGTGCAGGTTCTCGCCGCCCATCGTGTGATAGGTGCCGGTGACCTCGAAGCCCTTGGTGCCGGCTTCCAGCAGCACGCAGCCGATGCCCTCGCGGCCGGGCTTGCCGTCGACGCGGGTGAACACGACGAACATGCCCGCCTCGGGTGCGCGGCTGATCAGCGTCTTGGTGCCCTTCAGGATCACCCGGTCACCGACGATGCGCGCGTTGGTGCGGTAGTTGGCGACATCGGTTCCGGCGTGCGGCTCGGTCATGCAGATCGCCAGCATGCAGTCGCCGCTGACCACGCGCGGCAGGATGCGGTCACGGATCGAGGCCGGGGCGTAGCGGGCGATCACACGAGTCTGCACGCCGGCCTCGCCCAGCACCGCCATCGCGGTGACGTAACAGACCTTGGCGATCTCCTCGAGGATCAGCGCGGTATCCAGGATCGGCAGGCCGAGCCCGCCATATTCCTCCGGCACCGACATGCCCAGGACGCCGAGCGCGGCGAGCTTCTTCATGTTCTCCCACGGGAAGGTGCCGTCCATCCACCTGCCAGCGGTGGCCTTGAATTCGGACTGCGCCAGGTCGCGGACAGAGGCGACCATCTCGCGCTGCTGTGGGCTGATGTGGAAATCCATGCGGTGGGCGTCCCTTCTGTGGCGTGGTGGCGGCAGTCTAGGCGGGGGCGGCGCGAGGGGCCAAATAGGGTGCGGCGAGAATGGGGGTGTGTTAGAGTGCGGGCATGTCGGATCCGGTGAGGAAAGTTCCTGCGGTGATGGATGTGGCGGAGTTCCTGGCTTGGGACGCGCCCAGTGGAAGCCTCTGGCAACTGGTAGATGGCGAACCACAGGCCATGGCGCCGGCGAGCCGGACGCACGGCATCATTCAGGCAGAGCTAAGCCGCCTGATCGGCAATCATCTTGAGGTACAGGCGTCAGGGTGCACTGTTATAGCGAACGCGGGTACCATTCCGCGCATCCGCGCCGATGCCAACTTCCGCATTCCCGATCTGGCCGTCACCTGCTCAGACTATCTGGTGGAGGAATACGACGTCAGCGAGCCGGTACTGATGGTCGAAATCCTATCGCCCACCAACAAGACCGAGACGTGGACCAACGTCTGGGCCTACACGACCATTCCGACCGTGCGGGAAATCCTGATCCTGCACAGTGTCCGCATCCGGGCGGAATTGCTGCGGCGTGATTCTCAGGGAAACTGGCCCGAACGCGCCCTGGTGATCGAGGATGGGATGGTGGAACTGGAGAGCATCGAGTTCCGCGTTCCGCTTGCCGCGATCTATCGCCGGACGCGCCTTGCTGGCGCGATGCCGGGACGCGGCTCAGTTTGAGGTTCGGCCACCGATCCGCGCTGGATGCTATCGTTAGTGCCGAGTTATGGGCTGAATATGATCCAGGACATTGCCATATGTAGACAACTATGATCGCAGATAAGTTGGCAGAGTCACTACTTGCGTGACCCGGTTACGTCTCGAAGGCCACAGAACGATTTGAAGTTGCCACGGAAATTGTCGCCCGAAAATTGTATTGCACCATCGAACCCTTGCTGATCTGCGTATAGAACTCTGGCTCTCCCATCGGCTGCGACGTCACCCGACTGGATCGACGGTGGACCATGTTTCCCAGCGACCGTTCCAGTGATCTTGCTGTCAGTGATCGTGAGCGTAACAACAAGTTGCCCGCAATCCCCGGCCTCGGGCGCCGTGCCAACCCATTTTCCATCAAACGGGCCAGCCGCATGGCTACTGGTCCCTGCGAACGAAATAGCGAAGGCCAAAATCAATGGCGCGAGAAAGGCCGACAAGTTGCAGCGTTTCATGACTTTCCCCCATTTGCTTGAGCGGTGCCTGTTGCACTGCCGGGCCCTCAGTTGAGATCCGTGCATAGCAGAAAGTCATGATACGATTCTGCACCCGCAATTCGCACAGGAAAAGGGCTTGTTGTCAGCCCTCCAACTTCCGTGCGGTTTCTTTGAATTCCGCTGCCCACGGCGCCATAGCGTGACGCGCGGCGGAGTGCCTCGTCAGGCCGCTTCGTGGTCCATGCACGCAAGGCGCATTCGACCGCAGGACCAACCGAACCCCAGCCCTCACCTCCCCTTTGGCAATCGCCAAGCGGGATGCTACCCATGGGTAGAATCATCGATTGGAGCCTCTATGCCAGACGCAGGAGCGCCGTCGGCCCAGCCGGCAGCGCGCAAACTTTCCTCGATCGAGGCCGCGGAACAGGGCCTCGCCTCGGTCGGTTACATCCCCAGCCGGCAGATCGCCACCGCCGTCTATCTCGCCCAGCACCTGCAGAAGCCGATCCTGGTGGAAGGACCCGCGGGCGTCGGCAAGACCGAGCTCGCCAAGTCGGTGGCGGCGTTCCTCGACCTCACGCTGATCCGCATGCAGTGCTACGAGGGACTGGACGAAGCGAAGGCGCTATACGAGTGGAAATACGGCAAGCAACTGCTCTACACCCAGATCCTGAAGGACAAGATCGGCGACGTGATGAGCGCGAGCGATTCGCTGCCCGCCGCGCTCGACAAGCTGCATGAGTTTGGCGACATCTTCTTCTCGCGCCAGTTCCTGGAGCCGCGCCCCTTGCTGCGTGCGTTGCAGCAGCCGGGCGGCGCCGTGCTGCTGATCGACGAGATCGACAAGTCGGACCAGGAGTTCGAGGCGTTCCTGCTGGAGATCCTGTCCGACTACCAGGTCACCATCCCGGAGATCGGCACGGTCGGAGCGCTGGTGACGCCGATCGTGCTGCTGACCTCGAACAGCACGCGCGATCTGGGTGACGCGCTGAAGCGGCGCTGCCTGCATCTGCATATCGGCTTCCCGGATGCCAAGCTGGAAGGCCGCATCATCGAATCGCGCGTGCCCGGCATCGAGGCGAGTCTGCGCCGCGAGCTGGTGGCTTTCGTGCAGCAGTTGCGCATGCTGGATCTGAAGAAGGCGCCGTCGGTCAGCGAGACGATCGACTGGGCGCGCGTGCTGGTGCTGCTGCACGCGGCCGCGCTGGACACCGAGATGGTGCATGACACGCTGAACGTGTTGCTGAAGTTCGAGGCGGATATCGAAGTGGCAAACAAGCAGATCGCCACGCTGACGCAGAAGGCGCGGCAGGAGGCGGGGCTGCCGGTATGACCACGCACCCCCTCCCCAACCCTCCCCCGCTTCGCGGGAGAGGGAGTTCAGCGCCCCCTCTCCCGCGAAGCGGGGGAGGGTTGGGGAGGGGGTGCGCCTAGTGCAGACCAGCGAACCCCTCCGCCAATTCCTGCAGGCTGCCCGCGGCGCTGGAATCCGTGTCTCCGCCGCCGAAGGTATCGACGCGGCGCGTGCCGTGCAGGTAGTCGGCTTCGGCGATCGCACGGTGCTGAAGGACACGCTGTCGCTCGTGCTGGCAAAGACGCCGGACGAGAAGAACCTGTTCGACGAATGCTTCGACCTCTACTTCAAACGCGACGGCTTCGCGTTGGAAGGCGAAGAGACCGCCAGTGATGTCCAGAACCCGGCAACCCAGGGCGGGTTCGGCGGCGAAGGCATGGGGGGCAGCGGCGGCGCCTCGCTTTCCCAGATGCTGCTGGACGACGATCGCGCGGC
>JBGPND010000235.1:0-7571 GCA_041487355.1 Acetobacteraceae bacterium | reverse complement strand
CCGTGTGATCCGTCCGGGTGATCTTGACCGCCGCTCCCATCAAAGCCTCCGTCGTCGCGACCCGATGAACGGACGTAGCGAATCGGAGTTCGGGGGCGATTCCTAGCCCCTATGAGTCGAGGGTTGGGACGGATGGTATGAGACCATGTGGCGGACCGCAAATTCCTATCGTCATGCGCGCGACAAGAACCAGCCGCCAGTTTTGACAACACTTGCCGAAGCGAGGCCATTGCTTTCGTTCATCGTGAGGACTGTCCTCGAAACCCAACTTCGCTAAACTTCTGGCTCGGGTCGAAACCCGAAACCCAATCCGAGTCCCGACCGCCTCACTACTCCACCGTCACCGACTTCGCCAAATTGCGTGGCTGGTCCACGTCCGTGCCCTTCAGCACCGCCACGTGATACGCCAGCAACTGCACCGGGATCGCGTACAGGATCGGTGCCACGAACGGATCGACGGCGGGCAGCACGATCGTCTCGGCGGCGATGCCGCGCAGCTTCGCCGCTCCCGCCGCGTCGCTGAACACGATCACCTGGCCGCCGCGCGCCGCGGCCTCCTGCACATTCGACGCAGTCTTCTCGAACAACGGCCCTGACGGCGCGATGGCGATCACCGGCACCGCCGGATCGATCAGTGCGATCGGGCCGTGCTTCATCTCGCCAGCGGCATAGCCTTCGGCGTGGATGTAGCTGATCTCCTTCAGCTTCAACGCGCCTTCCATCGCAATCGGAAAGCAGTTGCCGCGGCCGAGATAAAGCACGTCGCGCGCCTGCGCGATGCGAGGCGCCAGCGCCTGGATCGTCTCGTCATTGTCCAGCACCTCAGCCGCGCGGCTGGGCACTTCCAGCAGCGCGTCGGTCATCGCCGCCTCCTGCGCCGCGTCGATCGCACCGCGCACACGCGCCGCGCCAAGCGCGAGGCATGCCAGTGCCGCCAACTGCGCGGTGAACGCCTTGGTGCTGGCGACACCGATCTCCGGCCCGGCCACGGTCTCCAGCACGGCGTCGCTCTCGCGCGCCATGCTGCTCTCCGGCACGTTCAGCACCGACAGCACATGCTGGCCCTGCTCGCGCATGTAGCGCAGCGCCGCCAGGGTGTCGGCGGTTTCGCCGGATTGCGACACCAGCAGCCCAAGCCCGCCCCGCGGCAAGGGCGGCGTGCGATAGCGGAATTCGCTCGCCACATCGATGTCGGTGGGAATGCGCGCGATCGCCTCGAACCACCAACGCGCCACCAGTCCGGCATAATAGGCGCTGCCGCAGGCACTGATGGTGATGCGCGGCAGCGTGGCGAAATCGAACGGCAGCGCCGGCAATGCCACGGCACGCGTGGCAGGGTTGACCATGCGATGCAGCGTGTCGCCAATCACCGCGGGATGCTCGTGCAGCTCCTTTTCCATGAAGTGGCGGAAATTGCCCTTGCCGATCGCCGCACCGGTCAGCCGCGTCAGCTTCACCTCGCGCTGCACTTCCTTGCCGTCGGTGCCAAAGAACTTCGCGCCCTTGCGGTCCACCACGGTCCAGTCACCGTCACGCAGATACGCGATGCGTTGCGTCAGCGGCGCCAGCGCCAGGCCGTCGGAACCGACGAACATCTCGTTCTCGCCGAAGCCCACCGCCAGCGGTGCGCCATGCTGCGCGCCGACAATCAGCTCGGGATGGCCGGAGAAGATCATCGCCAAGGCATAGGCGCCTTCCAGGCGGCGGAACGCTGCCCCGGCCGCGGCGATCGGGTCCATGCCGCGCTGCAAATTCAGATCGACAAGCTGCGCCACCGTCTCGGTGTCGGTCTCGGTGGTGAATTCCTGCCCCTCGGCTTCCAGTTCGGCACGCAGTTCGGCGTGATTCTCGATGATGCCGTTGTGCACGACGGAGACGCGCGACGTGCCGTGCGGATGTGCGTTGCTTTCGGTCGGCGCGCCATGCGTCGCCCAGCGCGTGTGGCCGATGCCGGTCGTTCCGGGCAGCGGCGAGCGCTCCAGCACGGCGGCGAGATTGCCGAGCTTGCCTTCGGCACGGCGGCGATCGATGTGGCCGTTCACCAGCGTGGCGATGCCGGCGCTGTCGTAGCCGCGATATTCCAGTCGGCGCAGCGAATCCAGGATCAGCGGGGCCGCCGGCCGCGTGCCGATCACGCCAACGATGCCGCACATCAGCTCTTGCCCTTTCTCGCCGCGCGCATCGCAGCTGCGCGCCCCTGCTTCGTCACCTGCCGGCCGCGTGCGATGGCCAGAGCGTCCGCCGGCACGTCCTCGGTGATCACGCTGCCGGCGGCGACGATGGCGCCGTCACCGACCGTCACCGGCGCAACCAGCGCGGTGTCGGAGCCGATGAAGGCGCGCGCGCCGATTTTCGTCCGATGCTTGGCGTAGCCGTCGTAGTTGCAAGTGATGGTGCCGGCGCCGATATTTGTTTCGGCACCGATCTCGGCGTCGCCGAGATAGGACAGGTGGTTCGCTTTCGCGCCTGCGCCAAGTCGCGCCGCCTTCAGCTCGACGAAGTTGCCGACATGCACGTTCTCGCCGAGCACGGTGCCCGGGCGTAGCCGGGCGAACGGGCCTACGATACATCGCTCGCCGACCATGCAGCCCTCCAGATGGCTGAATGCACGGATCTGCGCACCGGTCGCAACTTTGACCCCTGGTCCGAAAACCACGTTGGGCTCGATCGTCACATCGGGCGAGAATTCGGTGTCGGCGCACAGGAACACGGAACCCGGGTCGGTCATCGTCACGCCGGCATCCATCGCGGCCGCGCGCAGCCAGGACTGCACCACTGCCTCGGCCGCCGCGAGTTCGGCACGCGAGTTGATCCCCGCCAGTTCGTCCGCCGGCGCCTCCACCGCGGCGACACGGCCGCCCTCCGCGCGTGCCAGCGCCACGACATCGGTGAGGTAGTATTCGCCCTTGGCATTGTCGGCGCGCACCGCACCCAGCCAGCGTGCCATGTCAGCGGACGCGGCACACAGCGCGCCGGCGTTGCACAGGGTCGCGGCGCGTTCCGCCTCCGCCGCGTCGGCCCATTCGACGATGCGCTCGACATAACCGTCGCGCGCAATCACGCGGCCATAGCGGGCCGGATCGGGCGGGCGGAAGGCAAGCAGTGCGAGCGCCGCATCGCCGGCGGCGCGGCGCTCAAGCAGGCTGCGCAGCGTCTCCGGCCGGATCAGCGGGTTGTCGGCATACAGCACGGCCACCTCGCCGTCGCCGAACTGGGGCGCGGCGACCAGCGCGGCATGCGCAGTGCCGCGGCGCTCCTGCTGCACCATCGAGATGTGCGGCGCGGCTTCCCGCCGCACGGCGTCCATCTCCGGCCCGACCACGACGACGATGCGGTCGAACACCTGCTCGCAGCTTGCCAGCAGATGGCGCAGCATGGGGCGGCCGGCGATCCGGTGCAGGGTCTTGGGCAGTGCGGACTTCATGCGCGTGCCGAAGCCGGCGGCCAGGATCACGGCGGTGCGTGCCATCGCTGTCTCTGGTTTCTCCGCCGTTGTGGCGGCGCAGGCTACGCCGTGTCAAAGCCTGCCGCTATCCTGCTGCTTCAAATCGCGTTTCGGAGTGCAACATCGTGATCCGCACCCTGCTGCTCGACCTTGACGGCACGCTGGTGCACTCGGTGCCGGACCTCGCCGCGGCGCTGAACCGGCTGATGCAGGCGCGCGGCCTGGCGGCGCTGTCCCAGGCCGAGACCGCGCTGATGGTGGGAGACGGCGTGGCCAAGCTGGTCGAGCGCGCCTTCGCCGCGCGCGGGCAGGCGCCGGACGCGGGCGCGGTGGCCGAGTTCTCGGCCGACTACGGCGCGCATGCCGCGGTGGAGACCACGCCCTATCCAGGCGTGACCCAGGCGCTGGGTTCATTGACCGAAGCGGGCTGGCGACTTGCGGTGTGCACCAACAAGCCGGAGGCGGCCGCGCGCTCGCTGCTGAGCGCACTGGGACTGGCAGGATATTTCGCCGCGATCGGCGGCGGCGACAGCTTCCCGGTCCGCAAGCCCGATCCGGCGCATCTGCTGGCGACGCTGAAGGCTGCCGGCGGCGAGCCGGCGCACGCGGTGATGGCGGGCGACCACGCCAACGACATTGCCGCCGCGCGCGGTGCCGGCCTGCCCTGCATCTTCGCTGCCTGGGGCTACGGGCCGCCCTGGATGGCCGAGGGCGCCGTCGCGGTCGCCCAGGATTTTCCCGAACTGGCGGCAATCGCGCGGCGACTGCTGGGTTGATACCATGTCCCAAGCAGGGGAGACCATCTGTCCCACTCCTGCCGTCATGCCCGGGCGTGTCCCGGCCATCCGTCGCGGCACCTGTGCCGGTTCAGATGCCTGGGACACGCCCGGGCATGACGGGAAACACATGGCGGCAATCGCGCGGCGACTGCTGGGCTGAGGCCTATTCCAGGCGTTCGGTCGCACCGGTCAGGTACATCGTCGCCCAGCCGAACCAGCGTGTCTGGAAGGCGATGCGCACGGGCAGAGGCGGCGCACCAGGCAGCATCGGTGCCAGCCAGGCGGAACCGTGCAGCGGCCTGCGGTGCTCCGGATCGTCCTCGCCGAACAGGAATCCCGCCAGTTCGCGGCCCTCGAAGTCGCAGCGCAGCGTCGGCCCGCTGAAGATCGAGCGGCCGGTCGGTTCGAGCTTCTCCGGGCCGCCCGTGTGGGCGACGACATCGAGCACGCGGCGGCCATCATAGGTGCGCACCGCGGTCTCGCACGTGTCGGCCCGCTCGACCTTGCGCATGAGCTGGACGAGCGCGCTCAGCGTGTCCAGGGCATGGAGCTGCAGCTCCGGCGGCACCGGCTCGCGCTCGGTCTCCTGCGGCGGACGGAGGTCCTTGATCCGCGGCAGGCCGTGATCGTAGTCGATCAGGGTGCGGCGCTGCTGGCCGCGCCAGACGCCTTCGCCGAAGAACTCGAGCGGCTCCGCCTGTTCGTCCTGCCAGACGCCGCGCACCGTGTTGGTCTGGTGCCCGCGGTAGAACAGACCGACCAACCCCGTGGTGTGGTAGTCGAGATCGATGTGATAGTTCCACGGGCCGAGGCCGAAGAATGCGTGCATCTGCATCACTTCGATCCCGGCGGCGTAGGTGTCGTAGGCAAGCTGCACCTGCGCGACCTGCGCGGACGCCGCGGTCGTTGCGAGGGACAGCAGCCCCAGGAAGGTCACGGCGGCACGGCGCATGAGTGCAATGTTGCGATGCACCACGCCGATGGCAAGTACGGCGCAGCGCGGCTTGACACCCCGAAGCGCCGCCGCCTATCTCAACCTGCGATGGGTGCGTAGCTCAGCGGCAGAGCACCGTCTTCACACGGCGGGGGTCACAGGTTCAATCCCTGTCGCACCCACCATCATGATTATCGCCATGGCCTGCGAAGGCAGGCCACCCACAACTTTCTTAGCGTATCGAAGTCGTGGGTAGCCGGGCCAAGCCCGGCCATGACGCCCTTAATCAGACCGCTTCCTTCAGCTCCTTCGCCGCGCGGAAGGCGACCTTCTTGCTTGCCTTGATCTTGATCGGCTCGCCGGTGGCGGGATTGCGGCCCATGCGCGCGGCCCGCTTCCTCACCTGGAGCACGCCCAGGCCGGCGATCCGGATGCGGTCGCCCTTCTTCAGGTGCTTGACCACGAGGCCGACCATGCCGGCCAGCACGGCGTCGGCCTGTTTCTTCGGCAGCTCGTGGCTCTCGGAGAGCTGCGCCGCCAGGTGTTTCAGGGTGACGGTGGGCGGCGGCGCGGCCGCCTTGGCCGGCGCTGCTGCCTTGGGGGACTTTGCAGGGGACTTTGCAGGGGACTTTGCAGGGGACTTTGCAGGGGACTTGGCTGCGGACTTGGCTGCGGACTTGGCTGCCGCAGGGGCCTTCTTTAGTGCCATGGCTGATCGACTCGCTGTTTGCAGGTTGAGTTGCATTATAACGGAATCACGGTTCTTGCCGGAGGACAAGCATTTCTTGCGGTTCCGCTCGCCGAGGCGGGGGACTTTCCAACGCCGCCTGTGGCATGGTGGCCGGGCTCATCGGTTCGACGGGGACCCAAGCAAGGACAGAAAGGCAGTACGATGTACGATGTTCACTACTGGCCGACACCCAACGGGAAGAAGGTGACGATCCTGCTGGAGGAACTGGGCGCGCAATACAAGATCGTGCCGTGTAATATCGGCCGCGGCGACCAGTTCAGCGCCGAATTTCTCAAGATGAACCCAAATCATCGCATGCCGGTACTGGTCGATCGCGACCCGGCCGGCGGTGGCGAGCCGATCGCCGTCTTCGAGTCCGGCGCGATCATGATGTATGTCGCCGAGAAGGAGGGGAAATTCTTCCCGCAGGCGACGCGGCCGAAGTATCAGGTCACCCAGTGGCTGATCTGGCAGATGGCGAACCAGGGCCCGAAGAGCGGCGAGTGCGGGCATTTCCGCCGGCTCGGCGACACCAAGGGCGACCAGTCCTATGCCGTGCGCCGGTTCACCGACGAGGTGAACCGCCTCTACGGGGTGCTCAACAACCGGCTGTATGCGAGCCGCTACCTGGCCGGCGACGAGTACACCATCGCCGACATGATCAGCTATCCGTGGACAGTGAACTGGAAGGCGCAGGGCCAGGACATCGAGGAGTTCAAACACTTCAAGCGCTGGTTCGAGGAGATCGGCAGCCGGCCGGCGGTGCAGCGCGGCATGGCGGTGGGCGCCGAGCTGTCGGAGGATCAGTCCAAGCTGCCGCAGGAGGAGCGCGACCGGCGGGCGAAGATTCTCTACAACCAGCGCGCCCGGCCGGTGCCGGCGTAGGCGGCTTCAGGCGACGGGCTCGGGCAGCAACGGGGAAAAATGCCATGGCTGATATCGAATGCTTCTTCGACTGCTCGAGCCCGTGGACCTATTTCGCCTTCCACAATCTCCTGCTCATGGAGAAGGAACTGGGGATCGAGGTCGCCTGGCGGCCGATCCTGGTCGGCGGCGTGTTCAACGCGGTCAATCCCAGCGTGCACAACGCGCGCGAAACGCCGGTGCCGGCGAAGGTGGCCTACAACAAGAAGGACCAGACCGACTGGGCGCGCTTCCTCGGCATCAGGATGCACTACCGCCCGACGGTGTTCCCGGTGAACAGCGTGAAGGCGATGCGCGGCTGCATCCTGCTGCAGCCCGAGGGCAAGCTGGTGCCCTTCGCGCAGGCGACGTTCGAGGCCTATTGGGGCGACGACAAGGACATCTCGCAGGTGCCGGTGTTGCGGGAGATCTGCCAGAAGGTCGGCGTCGACGTCGAAAAGTTCCTCGCCGGCATCGAGCGGCAGGAGATCAAGGACAAGCTGCGCGCCACCACGCAGGAGCTGATCGATCGCGGCGGCTTCGGCTCGCCCACCATGTTCGTCGGCGGCGACGACATGTTTTTCGGCAATGACCGCATGCCGCTGGTCCGCGACGCGGTGCTGCGACGCAAGCGCGCATGACCCTCGTGCTGGTCGCAGTCGAGGATCGCGGCGGCTGATGCGGGCGTTCGTCGAGCGGTGGAAGCTGCGCCCCCTCCCCAACCCTCCCCCGTAACACCCCCACCCCAACCCTCCCCCGCTTCGCGGGAGAGGGGGCGCT
>JBGPND010000234.1:0-7644 GCA_041487355.1 Acetobacteraceae bacterium | reverse complement strand
GCCGGCGAACCGGCCCCTTCGTCTGTCGCCTTCCGTCGCGTCAGGCGGCCTTCGCGGCGTCCCGCGCGTCATTGGCGATCGCCGCCGGCGCACTGGTGCCGATGGCGATCCGACGCGGCTTCAGCGCCTCGGGCACCACCCGCTTCAGGCCGACATGCAGCAGGCCGTTCTGCAGATCCGCGCCGTCGACCACGATGTGGTCGGCCAACACGAACTGACGCTCGAAGGCCCGGCCGGCGATGCCGCGATACAGCAGCTCACCCTTCTGTCCGTCGCTGGTCACCTTGCCGGAAACCACCAGCGTGTTGTCCTTCACGACAAGGTCCAGTTCCTCCGGACGGAACCCCGCCACCGCCATGGTCAGGCGGTAGGTATCCTCGCCGGTCTTCTCGATGTTGTAGGGCGGATAGCTCGATGGCTCGGCGGCGGAAGCCGCTGTGTCCATCAGGCGGGCCAGTCGGTCGAAGCCGATGGCAGTACGGAACAGCGGAGCGAAGTCGAACGTGGTCATGGCAAACCTCCTGCTTGAGCAAGGTCGTGTGTTTGGACCGCCCGTATGGGCCGGCCCCGTTCAATCCTCCGGAACCCCCGAGGGGCGTTCCGGACACAACAACAGTTGGCAGGCAGCGCCCCCGGTTCAAGAGGCGCTGTGCGGCAGGAAACCCTGCTGAAGTCTGGCTAGTTCTTCAGCCCGAGCCCGGCGAACTTCTTGTTGAACTTCGCGACCTGGCCGCCGCTGTCGATGATGCGGTGTTGCCCGGTCCACGCCGGGTGCGACTTCGGATCGATGTCCAGCCGGAGCGTGTCGCCAGCCTTGCCGTAGCAGGACCGCGTCTTGAACTGCGTGCCATCGGTCATGACGACGTTGATCTCGTGATACGCGGGGTGGATGCCCGGCTTCATGGCGCTGCTCCTGCTGGCGCCGGCACGTCACCCCCGCGAAAGCGGGGGCCGACCGGCAGCGCGAGCGCCGCCATATAGCGCCGGTGCCCGGCGAAGGCCAGAGGCTGGCCGCTGCCGCCTTACCGCGCCGCGGCCTGCCGGTGAGCCTGCGTGCTCGCCGCGTAGTTGCGGAACAACTGGTCAGTCGTCTTCTTCTGCTGGTCCGACAGCGACGCATACAGAGTCTGGAACGCCGGAACCAGCTTCTGCATGTCCTGCGCGCGCTGCTGCTCGATCTGCGCGTAGGACTGCATGTTGTCGACCGCGGACATGGACGCCAGCTTCTCCGCGCGCTGCTGATAGCCCTGGTCCATCTGCTTCGCGTTGTCCCGCATCACTTGGGCGAACTGGTCCCATTGCTGGCTTTGATCGGCGGTGATGTGCAGCTTGCTGTGCAGGTCGGTGATGCGACGCTCCACCAGGTTTTGCATCGTCTCGCCCGGCTGCTTGGTCGTGGCTTGGCTGCTGTGGCTCATCGCCTTGTGGCTGATGCCTGACGGTACGCTGCTCGTCTGGCTTGGAGCCGCTGCCTGCGGCATCGCCGGGGTAGTCGTTGCGCCGGGCGAGGCCGTCGCGGGCGCTCCACTGCCCGGATTGGTCTGGCTGGTGGTCGACTGTGCCCAGGCCGGGGCGGCGACCAGCATCGTGGTGATCAACAGGGGTGCGGCACGGTTGACCAGCGTCGCTTTCATTGCAGGCATCTCCGTTGCGGGTTGGCGCTCGGCGCATACGAGCGCCCGTGCTTGCCGAAGCTCGCTGCCAAATGTGGCGGCAGTGGCCGCCTTGCAGGGAATTGTTGTGGCAGGATCACGCCAGCGTGGCGCGCCAATAGGGCGGCGGCAGCTCCGGCTTCACCCCGAGCGCCTTCGCCGCGCGCAGCGGCCATGCCGGATCGGCCAGCAGCACACGCGCGACGAACACCAGATCGGCGCGATCGTTGCCGACGACCTCGGCGGCATGCGTCGGCTCGGTGATCAACCCGACAGCACCCGTGGCAATGCCGGCGCGATGCTTCACCGCATCCGCAAACGGCACCTGATAGCCCGGATGCGTGGGGATGCGGACGTCGGGCGAAATGCCGCCCGAGGAACAGTCGATCAGATCGACATCGCCGCGCGCCGCCAGCTTGCGGCACAGTGCCACGGTGTCGTCGATCGTCAGGCCACCTGGCAGGTAGTCGACGCAGGACAAGCGCACGAACACTGGCAGGTCCGCGGGCCACTCCGCGCGCACCGCATCAATGGTCTCCATCAGGAAGCGGCTGCGCCCGTCGAGGTCGCCGCCGTACGCGTCGTTGCGGTGGTTGGCAATCGGCGACAGGAACGAGTGCAGCAGATAGCCGTGCGCGGCATGGATCTCCACCACCTTCATGCCGGCCTCGCGCGCCATCCGCGCGGACGTGGCGAACTGTCCGGCGATCTCGGCGATCTCGCCGGTGGTGAGCGCATGCGGATCGGTGGCGCCGGCGTGGAACGGGATCGGGCTCGGCGCCACCGGCACCCAGCCGCCTGCGTGCGGCGGGATCGGCTTGCTGCCCTCCCAGGTGCGCGTGGTGCTCGCCTTGCGCCCGGCATGCGCGAGCTGGATGCCCGGCACCGCGCCGCCGCGTGCGATGATGGCGGCGAGCCGGGTCAGCAGGGCCTGGTGCTGTGCGCTCCACAGACCGAGGCAGTGAGGCGTGATGCGCCCGATGGCCGAGACATGCGTCGCCTCGGTGAACACGATGCCCGCGCCGCCCATGGCACGCGCACCGAGATGTTGCACGTGCCAGTCATCGCCCAGCCCGTCGATGGCGCTGTACTGGCACATAGGTGCCACGACGATGCGGTTGCGCGCGGTGACCGAGCGGAAGCTGATCGGTTCGAATAACAGCGGAGTGGCCATGCGGAGGAAGGTCCTTGCGGTTGCGTTGTGGTGCAGTATCGCAGCGTCCAGGATAGCCAGTCGAGCCTTGAGCGGCCGCGTGCCCTTGCGTGGTCCATCGGAGCCATGCGAGCCTTTTGCCAAGCACATCCGATTATCAGAGGGAAGCGATCATGAGCGGCTCCGGTTTCGAGATCACCTCGCTGTTTGCCAATGGATTGCCCGATCCTGCGCCGCGCTTTGGCGGATTTCCGAAATACAACTTCGTCGGCGGCCACAACGATCCGGTGCAGATTCCGATCGAGGGCCTGATCGAGGCGACCGCCTCGGTGCTGCGCCGCGAGGGCTCGAAGCTCGCGATGTACAATCTGGCGCAAGGACCGCAGGGGTATATCGGGTTGCGCGAGTTCGTCGCCGACAAGCTGAAGCGTCATCGCGGCATTGCCGCAACGCGCGACGATGTGCTGATCACGACGGGCTCGGGTCAGGGCATCGATATCGTCAGCCGACTGTTCGTCAATCCCGGTGACACGGTGATCCTGGAGGAGTTCTGCTACGCCGGCGCGATCAACCGCTTCAAGCGCGTTGGTGCGAACATCGTCGGCGTGCCGCTCGATGAAGACGGCATGCGCATGGACGCGTTGGCCTCGACGCTGGAGGGGCTGAAGCAGAAGGGTGTCACGCCCAAATACATCTACACCATCCCCACCATCCAGAATCCATCCGGCAGCATCCTGCCGCTGGAGCGCCGCCAGCAGATGCTGGCGCTGGCCCAGCAGTACGGCGTCGCGGTTTTCGAAGACGAGTGCTACGCAGACCTGGTCTGGAGCGGCGGCGCGCCACCTGCATTGTATGCCATGGCTCCCAAGCAGGTCGTGCATATCGGTTCGTTCTCGAAGTCGCTCGCGCCGGCGCTGCGCCTCGGCTACGCGGTGGCCGACTGGCCGGTGCTGTCGCGCATGGTCTCATCCAAGACCGACAGCGGCACCGGTGCGCTCGATCAGATGATCGTCGCCGAGTACTTCTCCAAGAACTTCGACAAGCACATCGGCACGCTGTCGGGCGTGCTGAAGGAGAAGCTCGACACCATGGTCGAGGCGGTGGAGCGGGAGTTCGGTACCAACGCCGAGATGTGGAAGCCGAAGGGCGGCATCTTCCTGTGGTTCAAGCTGCCCGACGCGGTGGATGTGCGGAAGCTGGTGAAGCCCGCGGCGGATGCCGGCATCAATTTCAATCCTGGACCGGAATGGGTGTGCAATCCGGAGCCTGCCAAGTCGTACATGCGGCTTTGCTTCGCGCTGCCATCCAAGGAGGACATCCGTGCCGGCGTCGCGGCTCTGGCGCAGGTCTGCTACGAGCAGACGGGCATCCCGGTGCGCAGCGCGAACGTCGAGCGCGCGGGCGCTCACCAGTCGGCCTGAGCCATGGCGCAGGACATCGCGCTCAACGTCAACGGCAAGGCCGTGCGCGTCGCGGTGGAGGCCGCGACGCCGCTGCTCGATGTGTTGCGCAACCAGCTTGGTCTGAAGGGTACGCGATACGGCTGCGGACTAGAGCAATGCGGCAGCTGCATGGTGCTGCTCGATGGCGAGCCAATCTACGCCTGTTCGCGTGAGATCGGCACCGTCGCGGGGCGCAGCGTCACCACGATCGAGGGGCTCGGCAGCGCCGCGCAACCGCACCCGCTGCAACAGGCGTTCCTCGACGAGCAGGCGGGGCAGTGCGGCTATTGCCTGTCGGGGATTCTGATGAGTGCTAAGGCTCTGCTTGATCGCAACCCATCGCCGACGCGTGCCGACATCGTGGCTGCATTGGACAAGCATCTCTGTCGCTGCGGTGCGCATCCGCGGATTCTGCGCGCGGTGGAGAAAGCCGCCGCCGTGCTGCGGGAAGGGAAGGGGTCATGAGCGACACTCTGCCGCTGTCGATTCAGAACAACCGGCGCCTGGAGAAGTGGATCCGCTTCAACCCCGATCGCACGGTGCGGTTGGCCGTCGGCAAGGTGGAGCTGGGCCAGGGCAACGTCACCGCATTGGCGCAGATCGCCGCGGACGAACTCGACGTGAACCTGGAATGCATGGTCGTGCTGTCCGGCGACACGCAGGACGCACCGGATGAAGGCCAGACCACGTCCAGCCAGTCGATCGAAGTGTCGGGCCGTTCGGTGCGGCTGGTGTCGGCGGAATTGCGTGCGCGCGTGCTGGACCGGCTGGCGCAGCGGCTGAACTGCAACCCGTCGGAACTGACGGTGGAGGACGGCGTGTTCCGGCGCGGCGATGCACCGACCGGGCACGACTACTGGAACTTCGCTGCTGCCGAGGATTTTGCGCGCGACATCGAAGGGACCGCGACGCCGAAGCCGCATACTGAGTATCGCGTGGTGGGCAAGCCGGTGCCGCGGCGCGACCTGCCGGAAAAGGTCTCAGGTGCTGCCTTCATCCATGACATGGTGCGGCCCGACATGCTGCATGCGCGCATACTGCGCCAGCCCTGTCGCGGTGCGCGTCTTGCGTCGTTCGATGAGGCTGCGCTGCGGCGTGCCGAACGCGGGGATTTCCGTGTCGTGCGCGTTGGCGACTTCGTGGCCTTCGTGGGTGCGGATGAAACGGTTGTCCAGCGCGCCGCCGCGGTCGCGCCGTTGCACGCGAAATGGGACAACGTTCGGCAGATCACGCCGGACCAGCAGGAGGCGTCCTGGCTGGTTGGCCAGGCATCCAACGACCGTGTGCTGGGCAGCGAACTTCCCGCGGCCGACACGCAGCAGGTGGTGGTGGCGAGCTATTCGCGGCCCTATGTCGCGCATGCCTCCATGGCGCCGTCCTGCGCTCTGGCGGAAAACCGCAACGGGCATCTGTCCATCTGGTCGCATACACAGGGTGTCTATCCGCTGCGCGCTTCGCTGGCGAACGTGCTGGGCATCGCGCCGGATGCGATCACCGTGCGCCATGCGCATGGCGCCGGCTGCTACGGGCACAATGGCGCCGATGATGTCGCGGTGGACGCCGCGGTGATCGCGATGCAGATGCCCGGGCATTGCATCCGCGTGCAATGGCGTCGCGAGGAGGAGTTCGGTTTCGAGCCGCTCGGTCCGGCGATGCACGTCACGCTGCGCGCCGCGCTGGACGATGCGGGAAAACCTGTGGACTGGACTGCGGATATCTGGTCCGCTACGCATGTGCAACGGCCGAGTACCGGCGGCAACCTGCTGACCCACGAGGCGCTGCCGACCCCGCCGCCGGATCCGCGGCCCACCGATCCGCCGGAAGCGAATGGCGGCGGCGGCACGCGCAATGCGTTCGCGCTGTACGACTTTCCGGTCAAGCGGGTGATCCATCATCTGATTCTGCATCCGCCGGTGCGTACCTCCGCGCTGCGTGGCCTCGGCGCGCTGCCGAACGTGTTCGCGATCGAATGCTTCATGGACGAGTTGGCCGAGCGTGCCGGCATCGATCCGGTAGAGTACCGGTTGTCGATGTTGTCCGACCAGCGTGCACGCCGCCTGATCGAGGACGTGACCGAACGTTGCAATTGGTCGGCGCGCGGGCCGGCGGGCAGTGGGCGCGGCCTCGGTCTGGGCTGGGCACGCTACAAGAATCGGGCGGCCTATGCCGCCGTCGCGGCGGAGGTGGAAGTGGACCAGGAGGTGCGGCTGCGCCGTGTCTGGTGCGCCGCCGACGCCGGCCTGGTGATCAATCCCGACGGCGCGCGCAACCAGCTCGAAGGCGGCATCGTGCATGCCGCGAGCATGACGCTGAAGGAGCAGGTGCGCATGGAAGGCGACGGCATCACGTCGCTCGACTGGGTCAGCTATCCGATCCTGCGTTTCAGCGAGGTGCCCGAGATCAACACGGAGATTATCCACGCACCGGACCAACCGGCGCTGGGCATGGGCGAATGCACCTTCGGTCCCACAGCCGCTGCGATCGGCAACGCCGTAGCCCACGCGCTGGGCATGCGGATCAGGGACATGCCGTTCACCCGCGAGCGCATCGCCGCGGCGCTGCTGAAAGCGTAGGGCGAAAAAGCGCAGCGCATTCCGCCGGCCATGGCGGAATGCGCTGCGCTTTTCCGCCCTACGTTGGCTACGCCTTCACCAGCGGGCAGCCGCCTTCAGCGAGTGGGCGCCACGCCTCGCCCGGCGGAATGGTCACCAGCTCCTTGCAGTAGTCGTAAGGGTACTTTGCTTCGGATGGCGCCTTCACCTGCCAGAGATGCATGGTGTGCATCACGCGTCCATCCTCGCGGATCTTCACGTTGGTGTTGTACATGTCATTGACCGGCGTTGCTTTCATCTTCGCCACCACCGCGTCCGCGTCGGTCGTGCCGGCTGCCTGTACGCACTTCAGCCAGTGCGTTGCAGCGGCGTAGTTGCCGGCGTGCAGCAGGCCCGGAACCACGCCGTTCATCTTCGCACTCCAACGCTTCGACCAGGCGCGCGTCTTGTCGGTCATGTCCCAGTAGAACGAGTCGGTGTAGACCAGCCCCTCGCAGGTCTTCTGCCCTAGCGAGTTCACGTCGTTGATCGCCATCAACAGCGTGGCCATGCGCAGACCACCCTGCGACAGGCCGAATTCGGCCGCCTGCTTGATGCAGTTCTGCAGATCGGTGCCGGCATTGGCGAAGCCGATCACCTTTGCGCCGGATGCCTTCGCCTGCACTAGGTAGCTGGAGAAATCCGCAGTTCCCAACGGCGCTTTCACGCTGCCGAGCACCTTGCCGCCGGCCGCCTGCACGGCCGCGATGGTGTCGCGTTCCAGCGCATAGCCGAAGGCATAGTCGGCGGTGATGAAGAACCACGTATCGCCGCCAGCCTTGGTCAGCGCGTTGCCGGTGCCATGC
>JBGPND010000233.1:0-7663 GCA_041487355.1 Acetobacteraceae bacterium | reverse complement strand
CTCTGGATCGCCACCGAGACGGCACTGAACCGCTGGGGGCAGGTGAGTGAGGCGGCACTGAACGGCAGGGAGGTGATCCTGACGCATCGCGGCTGGCCGACCCTGCAACTGGTCCCCGCCACGGCGCAGCAGCAGGCGATGTGCGCCGTCACCGGCCGTGTCGGCAAGCGCGGCCGCAAGGCAGGGAAAGCCGGCGCGGACAACGCGAACGCGCCAGCCCGGCCATAAATATCGGCGTGCATCCGCGGTTGCATTGAGTAGGGCTCGTCCGCGGGGCGTTGACCCCGGCGTGGCGGCGTCCAAAGACCGCACAAACCAGGGGAGATGCAGCCATCCAGCGACGCGTCAGGCCATCGCGGTCGCGAAGCTGGCGCGCAGTCCCGCGGCGGACAGGCCACGCGTGATCAGCACGATCCGCGTCCCGCCAGGCGGCTGCGTCTGACGGTCGAGATGAACCGGCGGATGCAACACATGGTGCACGCCCTGCAACACGATCGGGCGCGTGTCGCCCTGCAGCCAGACCAGGCCCTTCAGCCGCAACACGCCGTCGCCCCGCAGCGACAGCACGGACTCCAGCCAGAGTTGCAGTGACCGCCACGCGATCGGCTGGTCACGCCGCAGCACCACCGAACCGATCTCGTCGGCATGGCGGAACGGCAGGTGGTGGTGGCCGTGATGCTGGCCTGTGTCGAACGGTCGCAGCCACTGTTCCATCCGGGCATCCGTTGCGCCGGCGCCTGGGCCCAGATCGAACACATCGGCCGCATCGACATTGCCGGCGATGACGTGACGCAACGGCGCACTGGCGTTCAACGCGGCAATACGCGCCTCGGTTTCGGCAATCTGCGCGGGGCTGGCGAGGTCGGTCTTGGTCAGCAGGATGCGATCGGCCATCGCCACCTGCCGTTGCGCTTCCGGCTGCCGGTCGAGTTGCAGCTTGCCATGCAGCGCATCCACGGTGGTGACGATGCCGTCGAGCCGGCAGGCATAGCGTGCGCCCGGTTCGGCAAGCAGCGCGTGGGCCACCGGCGCGGGATCCGCCAGGCCCGTCGTTTCGATGGCGATGCGACGGAACGGCGGCAGCTCGCCTGCTGCCCGGCGCTGCCACAGCACATCCAGCGTGTCGGCGATATCGCCGCGCACGGTGCAGCAGATGCAGCCGTTCTTCAGCAGCACGGCATCCTCGATCGCCTGCTCGATCAGCAGATGATCGAGCCCCACCGCGCCGAACTCGTTGACGATGACGACGGTGTCGGCGAGCCACGGCTGCCGCAGCAGATGGTTCAGCACCGTGGTCTTGCCGCTGCCCAGGAACCCGGTGATGATCGTCACCGGCACAGTGTTCGCTGCGTGGCTCATCAGGCGCAGCATCGGGGAGAATCGCCCATGGCGCAACCGGAAGCCCACAACCTGCGTCTGATCTCGCACGACACGATGCGCGGGTTCGGCAATGTCGGCGAGGGCATGAGCCTTCAGTTGGCGTCCGGCGGGCGGCGCATCATGTGGCTGGCGCACGAATGCGCGCCGAAGAATTTCACCGGTGTCGACGTCACCGATCCGACGAAGCCGCGTGTCATCGTGCAGACCGATCTGCCGCACCGCAACGTGCGCTCCAACTCGCTGGAGGTGTGCGACAACATCATGGCAGTGGCGTACCAGACCGGCACGCACGGCGCGACGCCGGCGGGGATCGAGCTGTTCGACATCTCGACGCCGGAGCAGCCGCGCAGCATCAGCTTCTTCGACTGTTCGGGGGAGCGGTCACGGGGGGTGCACCAGCTCTGGTTCGTCGACGGCAAGACCATCCACTGCTCCAGCGGTGCGGCCGATTTCATGCCGCGCAATCTGCGCGACGATCAATGCTATCGCGCGATCGACGTGACCGATCCGACGAAGCCGCGCGAACTTGGCCGCTGGTGGTATCCCGGGACGGAGCAGCGCGACGAGGCGCCGCCGGTGCCGCGCCATCCGAAGTTCGACACCGGCTGGCGCGCGCACAATACCAACGTGTATCCGGAGCGGCCGGACCGCGCCTATGTCGGCTACATCGACGGCGGCGCCTGCGTTCTCGACATCTCCGATATCGGCAGGCCAAAGCTGGTGGGGCACTGGAACCCGCACCCGCCGTTCCCCGGCTTCACCCACACGGTGATGCCGCTGTTCGATCGCGATCTGCTGGTGGTGAGCGATGAATGCGTTCGCACCGAGGGACTCGACTGGCCCAAGCTGGTCTGGCTGCTCGATGCGCGGAAAGAGGACAATCTGATTTCGGTCTCTACGTTGCCGCTGCCGCCGATGGAGGACTATGCGATCGGCGGGCGCTACGGCGCGCACAACCTGCACGAAAACCGGCCCGGTCCATCGTTCCAGTCCAGCACGCTGGTGTTCGGCACCTATTTCGGTGGCGGGCTACGCGTGCACGACATCACCGATCCGCTGCAGCCGCGCGAGGTGGCATCGTATATTCCGCCGGCGCCGGAGGGCTCGCAGATGAAGGCGGCGATGATCAACGACGTCTACGTCGACGAAAATCGCCTGGTCTATGCAGTGGACCGCTTCGCCGGCGGGCTCTACGTGCTGGAGCTTACGCTGTAGTTGGCGCCTACGACACCGGCCCACTGTCATTGCGAGGACTGCGAGCCGAAGGCGCGGCAGGACGCGGCAATCTCGTGGACCCAACGCCCCCGAGATTGCTTCGCTCCGCTCGCAATGACAGTCGGCGGCGGCGGTCGACCATTTCGTCACGACGATTGCAGATCAGCGCCTGCGCTTGATTGCATGACACCGAGCGGGAAAGGGCGACGGAACGGGCTGGACGGCAGCGTCTGGCCGCACCAGAAGTGCTGGAAGTTGTCCGGCAGAATCCGGCCGAGCAGAACAGGATCGCCGGCGAGCAAGCTCGGCTCGATGCGGCACACGGCGACACCAGCCGCTTGCAGCGCCTTCTGCCGCTCTGTCTCCCGCACGGCGAGCTCGATCGCAACGGGTTGCGTGCCATCCCAGAAGACCATGTCCGCTGGCAACAATTGGCCCTGCGCCGGCACCCACCCGCGCGGCAGCGGGCGCAGTGCCGACCACAACCAGTCCTCCGGCGCATAAAGTCCATCGTACGGCTTCGCGCGCTCAGCCAGTTCGGCCCGATGCGCGTCGAGATGCGCCGTGATGAAGCCGAAATAGCTGGCGATGAACTGCCGCCGCAACGGCGCGTAATCGCCGCACAGGCTCACCAGCCACTCCATCGCCGCCGCAACGCGGGCCGCGTGATCGCCGATCGCCAGCGGCATCGCATCCGCCGGCACCGGCTCGCTGTTCAGCCGCAGCTTCGCGTCGCCCACCACCACGCAGCGCAGCCTCGGATCGTCTGGCGCAATCGTCCGCGGCAGACGATCGAGGCCGAACGGAATGCGCTGCAAGCTCAGCCGTTGACCTGGCGCATCAGCGTGGCCCAACCGTCGATCACCGGCATCACCGTGTCCGCCTTCTCGGATTCCGTGTTGAACACCACGCGCGCAACGCCGAGGTCCTGGTAGCGCTTCATCAGGTCCGCGTCCTTCTTGGGGAACCAGACCGTGATCTCGATCGACTTCGGGTCACGGCCCGCCTCGGTTGCCATCTTGCGGAACTCCGGGATCATGTCGGCGATCTCGGAGTAGCCGCCACGCGAGGCCTGCGGAATCCAGCCGTCTCCGTAGCGGATCGCGCGGCGCGCCGAATACGGGAACGCACCGCCGACGATCACCGGCGGATGCGGCTTCTGCACGGGCTTCGGCCAGGTCATCACCGGATCGAATTTCACGAAATCGCCGTGATACTCCGCCTTCGTCTGCGTCCAGATCGCCTTCATCGCCTCCACCTTCTCGCGGGCCTGCTTATGGCGCGTGGTGAAGACGGTGCCGTGGTTCTCCATCTCGTCCTGGTTCCAGCCGTTGCCGATGCCGAACAAGAAACGACCGCCGGACACGGTGTCGATCGAGGCCACCAGTTTCGCGGTCTGGATCGGATCGCGCTGCGCCACCAGGCAGACGCCGGTGCCGACCTTCAGCGTCTTGGTCGCCGCAGCCGCCATGGTCAGCGTCACGAACGGGTCCATCGCGTCGTAGTATTTCTTCGGCAGGTCGCCGCCGGCTGGGAACGGCGTCTTGCGCGACACCGGGATGTGCGAATGCTCCGGCGCCCAGACCGATTCGAAACCACGCTCTTCCAGCGCCTTGCCGAGTTCGCCCGGCGCCATGGAATAGTCGGTGAAGAACATCGACGCGCCGAATTTCAGCATGGTTTTCTCCATTGATGATCGTGATTATTCGCCCGTACCGCGAGGCAATTGTCGTTCGACCAACCGAGCGTACAGCGCAGAGCCGAACGGGATCGCCTCGTCGTTGAAATTGTAGCGATGATTGTGCACCGAGGCGCTGTCGCCGTTGCCCAGGTTGATATACGCACCGGGAACCTGCTCCAGCATGAAGCTGAAATCCTCCGATGCCATCGCCGGATTCTGCGCGAGGTTGACGTTGGCGTCGCCGACCAGTTCCGCCGCAGCATCGGCGATCGCCTGCGTCTCCGCCTTGTGGTTGACCAGCGGCGCGAAGATCAGTCGGAAATCCACCTCGGCCGTCGCCCCGAGGCCGGACGCCACGCCCGCGGCGACACGCTGGATGCCTTCCTCCAGCAGCGTCATCGTCTCGCGCTTCATGGTCCGTGCCGTGCCGGACAGCGTGGCGGTCTGCGGGATCACGTTGTAGGCCTCGCCGGCGAGTACCCGCGTGACGCTTAATACCGCCGTATCGGATGGCGGGACGTTACGCGCCACGATGGATTGCAGCGCGGTGCCGATATGGCAGGCGGCCAGCACGGGATCGATGCCGGCCTCCGGCCGTGCGCCGTGCGCCCCACGTCCGGTTATGGTGATGTCGAAGAACGCGCCGCCGGCCATAGCAGTGCCCAGCGTGATGCCGTACTTGCCGACCGGCATGCCGGGACGGTTGTGCATGCCGTAGACGGCGTTGCACGGGAAGCGCTGGAGCAGTCCGTCGTTCAGCATCGCGAGGGCGCCGCCGATGCCCTCCTCGCCCGGCTGGAAGACGAAATTCACCGTGCCGTTGAAGTTGCGCGTCTCCGCCAGATAGCGCGCGGCGCCGAGCAGCATCGTGGTATGGCCGTCATGGCCGCAGGCGTGCATCTTGCCGGGATTGCAACTGCGATACGGGATGTCGTTGGCTTCCTCGATCGGCAGCGCGTCCATGTCGGCGCGCAGCCCGATCGTCGCCTGGCCATTGCCGGAGCGCAGCACGCCGACCACGCCGGTGCCGCCGACGCCGCGATGCACCTCGATGCCCCACTCAGCCAGCTTCTGCGCGACAAGTTCGGCCGTGCGATGCTCCTCCAGCCCGAGTTCCGGATTGGCGTGGATGTCCTGCCTGATCGCGGTAAGTTCGGCGTGGTAGCGGCGGATCAGCTCGATTGGGGAACCCGTGACAGCCATGGAGCGCTCCTGTTCGCGATACGGCCGAGTATTGTCATTCTACCGTCAATGCCTACCCCTCCCGTCATGGCCGGCCATGACGGTGAAGGCATAGTCCCAATCTAATCACGTTCGACCAGCAGCGCATCCACGGCCACCACGCCCTTGCCCGCGGCACGGACGATCAGCGGATTGATGTCGATTTCCGCAAAGCGATCGGCATTCTCGGCCATGAAGCGCGACAGTGCGGCGACCGCACGCGCCACCGCATCGATGTCGGCCGGCGGACGCCCTCGGGCGCCGCGCAGGATGTCCGCCGCTTTCAACCGCATCACCATGTCACGCGCCTGCTGTTGCGTCACCGGCGCCGGTGCGAACTGTGTGTCGCGCAGGATTTCCAGATAGATGCCGCCGAGCGCGACCATGACCGATGGGCCGAAAGCCGGATCGCGATAGGCGCCCAGTGCAAGCTCGACCCCACGCTCGAATGGCTGCAGCACGATCGAGGCCGACGGATCCGCGCTGCGGCTGCGCGCCGCGTCCAGCTCGGCGAATGTCCGAGCGAGCTCCGCCGCGGCGATCGGACCGGACACGAAGCCGAACTCGGTCTTGTGCGCGATATGCTCGCTCTCAATCTTCAGCACGACGCGATCCACGCCGAGCGCCTGCATCGCACGCTGTGCCGCCGCGACGTCCGCGACCGCCACGGTTGGCACATGCGGCAGATCAGGCAGATCACCCAAGGCGTCCCGCGCCCGGGTACCGGTCACGACGCGTCGGTGTGTCACGGATGCAGCCGGCACGCTACGCGACGTAGTTTCCGGCGTCACGACGCTGAGCGCGCGAACCAGCCGCGTCGGCTCCTCGAACCAGATTATGCCAAGCTCGCGCAAGCGCGCCTCGAAGTCGGGCGTGGTCAGGCCACAGCCGAACACCGGCTTGTCAGTATGCGCCACGAGATCGGCCAGCGCGGCGTACACTCGTGGTTGCGCCCCCGGATTATCGAGGATGGCAGCCTGCCACAGCAGGATCGCATCGATGTTTGGCTGCGACGCCATCCAGTGCAGCGACGTCTCCAGGCCACGCGGGCCGGAGGAGATGGTCGACGACATGTCGAACGGATTGTCGAACGTGCCGAGCCGCACCTGCTCGCGTTGCTCCGGCGTCGGCGTGATCACCGGCGCGGGAAACTCCATGCCGAACTGTTCCGCCGCATCGACGGCCAGGATCGCGTAGCCGCCCGATGGCGTCACCGCGCCGAGCCTTCTGCCCTTCGGCACGCGGTTGAAGCCGTGCAGTACGACCGCGTCCATCAGCTCCATCTCATCGCCCACCACGCAGGCGCCAGCATCGCGCATCGCGGCATCGAACAGTTCGGCGCGGCCGGCGAGCGCGCCGGTGTGGGAGGCCACCTGATCCATCGCCGCTGCCGACCGGCCCGTCTTCAGGAACACCACCTGCTTGCCACGCGCCGTCGCATGGCGGATCGCATCGGCCAGCCGCCGGCCGTCGCGCGCGCCTTCGATGAGCAGAGAGATGCAGGTCGTGTCTGGATCTTCCGCGACGTATTCGACGCAGTCCGCCACATCGACGTCGAACTCGTTGCCGGTATCGATCACACAGCGCGGGCCGAGGCCGCGCCGGCGCAACTGGGTGACTCCGAGGACGCCGCTCATGCCGCCGCTCTGCGCGATGGTGGCCACCGGGCCGGGCATCAGTTCGGATTCGGTCGCCGACGAGAACGTCACGTAGGCGCGGCTCTCGCTGTGGCGGATGCCGATCGTGTTGGGACCGATCATGCGCAGGCCGGACTCCTGGCGCGCGCCGGCGAGGGCGACCGACAATGCGCCGCGCAGGGCCTCGTCGCGGAAGCCGTCGGCGAACACCACGGCGCCGCGCACGCCGGCACGGCCGCAGTCGCGGATGATATCGGGCACACGCTCAGCGGGAACGCAGATCGCCACCAGGTCCACCGGCTCCGGCACCGCCAGGATCGACGGATGGCACGGCAGATCGTTGATCTGCGTCTGGTTCGGGTTCACCGGAATGACGCGTCCGGGATATCCGGCCGTGCCCAGCGTCTGCAACACGCGGCCACCCGCGCGGTTGCGATCCGCGCTCGCGCCGATCACGGCGATTCTGCGCGGCGCGAAGAATGCAGCCAGGACCTGTGGAGTGTTCGTCATACGGCGTTTCCTCGCAATG
>JBGPND010000232.1:0-7681 GCA_041487355.1 Acetobacteraceae bacterium | reverse complement strand
CGCCATCCCCTCTCGGGAGCCCGCCTCCATGCCGGTTCACGCCTTCATCTTCCCGGGCCAGGGCAGCCAGGCCGTCGGCATGGGACGCGACCTCGCCGCCGCCTTCGCCGCCGCGCGCGAGGTGTTCCAGGAAGTCGACGAGACCCTGAAGCAGAAGCTCTCCAAGCTGATGTTCGAAGGGCCTGGCGAGGAACTGATACTGACCGAGAACACCCAACCCGCCCTGATGGCGCACTCGCTCGCCGTGCTGCGCGTGCTGGAGAAGGAAGGCGGCTTCACCCTGCGCCAGAAGGCCGTCGTGGTCGCCGGGCACTCGCTGGGGGAATACTCCGCGCTCGCCGCCGCCGGCAGCTTCTCCATCGCCGACGCCGCCCGCCTCCTCAAACTGCGTGGCCAGGCGATGCAGCAGGCGGTGCCGGCCGGCGAAGGCGCCATGGCGGCGCTGCTTGGCGCCGAGATGGCACAAGCGGAAGAAATCTGCGCCGAGGCTGCGCCGGTGCCGGAGAGCGAAACCAACGAACGCCAGGTGGTGCAGCCGGCGAACGACAACGGCGCCGGACAGATCGTCATCTCCGGCCACCGCGGCGCGATCGAACGGGCCGTCGCCATCGCCGCGTCGAAGGGCGTGCGCCGGGCGATGCTGCTGCCGGTCTCGGCACCGTTCCATTGCGCGCTGATGGCGCCCGCCGCCTCCGCCATGGCGGAGGCGCTGGAGAACACCCCGCCGCGCGCGCCGATCGTGCCGCTGATCGCCAACGTCTCCGCCGCCAAGGTCACCGATCCCGCGGAAATCCGCGACCTGCTGGTCCGCCAGGTCACCGCCATGGTACGCTGGCGCGAATGCGTCAACGCGATGGTGGAGCTCGGCGTGGACAGCTTCGTCGAACTCGGCGCCGGCAAGGTGCTGTCCGGCCTGATCCGCCGCATCGCGCCCGACGCCGCCACCGCTTCCGCGGCCACGCCGGCGGAAATCGAGGCGGTGCTGAAAAACCTTTGACGGAGCGGCCCATGTTCCGGCTCGATGGCAAGGCGGCGCTGATCACCGGGGCCTCGGGCGGCATCGGCGCGGCGATCGCACGCACGCTGCATGCGCAAGGCGCCGTCGTGGTGCTGTCCGGCACGCGGCGAGACGCGTTGGACGCGCTGGCCGCCGAACTGGGTGAGCGGGCCTTCGTTTGCCCGGCCGATCTGCGCGATGCGGCCGAACCCGACGCGCTGGTGGCGACGGCGGAGCAGGCGGCGGGTCCGCTTGCCATCCTGGTCAACAACGCCGGCATGACGCGCGACATGCTGGCGCTGCGCATGCGCGACGAGGACTGGCAGGCGGTAATCGATATCGATCTCAGCGCCCCGTTCCGCCTGGCGCGCGCCACGTTGCGCGGCATGCTGCGCCGGCGCGCCGGACGGATCATCAATATCTCTTCCATCGTCGGGGCGACCGGCAATGCCGGCCAGGCCAACTATGTCGCCGCCAAGGCCGGCCTGGTCGGAATGTCCAAGGCGCTGGCCCAGGAGGTCGCCTCGCGCGGCATCACGGTGAACGTCGTGGCGCCCGGTTTCATCGCCACGCCGATGACCGACAAGCTAACCGAGCAGCAGCGGACGAAACTCGCCGACGTGATCCCGCTCGGGCGACTCGGCCAGCCGGACGATGTGGCTGCCGCGGTCGCCTATCTGGCCTCGGACGAGGCGGGTTGGGTCACCGGCGCAACACTCCATGTGAACGGTGGGATGGCCATGCTTTGAGCCCGCCGGGCAATCGAGCGAGCGCCTGACAGTCTCTCGTCAACCCCGCGAATTCCTGGGTCCCCGCTTTCGCGGGGATGACAACCTATCGAATCGGCCAGCTTTTTTCGTCATCCCCGCGAAGGCGGGGACCCAGGGGTCACCTTAACCGCTGGGGCAGCTCCCCTTCCACCGTTCATTCGATTGCCCTGTTTGAGCCCGCCGGGCTGGTTGGCGCGCCCGCGGAATCCATGCTAAGCGCCCGACAGCTTCGTCCGGCGCGGATACGGCAGCACCGATCGGGTCCTGCCCGGCGGAAAGACACAAGCCCCCGGACTTGATCCGGGGGCAAGCCCGGACGATACCCGGAGCAGGGCCCTTCAGGAGGAGTTGCACAGCCGATGAGCGAGATCTCGGACAAGGTCAGGAAGATTGTGGTCGAGCACCTGGGGGTCGAGGAAGCGAAGGTGACTCCCGAGGCCTCCTTCATCGACGATCTGGGCGCCGACAGCCTGGATACCGTCGAGCTGGTGATGGCCTTCGAGGAAGCGTTCGGCGTGGAAATCCCCGAGGACGCCGCCGAGAAGATCAGCACCGTGAAGGATGCGATCGAGTACATCGAGAAGCAGAAGGCCGCCTGATCGGCCCATCGGGGAGGGTCCATAGCGATGCGGCGTGTGGTGGTGACGGGCATGGGGATTGCCTGTCCCCTCGGGCTCGGGGTCGAGCATGTGTGGCGGCGCCTGATCAACAGCGAATCGGGCATCGGAGCAATTCAGGCGTTCGACACCAAGGACCTGCCCTGCAAGGTGGCGGGCCAGGTGCCCGCGGGCATGAAGGAGGAAGGCCGGCTCGACATCGGCGAATGGATCCCGGTGAAGGACCAGAAGAAGATGGACCGGTTCATCCATCTCGGCATGGTCGCCGCCACCGAGGCGGTGGAGGATTCCGGCTGGACGCCGGATGCCGAGGAGGATCGCTGCGCCACCGGCGTGATGATCGGCTCCGGCATCGGCGGGCTGCAGACGATATTCGAGGCGTCGATCCAGGTGCATGAAGGCCGCGCGCGGCGGCTGTCGCCGTTCTTCATCCCGTCGGCGCTGATCAACCTGGCTTCCGGCCATGTCTCGATCAAGTACGGCTTCAAGGGGCCGAACCATTCCGTGGTGACGGCCTGCGCCACCGGGGTGCATGCGATCGGTGACGCGTCGCGGCTGATCATGTGGGGCGATGCCGACGTGATGGTGGCGGGCGGCACCGAGGCGGCGATGTGCGAACTCGGCATCGCCGGGTTCTGCGCCTCGCGCGCCCTGTCCACCGGCTTCAACGACCGGCCCACCGCGGCATCGCGCCCGTGGGACAAGGACCGCGACGGCTTCGTGATGGGCGAAGGCGCCGGCGTGCTGGTGCTCGAGGAATACGAACACGCAAAGCAGCGCGGGGCGAAAATCTACGCCGAGATCGCCGGCTACGGCATGTCGGGCGACGCCTACCACATCACCGCGCCGGCCGAGGGACATGACGGCGCGGTCCGCTCCATGCGGGCGGCGATGCGCAACGGGCGGGTGACGCCGGACCAGATCCACTACGTCAACGCGCACGGGACTTCCACGCCGATCGGCGACGATCTGGAGTTGGAGGCGGTCGAGCTGGTGTTCGCCGACGCGGCCAAGGGGCTGGCGATGTCGTCCACCAAGTCGGCGACCGGGCATCTGCTCGGCGCGGCCGGGGCGGTCGAGGCGGTATTCTCCATCCTCGCCATGCGTGACGGCGTGGCGCCGCCGACGCTGAACCTGGATGAACCGAGCCGGCAGAGCGTGATCGACCGCGTCGCCAAGACGGCACAGGAGCGCAAGATCAACCTGGCGCTGTCGAACAGCTTCGGCTTCGGCGGCACCAACGCGTCGGTGATCTTCCGGGCGGCGAGCTGACGGCCGCCGCTTGGGCTTTGACGACAGCGGCGAGATTAGACCATTGTAATCGCATCTCTGGTTCGACGGTGAGGGGTCGGAGCAATGCGGGGAACCCTTGACGCCATCCTGAGGCGATTGGTCGCCCTTGGCCGGCTGACGGTGCGATGGCCCGACGGGCAGCGAACAAGCTACGCCGGGCCAGCCGATTCCGGGCCGGCAGCCGGCATAGCGATCCGGGATGCCCGGACGATCCGCCGTCTGGTGCTCAACCCGACGCTGGCGGTGGGCGAGGCCTACATGGACGGTGGGCTGACACCGGACGCATGCGGCATCTACGACGTGATCGAGCTGCTGGCGTTGAACGTGTTGGCGAACGCCAAGGGGCATCCCATCGCCCGCGTGCGCTCAACCCTCGGCGTGATACGGCGCCGCATCGACCAGTACAATCCCGCGCCGCGCGCGCAGCGCAACGTGGCACACCACTACGACCTGAGCGGGCGCCTCTACAGCCTGTTCCTCGATCGCGACCGGCAATATTCCTGCGCCTACTTTCCGCGCGGCGACGAGACGCTGGAAGAGGCGCAGATCGCCAAGAAACAGCACATCGCCGCGAAGCTCTGTCTCGACCGTCCCGGGCTTTCGGTGCTCGACATCGGCTCCGGCTGGGGTGGGCTGGCGTTGTCGCTGGCACGCGATCACGGCGCGTTGGTCACCGGCGTCACGCTGTCGACCGAACAGCTTGCCGAGTCACGCGCGCGCGCCGCAGCCGAGGGGCTGCAGGACCGTGTGTCGTTCGAGCTGCTCGACTACCGCGCCGTGGATCGAAGCTTCGATCGCATCGTCTCGGTCGGCATGTTCGAGCATGTCGGCGTCGTGCACTACCGCACGTTCTTCGATACCGTGGCGCGCTGCCTTAACCCGGACGGCGTGGCGTTGCTCCACGCGATCGGCCGCAGTGACGGGCCCGGCTTCACCAATCCCTGGATCGCCAAGTACATATTCCCAGGAGGATACTGCCCGGCGCTATCCGAGGTGCTGCCGCCGGTGGAGAAGAGCGGCCTGTTCGCCACCGACATCGAGGTGCTGCGGCTGCACTACGCCGAGACGCTGCGCCACTGGCGCCGCCGTTTCATCGCCAACCGCGACACCATTGCCGCGCTGTACGACGAACGCTTCTGCCGGATGTTCGAATTCTATCTCTGCGGCTCGGAGATCGCCTTCCGCCGCGAGGGGCATATGGTGTTCCAGATCCAACTCGCGCACCGCCAGACCGCGGTGCCGCTGACGCGGGACTACATCACGGCTTTCGAAGCGGCTTCCGTCGGCAGCCGGCGGTCGAGCGTCATGACGCAGGGGGATTAGCAAGCACGCCCACCCTGTCATTGCGAGGAGCGCAGCGACGAAGCAATCTCGTGCCCGCACGTCGAGCGACAACACCCTGCCAGAGCATCTGGCGGGAGAACCGTGATGAGCGCACCGTAGAATCCAGACAGCGGGCGCTTCTGCTTGCCGCCGTACGAGAAACGCGATGATCCACGAGATCCCAACGACAAGAACCTGCGCCACTCGAATGACCTCGATGAATTGCGCCGAGAAGCGGAGCGATTTAAGCGCAGCGGCCGGTTCGAATCGATCGAGATTTATGATGGCCACCGGGTGATTGAAGACTGGTCGCCCGACTTGGAGAACTGACGTGGGTGTTTGCAGCGAGCGTGCCCGTTTGTCCGGGCGAAAGGCAGAACTATGAGCGACTATGACACCGACGTCCTGCTGTGGAGCGAGCGCCAGGCCGAGTTGCTGCGCCGTATGGCCGCCGGGGAGCCAGTAAACGAAACACCTGACTGGCCGAACATCATCGAGGAGGTGGGAGACGTGGGACTCAGCAGCCTGCGCGCCTGCCGGTCCCTGCTGGTGCAGGCGCTTGTCCACATGCTCAAGGCGCAGGCGTGGCCGCTGTCGCGCGAGGCGCCTCATTGGGCCGCCGAGGCCCGCAGGTTCCGAGCGGATGCGGCCGACGCCTTTTCACCGTCCATGCGGCAGCGGATCGACATCGCAGACCTTTATCGCCGCGCTCTGCGCGCCATGCCGGAGATGATCGACGGCCAAGCACCACTGCCGGTGCCCGAGACTTGCCCTGTCACGCTCGACGAGCTGCTGAGCGCCGAACCATGAGCGACGACACGGCCTTCGCGGCTAGCGCCAAATGGTTCCTCGACAACGCCATGGTGACGGGTCGGTATTCGACGGACCTGATCCGCGAGTTCGACGCACACGTTGAAACCGGGACTGCGAACATATTTCAGATCTTCGACGCGATCGGAGCCTTGGAAGGCGCGAAGACGGCGCGGCCATCGCGGACCAAGCCCGCCAGCGAATTCACGCGCAGGTGGCTGAAGGGGCTCTGGCATAAGCACTACACGCAAGCGCGTTTCCTGGCCAAGAATTTGGAACAGCATTGGAAGCCAGATCGCCTGCATCGCTTGGTGATCGAATCCTTCGGCGGCCGGGAGTTCTTCGACGAGCAGGCGGCCAGAGAGCTTAGCCACAGCTTTGTTCACGGCGGTTACCTGGATCGAAGCAACGACGGTAGGCTGACGGGTGAATGGATCGTGTTCGCGAAACAAGACGACGTGGCCTACTACCTGACGATGGGTGCCCACACTGAGGGAGACGATGCCATCTGGCGTCGATGCAAAGCGTGTGCAGCCGAGTTTCCTGGTCTCCGGATCCTCCAAGAAGACCGCTGACAAACGCCGCGCCGGCGCAGCGACCTATGTGACAAACAAACCCTACAGAACGCCGACTCGGTAAACGGAGACGAACATGGCAAGCTGGTTCAGACGACGCCCCCCCAGAAGATCCCGATGAGGTCGCGAGGAACAAGGTAGCGCAGCAGATATTGGACACCCACGGCGCGCGAATCTTGAACAACCTCGACGAGTTGAGGAAGGCCACAGCGGCTGTAAAGGCGTTCGGTATTCTAAAGCTCCCCCGGAACGAACGCGGGCTCATCGATCAGGAGTTGAGCAATCCCGCGCATGCGGCGATCGCCCAATACCGGGCCACCATGGCCGAAGCCTTGTCCACCATCGCGCTGGACGCAGAGGATGCAGCCCCGCGGGATGCCAAGATTTTCGGCGCCCGCCGCACACTCATCGCGACACTGTCGACCACAGTTACAGCCGAGAGGATTCTCGAAATAGATCGAGCCCTTGGGCTGCCTCCGGTTGATCCAGGATTAGGCGTGCAGGCAACTTAGGGCGACCCAGGACGGAAATCCTGGTAAAGCCGTGCGCACACCCCGTCACCTGAGCGAAGGAGTGCGAGCGGATGGACGATGATTCGGCATGCCCGAAATGCATTGTTGGCCGCGTTCAGCAGTCGCCGAAGCGCGGGGATTTCGACGAGTACAAGTGTCCGCGCTGCCACCTCGTCTTCAGCGTCAGTGGGTCGGACCGACCGGCGATTGAGGGCGGCGCATCCACCAGCCTTGTCCCGGACGCAAGCGGCCGGATGTGGCTGAAACCGGATGGCCGCCCCAACTTACCATAACATCCGGTCACCAAGGCGTGGCAGCAGCGCGCAGGGGCAACGACCCGCGCGCGTGTTCGGGTGCACGGACGAGATTGCCGCGTCGCTGCGCTCCTCGCAATGACAGTCGGATCGCATCCGCCACTGCATCCATCCCCATGTACCCCACACTCCACAGGGCCGAATAGCTCCCCGAACGACGCCGACCGGCGTATGCTCCTCAGGCCGTGAACACCATCGACTCGCCACTGCTCGGTCTGTCGCAGCGCCTGCCGCCAGCCAACCTGCAGGCGGAGCAGGCGTTGCTCGGCGCTCTGCTCGCCAACAACCGCGCGTATGAGCGGGTTTCCGAGTTCCTCGCCCCCGAGCACTTCGCCGACCCGATCCACGGCCGCATCTACCAGGCGATCGCCCGGCGCATCGAGGCGGGACAGCTCGCCGACGCGGTCATGCTGAAAGCCGAGTTCGAGCATTCCGGCGTGCTGGAGGAAGTCGGCGGCACGGCCTATCTG
>JBGPND010000231.1:0-7796 GCA_041487355.1 Acetobacteraceae bacterium | reverse complement strand
CGTCCAACCACCGTTCGGTACTCTACGTCTGGGCGGGGCTTGACCCGGCCATCCACGCACCACCGTTGGGGGGTGTTTGGCGGGTTAAAGCCCGGCCATGACGTTGATATACGGGCGCGCCCGCATCATTTTTGATGGTTGATCTCCTTCCACGGGTCTTTCACCATCGGCATGGTCTCGAACTCGACATTCGCCAGCTTGCCGTTCACCTTTTCGATCCGGCGCATGTACTCGTTCTGCACGATGTCGCGCGTCTCGGGATCGATCATGATCGGCCCGCGCGGACTGGCGTCATTCTTCCAGCCTTTCAACAGTTCCATCGTCTTGTCGGGGTCGATCTTGCCGTTCTGTGCGATAATGACGTGGAAGATCGCGGCCATGCCGTCATAGGCACCGACCACCTCGAAGCTGGGTTCCTCCTTGGCACCGAACTCCGCCTGGTAAGCCTTGACGAAGGCCTGATTGGCGGGCCGGGCCGCCGCGGCGGAGTAGTGGAACGCCGTCACCACGCCGAGCGCCACGTCACCCATGTTCTGCAGCTCTTCATCGGTGGTGATGTCGCCTGGACCGATCAGCTTGATCCCCGCCTGCTTCAATCCGAGATCGCCGAACGTCTTCATCAGTGCGGTCGCATCCTTGCCGGCTGGAACGAAGGCGAACACGGCATCCGGCGCGGCATCCTTGGCCCGCTGCATGAACGGCACATAATCCGGGTTGGCCAGCGGCATGTGAACCGACCCGACGATCTGCCCGCCAGCGTCGGTGAAGCCCTTGGTGAAGGCCGCCTCGGCGTCGATCCCCGGACCGTAGTCCGACACCGCCGTGTAGACCTTCTTGATGCCGCTCTTTGCCGCCCATGCACCCAGCGGATAGCTCGACTGCCACATGGTGAACGACACGCGTGCGATGTAGGGCGACTTGGTGGTGATCATCGCGGTGCCGGCATTCATGATGATGAACGGCACCTTGGCCTCGGTCGCCAGCGGCGCGATGGCGAGCGCGTTCGGTGTGTATATCGCTCCGGCCAGAAGCTGCACGTGGTCGCGCGTGACCAGCTCCTGCGCCATGCGCTTGGCAACCTCCGGGTTGGGGCCGGTGTCGTCGCGCCGGATGATCTCCAGCTTCACGCCTTGTGGCAGGTCCTTCTCGTGCAGTTTCATGTAGAGCCGGATGCCGCGGTCCAACTGTTCGCCCACGGCGGCAAATGGGCCGGAATAGGTATCGACGATGCCCAGCTTCACCGTCTGCGCGAGCGCGCCGGCGCTGGACAGGGCAGCGATGCAAGCTGCTGCGATGGCGGTTTTGGCGAATCTCATGCTGCACCTCCCACTGGGCCTGCCCTGTCTCCGACGCGGGGCTTCGGTGCGCCGTTCTGCCGCAGATCGACCGCGACGGCAACGCCGGTGCACACTGTGCGGCATGCCATGACGGAGGAGCCAGATGCGTGTGCTGACCGCCCTGCCGCAGGACGATTTGCGCAAGGTGCCTGAAGCGGCGCGGGCCGCCGAGGCGGCGGGCTACGACGGCCTGCTGACGATGGAGAACAAGCACGACCCGTTCCTGCCGCATGCCGCGGCAGCACTGGCAACGGAGCGGGTCGAGTTGGGCACGTCCGTTGCCATTGCGTTCCCACGCAGCCCGATGGTGGTGGCGAATGTTTGCTGGGACCTGCAGATCGCCTCCCGCGGCCGCTTCGTGCTTGGCATCGGGCCGCAGATCAGGCCGCACAACGAGCGGCGGTTCAGCGTGCCCTGGTCGCCGCCGGTGCCGCGGCTGCGCGAATACGTCCAGGCGCTGCGGGCGATCTGGACCTGCTGGGAGAAGGGCGAGCGGCTGCGCTTCGAGGGCAGCCATTACACGTTCACACTGATGACGCCGCATTTCGTGCCGCCCTCGCTCGGCATGAAGATGGTGCCGATCACGCTGGCCGCTGTCGGGCCGCACTCGCTGCGGCTGGCCGGCGAGGTGGGGGATGGCGTGCGGCTACATTCGTTCTGCACGCGGCGATATCTGGCGGAGGAGGTGGTGCCCCGTCTGAAGCAGGGGCTGGCGAAGGGCGGGCGCAGCCTGGAGCATTTCGAGATCACCGGCGGCGGCTTCATCGCGACCGGGCCGGACGAGGCGGCGGTGGCGAAGATGTTCGAGTGGGTGCGGGCGCGGGTGGCGTTCTACGGCTCGACACCTGGCTACTGGCCGGTGCTCGAACTGCATGGGCTCGGCGATCTGGGCCGCAAGCTGAACGAGATGTCGAAGCAGGGGCGGTGGGACGAGATGACCGCGTCGGTGTCGGACGATGTCGTGCATCTGTTCACGGCGGTGGGCACGCACAAGGAGATTGCCAGCGCGATCGAGCGGCGCTTCGGCGGTGTCAGCGACGCGGTCAATGTCGGGGCCAATGCGCCAGGGCGGTCGGAGGTGCCGCCTGACGTGTTGCAGGACATCCGGCGGATACCAGTGCGGTTCAGGGGATATCGGACGGCGTGGTAGGCGAGTACGGAGATGCGATCAGCACCCCCACCCCGGCCCTCTCCCGCGCCCCCTCTCCCGCGAAGCGGGGGAGGGCCGGGGTGGGGGTGCCGCCGATCACCCTGAACGCGACTGCGACACCACTTGCGCGGTCTGATTGAACAATATCCGACGCTCCTCCTCGGTCGGCGGCGCTGACCGGCGCAGCTCCTTGCCCAGATCGACACCGCGCTGCACCGCCGGGCGCTGCTTGATCGCATCGCGCCAGCGGGCGACGTTCGGGAATTCGTCCAGTGCCTGGCCGAGCGGCTTCGCGATCAGCACCCAGGGCCAGGACGCCATGTCGGCGATCGAATACTCGTCGAGGATGAATTCGCGCCCTTCAAGCCGGCGCTCCAGCACGCCGAGACAGCGGTTGTACTCGTTGGCATAGCGCTGATGCGAATAGCTGTGTTCGCCCCGCGCATAGTTCACGAAATGACTGAGCTGGCCGGCCATCGGACCGAGATTGCCGACCTGCCAGAACAGCCACTCGAGCGTCTCCTTCCGCCCGCGCCGGGACTGCGGCATGAACCGGCCGCTCTGCTCGGCCAGATGCAGCAGTATCGCGCCCGATTCGAACACCGACACCACCTCGCCATCGGCGTCGTGATCGACGATGGCCGGCATGCGGTTGTTCGGGCTGATCGCGAGGAACTCCGGCTTGAACTGATCGCCGCGGCCGATGTTCACCGGAACAACGCGGTACGGCAGCCCGCATTCCTCCAGCATGATCGAGACCTTCCAGCCGTTCGGCGTGGGCCAGTAATAGAAGTCGATCATGCGTCGATACCCTCCGCCCGAAGCGCCGCGATCTCCGCGTCCGAATAGCCAAGCTCGGCCAGGATCTCGTCCGTATGTTCGCCAAGCGCGGGACCGCCGCGGCGGATGGCGGCCGGCGTGGCGGAGAACCGCGCCGCGGGTCGCGCCTGGCGCAGCCTGCCCGCACCATGATGCTCGGTCTCGACGACGATGCCGTTCGCCTGCACCTGCGGATGCTGGATCATCCTGGTGCGTGTCAGCACGGGCGCGCAGGGCACACCCTCCGCCGTCAGACGCGCGAGCCACTCCGCCGCCGGGCGCGCGAGCAGCACCTCCTGGGTCATCGCCAGCCGCTCGTTGATATGCTTCTGCCGCAGCGCGGGCGTCCTGAAGCGCGGTTCGTCGAGCCACTCCGGGCGATCCAGCGCGCGGGTCAGCGCCGCCCATTCGCGATCGGTCTGGACCGCCGCGCTAATGTAGTCGTCGGCCGTCTCGTAGATCAGGTCGATGAAGCTGGCAGCCTCCTGCTGCGGCAACTCGTCGCCGACGAAGGTCTGGCTGCCCATGTCGGAACCCCAAAGGAAGGCGATCACCGCGTCCAGCATGGAGAGCCGTACATGCTGCCCTTGCCCTGTCCGCTCGCGCGCCAGCAGCGCGGCGGTGATCGCCTGCGCCGCCACGATACCCGTCAGCTTGTCGGGCAGGATGGTGCGCACGAGACGCGGCCGCTCCTGATCGGAGCCGGCCTGCACCGTCGCCAATCCAGACAGCCCCTGCACCAACGGGTCATACACCGGCTTGGCGGCGAACGGCCCCTGCTCACCGAAGCCGCTGATGGAGACATAGACGACGTCCGGCGCGAGCGCCCGCACCGCCGCCTCGCCGAACCCCATGCGGTCGATGACACCGGCACGGAAGTTCTGGATGAACACGTCGGCCCCGGCGGTCAGCCGCTGCAGCACCTCCACCCCGCCCGGCGTCTTCAGATCCAGCACGATCGAGCGCTTGTTGCGGTTGTTGTTGAGGAACGAGGCGGAATACCCACCCCGCCGGTTCGCCGCGGCGCGCGTGTGATCGCCGCCCTGCGGGTTCTCGACCTTGATGACATCGGCGCCCTGGTCCGCCAGCAGCATCGTCGCGGAAGGCCCCGACACCATCGAGGTCAGATCGACGACGCGGTAGCCGTGCAGTGGTCCCGGCATGGCGCTCACTCTGTTCAGAGGTGGCAGCGCGGTCCTGATCCGACATCGCGTGGGACAGGTCAAGCTCACGGGAATGTGATGCTGCACATGCGAAGGAAATGGCAATATCATTGACGCATCGCCTGGGAGGCGCATCCAGGAGGCAGAACCCGTCCGCCCAGACAACGAAGAGGTTCAGCCGTGATCACTCTGCCGCACCAGGCGCGGTTCAGCCTGGTCCTTGCCCAGTTGGGCCGCGTGCTGTGCGCCAAAGCTCGGCCGCTGCCGCGCGATCCTGAATTCCTGCCGGATTTCGCCACACTGACCCCCGACCAGGCGCAGGAGATGCGCTACGGGCTCGGCCGTGGGCGCTCCAGCACAAATGGTCGCGACCGATGAAGGGCCGGGGTCGCAGGCGCACCAACGAAGCTGTGGGCGACACCGTCGGGACCGTGGTGGCCGCCTGCGTGCTTGCGATGCTGCTGGCGAGTTCGGTTGCGGTGATGTCGGCTGCCAGGACGATCGACCTCGGTCCCAGGATCGGCGACATCCTGGTCTTCAGGTCCGGTGCGCAGGTCCCCGCCGACTGGGAATTCGCCGTGATCACTGTAACGGACCAGCTCCCGGTGAGCTGCAACCTCAGGCCTGACGTCATGGCATCTGGCGGCGGCAGCCTCGTGGTGGAGCAGCGCTCCGGCAACAAGCGCATGTATCGCGTTCATTGGGCCGGACAACACACCAGCAACGGCACATCCGATTGCGGCAGCGCCGCGGACCTGCTGGTTCCCCGCGGCGACCTGCAGTTGCTGACGAACGCGGTCGGCGGCGCCGGTGTGCAGCACCAGGCATTCGCCGACTTCTGACTGTCTGGTCAGGGAGGTGGTGCAGACGCTCGGACTTGAACCGAGGGCAGGCTCTGTTTCGGCCGCTCGATCGCCACATCACGCAGCAGATACGGAAATCTTGTGTCCTGGCACAGGTTTGGTTGTTCTGGGCTTCGGCCCCAGAGCCGCGGTCGCGGAGCAGGGGGCGAAGCCAAACCGCCTATGCCACCTGCTTCCGCCCGGTGTCCGAGGCGCGCACGATCGCATCAATCAGGCGATGACGGGTGACGGCCGCATTGAAACCCGGGCTGGCGGGTTTTCCGTGGCGGATGCTTTCGGCCAGTTTCGCGTAGAGTTGCGCGACATTGTAGGGCGAGCCTTCGGGCACTGCTTCCGGCACCCAGCGGTACTTGCCGGGAACCGGCATGTGGGCCAGTGCCATGCCGGCGCCCCGCGCGCCCTGCAGGCTCAGTTCCTGGCGTTGCATGGATGCGCGCGAGGTGGCGGTGAGCACGAGGTCGCCCTCATCGCCATGAATCTCGAACAGGAACTCGGTCCCGCGCGCCATGCCGCCGCGGATCTGGAAGGATACCACCGCGCCATCGCCGACAATGCCGTTGACCACGAGCTGGTCGGGTGAGGTCTTCGCAATGATCCCGCCGGCGTCGTCCGCGGGAATGCGGTCGCGCTGGCTGACCACGAACGCGGCAAGTTCTCGAAATTCGCCCAGGCAATGGCACAGCGCGTCGATCTGGTGGCCGCCGGTGATCGTCAGAAGGTTGGCGCCATTGGCGCGGTCGGCCTGATACGCGCGGTCGATCGAGGCCCCCCAGTTCGCGGCGCAACCGATCATCGTCCCCGACAGAACGCGACCCACAAAGCCCTGGGCAACCAGGTCCTTGACGTAGTTGATCGCTGGCGACACCTGGCCCTGCAGTCCGACCGCATGGCGGACACCCTTGCGTTCCGCCGCATCGAGCATCCGGACGGCCTCGTCGGTATCGCGGCCGAGCGGCCATTCGCAGTAAACATGCTTGCCTGCGTCGATCGCGGCCATGACCGGCAGGTAATGGTCGGGCACCTTCACGCAGACCGTGACCAGATCGACATCGGGATGTCGCGCGAGCTTTTCCGGATCGGAAAACGCCAGCGGAATGCCGAAATGCCTGGCTGCCGCGTCGGCCGACTCCTGGCGGGTCGTGCAAACGGCGGTGATTGCCAACCCCGGAAGCGCCTGCAGCGCGGGGATATGCGCGATGGAGGCAAATCCGCGGTTCGGACTTGCCCCGACTATGCCAACGCGGATTTTGCCGGTCGTCGCCATGATGTCCCTCTCCCTACCCAGATTCCGATGATCGCCAGCGGCCGACTCACGATCGATATTTCTCGACGTATTGCCAATCGATCTCCAGCCCGAAGCCGGGGGCTTCGGTCAGATGCACCATACCATTCCTCACCTCGGCGCCGCCTCGATAAATGCCGTCGTGAATCGGATGGCGGCCGGGGTTCCCTATGGATTCGGCGGCAAATGCGGCATCACCGAAGGCCGATACGAGGTGGCTGTGGATATGCCCCGCGGAGTGCGGCGCGATCGACACGCCCTTTTGCTCCGCGTGGTGGGCGATGCGAAGTGATTCGGTGAAGCCGGCGTGCCGCGTCGAATCGAACTGCACGAAACGGATCGCGCCGGAATCGATGAAGTCGCGAACCGAGTAGCGGTGCAACTCACGCTCGCCGTGTGCCAGCGGAATCGGCGATGCCGCGGCGAGGCAGACGAAATCTGCCGGTTGCAGATACCAGTGCAGGGGCTCTTCGAGCCAAAAGATATCGTACGGTGCGACCGCTTCGGCGAAACGGATGCAGCCGGCGACATCGTAGGGCGCATTCATGTCCAGCATGAACAACACGTCGGGACCGATCGCCTCGCGTACCCCGCGGATGCGTGCGACTTCATCCTGCAAGGACAATGCCCCGGTCTTGAGCTTGACCGCCCGGTAGCCGTCGGCGACGTATTTCGCGAGTTCATCCGCATAGTGGTTCAGCGGCGCGCCTTCGATGTAGAATCCGCCGGTGGCGTAGGTGAAGACCTCGGTGCGGGTGCCGCCGAGCAGACGAAAGACCGGCAGCCCGACGGCCTTGCCCTTGATGTCCCACAGCGCGATGGCGATGCCGCCGATCGCAGCCATGATCTGCGGCCGCTGGCTGCGCGGCAGCGGTGCCGGCAGACCGTCCCAACCGCCGATACCGCCGGGTCGTGGCGAGGTCAGCGAGAACAACTTCTGCCAGACCTCGACATGGCCCATGGGGTCCATGCCCTGCACCACTTCGGAGAATGTCTTCACGAGGTCGCAGATGAGCTTCTGAGGGCCGCCTGCTACCTCGCCGAAACCGCTGATTCCCTGGTCAGTGCGAACCTCGATGAGGATCAACTGCGCGCGGTCCATGTGTTCGTGCGCGGTCCAGCTCACCTGGTCGTAGTCGACAGCAAGTGGGTAAGCGAGAACGTCGGTGATCTTCATGACTG
>JBGPND010000230.1:0-7820 GCA_041487355.1 Acetobacteraceae bacterium | reverse complement strand
GACTGCATCATGACCCTGCGCGGACATGAGAATTCGGTGTGGGCCTGCGCCTTCTCGCCCGACGGCAGACGCATCGCCTCGGCGTCCTACGACAACACGCTCCGCCTGTGGGATGCCGCCAGCGGCGACTGCATCATGACCCTGCGCGGACATGACAATTCGGTGTGGGCCTGCGCCTTCTCGCCCGACGGCAGACGCATCGCCTCGGCGTCCGACGACAAAACGCTCCGCCTGTGGGATGCCGCCAGCGGCGACTGCATCATGACCCTGCGCGGACATGAGAATTCGGTGTGGGCCTGCGCCTTCTCGCCCGACGGCAGACGCATCGCCTCGGCGTCCTCCGACAACACGCTCCGCCTGTGGGATGCCGCCAGCGGGCAGCAGGTCGGCTTCAGCATCCACCTGCTCAGCGACGGCGAATTCGCGTCGCTGACGCCCGACGGCTCACGCGTCATCCAGGTCAGCCGCGGGGCGTGGCGCGACCTCGGCTGGCTGATGCCGGACGCGACCGGCGCGCTGACGCGCTACCCGGCTGAAGCGTTCGGCCCGTTGCCGGAATACACGGGGTAACGACCCTCACCCGATGCGGCTTGCGCCGCATCGACCTCTCCCGCCAAGCGGGCGAGGTGTACTTTCACGCCGTCGGCATCGCCTGCGACAACCGGCCCCCCACCCGCAGCGGCTCGATCCGCTTCGCCAGGCCCGTCGCGTCGTCGGTCTCGATGAATACGCCGCAGACCGTCGCCTCGCCATCCGCCGGCGCCAGGCGCTCGCCCGGCAGCTTGCGCCAAAAACGCGTCGTCGCGCCCTCCTTCGCCATGCCGATCACGCTGTCGTAGTCGCCCGACATGCCGGCGTCCGACTGAAACGCGGTGCCGCGAGGCAGCACCTGATAGTCGGCCGACGGACAATGCGTATGGGTGCCGACCACCAGCGACACCTGGCCGTCGAACGAATGGCCGAACGCCATCTTCTCGCTCGATGCCTCGGCGTGGAAGTCCACCACGATCGCCGCCACCGTGCCGCCCAGGCGGTGCTTCGCCAGTTCCTGCGCGGTGCCGCGGAACGGGCAATCCAGCGCGTCCATGAAGAGCCGGCCCATCGCCTGCAGCACCAGCGCCCGCCGGCCGCCGGGAACCTCCACGACGATCGACCCGCCACCCGGCGTGCCGGGCGGAAAATTCAGCGGACGCAGCAGCCGCGGGGTTTCCGAAATGTAGGGGATGATCTCCTTGCGGTCCCAGGCGTGATTGCCGAGCGTGATCACGTCGGCACCCGCGGCGAACAGCGCCGTCGCCATGTCGGGGCCGAGGCCGAAGCCATGCGAGGCGTTCTCCGCGTTCACCACGGCCAGCTCGATGCGCAACGCCTCGCGCAGCTTCGGCAGCGACGTTGCCACCGCGTCGCGGCCGGATCGGCCGACCACGTCGCCCACGAACAGGATGCGCATCCCTACCCCCTCCCCAACCCTCCCCCGCTTCGCGGGAGAGGGGGCGCTGAACTCCCTCTCCCGCGAAGCGGGGGAGGGTTGGGGAGGGGGTATTTGGACAAGCGCTATTCCTTGCAAAAAATCACGCCGCGCTCCGTCGCGACGGCGTCGAGCCTCGCGTCGTAGGGGCCGGCGGGCACTTCGTCCAGTTCCTGCGCGGCATAGGCGACGCCCAGGCGAAACCGCCCCGGCAACGTGGCGAGCGTGCGATCATAGTATCCAGCGCCATAGCCGAGCCGGTTGCCACGTCGATCGAACGCCAGCAGCGGCACCAGCAGAAAATCCGGCGAACGCACCTCGCCGGTCGGCCGCAGCGTGCCAAAGCGTTCGGCGACCAGAACATCGCCGGGGCACCAAAGCCGAAAGATCAAAGGGTTGCCGCGCTTCGGCGTCTCCGGCAGCACGATCGGGTGGCCGCGCTCGTGCAGCGCATGCAGCAACAGACGAATATCGATCTCCTGCCCGATCGGCCAGAACCCGGACACCACCGCGCCCGCCGGCGGCGGGACCTCACGCAGCACATGCTCGGCCAGTGCCGCTCCGCAGCCGGGATCGTAGGCCGCACGCGCCGCCAGCGCGCGTTCGCGGGCAGCGCGCTTGGCTTCGATCAGGTCGGCGGATGAGTGCGGAGCCGCCATGGCCGTTGGCGTATCATCCTCCCAGAGCCTGCTTGTGCAGGTGGGCGCCAGATACCGAGACCAAGATCCCGGCAGAGCCAGCTCCCTGGAGGATGCTTACTGGCCCCGGGGATGAATTACCTGACGCACCGGGCAGCTCCGCTTGCATAATCTAGGGATGCTCCAGGCCCACGGCAATGTCTTCGGCACGCTTTGCCAGCTTGCCGAGCCGCCGGCCGAGCTTGGCGTCCGCCGGCGGCGCCGCCGATTGGCCCGCCTGCGCCGCCGTCAGCGCCTGGTTCATTTCGAAAAGGTCATCCGCCATCAGCAAGGATGCCATCACCAGCATGCGCGCTTCGCCGCTCGGACCGGCCACCGCCCTGATGCTCTCGATCCGCCGCTCGACCTCGCCGGCCATCGCCTCCAGATGCTGCTCCTCACCGTCCTGGCAGCCGACGGTGTATGCGTAGCCGTTGATGCGAACGGTGACCTGCGCCATCGAATGATCCTTGCCTTCGGGTTCAATCGGCCTTGCCGCCGAGTGCTGTCCGTAAACGATCGATCAGGCCGTCGAGTCGCGCAGCAATTTCTTCGGTGTGCACGGACCGGGGCCGATCCGCTTGCCGCACCTCGTCGCGGGTCGCCGCCTGCGCGATCCGTTGCAGTGCCGCCTCCAGCCGGTCCGCCGCCGCTTCCGGGTCTTCGGTGTCGCTCGCCATCGCCGCCCGGCCCCCTCGCCCCCGGCCTACGCCGGGGCAAGCCCGGCTACAATGCCGCTTGAACTGAAAGCGGGCAATCGCTTGAACGTCAAGCAGATATCAGTGATCAGTGACCGGTGGTCAGTGGTCGCTATCCGGCTGTCGTGATTCACGGTCTGGCACACGCGCGCATGGCGCTTGCCATCGGCCGTCCGGTGACGCTGCTCTCCGCGCCCGGTGCCGCGCTGTTTGCCGGGTGCGGTTGGTGGCGCGCTGTGGTCGAGCGCGCCCGCAGCGAATACCCGGGCGTTCCGATGGACGACATCCTCGATTGCGCCGATGCCCCCGGCTTTGCATTGGGAGCACTCAGGATCGGCCAACGCCTGCTCGTGCTCAGCCCGACGGCACCCGGCTGGCAATCCGTCGCCGCGATCGCCGCATCACTTGGCGGCGAGGTGTTAACCTCGCGTCCACCGGCGCTCGATATGGCTGAGCGAGACGCGGCTCGCCGGCTACCCGATTGGTTGCAGGTGCGAACCACCCCGGGTGACAGCGACGACGCCGTGGGCTAGTACCCAACTCAGCCGCCGCCCTCGGGCTCGGCCCGAGGGAGCCCTCAGCAAGAAGGACCGTCCACATGCGCATCACCCAGAAAGTGAAAAAGATCCTGGACTGGTACGAGGGCGATCCGCCCGGCGTGAAGGCCAACCTCGCCCGCATCCTCTCCACCGGCAAGCTCGGCGGCACCGGCAAGGTGGTGATCCTGCCGGTGGACCAGGGCTTCGAGCACGGGCCGGCGCGCAGCTTTGCACCGAACCCGCCGGCCTATGATCCGCACTACCACTACCAGCTCGCAATCGAGGCCGGGCTGAATGCCTATGCCGCCCCGCTCGGCATGATCGCCGCCGGCGCCGACACGTTTGCCGGAGCGATCCCCACCATCCTTAAGTGCAACAACGCCAACTCGCTGGCGACCAACAAGGACCAAGCGGTGACCGCCGGCGTGAAGGACGCGCTTCGCCTCGGCTGCGCCGCGATCGGCTTTACCATCTATCCGGGCAGCGAATATGCCTACCCTCAGATGGAGGAGCTGCGCGAGCTCACAGCGGAAGCGAAGGCGAGCGGCCTCGCCGTCGTGGTGTGGAGCTATCCGCGCGGCGGCAACCTCGATCGCGCGGCCGAGACGGCGCTCGACATCTGCGCCTACGCGACGCAGATGGCGGCGCTGATGGGTGCCAACATCATCAAGGTGAAACCGCCGACGGCAGTGATCAGCCTGGAAGCGGCAAAGAAGAGCTACGATAAGATCGATGGCTCCACGCTGGCCAAGCGCGTCGAGCACGTCATGCAGGCGGCGTTCAACGGCAAGCGCATCGTGGTGTTCTCCGGCGGCGAGGCGAAGGACCTCGACGGCGTGTTCGAGGAAGTGCGCGGCGTGCGCGATGGTGGCGCCAGCGGCAGCATCATCGGCCGCAACACCTTCCAGCGGCCGAAGGAAGCCGCGCTGGAGATGCTCAACAAGATCATCGACATCTATCTCGGCAAGGCCTGACGCATGGCCGGAATCGGCGGCAGCCAGGGCGGCTGCCGCCTCTACCTGATCACGCCGCCGAAGCTCGATCCCGCATCGTTCGCCGACCAGCTCGCCGCGGCGCTCGATGCCGGCGACGTCGCCGCGGTGCAGCTCCGGCTGAAGGATGCGGATGACGACGCGTGGCGCCGCGCGATCGACGCGCTGCGCCCGGTGACGCAATCGCGCGGTGTCGCGTTCCTGCTGAACGATCGCGCCGATCTGGTGCGCGAGACCGGCTGCGACGGCGCCCATGTCGGGCAGGAGGACATGCCGGCAAAGGCGGCGCGCCGGCTCATGGGGCCCGACGCAACCCTCGGCGTCACCTGCAAGGACAGCCGCGACCTCGCGATGCAGGCGGGCGAGGACGGCGCCGACTATGTCGCGTTCGGCGCGTTCTTCCCCTCCGGCACCAAGGACGTCACGCGGTTCATCGATCCCGAGGTCCTGCGTTGGTGGTCGGAGCTGATGGAGCTGCCGAGTTGCGCGATCGGCGGCATCACCGCGGCGAACTGTGCGCCTCTGGTGCAGGCCGGAGCTGATTTCCTCGCGGTGGTCGGCGCGATCTGGAGCCATCCGGATGGGCCCGCCGCCGGCGTGCGCGCGCTGAACGCCGCGATCGCCGCCGCGCGATGACCGAGGCGATCCTCGCCGCCCACGCCGATCCCGATCAGCCGGGCGCCACATTCCGCGCGATCGACGCGGCGCTCGCCAGGGATCCCGGTCACATCCTGTTCACCATCCTGTTGCATCATCCGGCGCTCCGGCAGTCCGAACGCTGCTACACCAACAAGCCAGACGCCTATCCGGTTGGCGGACGCAAGCCGGTGACCGACTCAGCCTGGATGCAGCGTGTGATCCACGGCGGCGCACCCTATATCGGTCGCACGCGCCACGACATCGAACAGAACTTCTTCGATCATGCGCTGATCGTCTCGCTCGGTTGCGAGAGCATCCTGAACATGCCGGTGCGCTGGCGCGGCCAGACGATGGGAACGCTCAACCTGTGCCACCGTGCCGGCTTCTATGACGAGACACACCTGCCGCATTTGCGCCTCGTCGCGCAGCTCGCCTTGCCGGCGCTGCTGATGATCGCCCGGAGCTGACTGCGAACGTCACCCGCAGGCGTTGCCGCGCAGGGTGAAGGCTTTCACCGTGCCGCCGGCGATCTCGAACGTCGTCTCGCAGCGCAGGTCGACGACCTGCGGCGGGAAACCGCCCCCGTACCACCCAGTGAAGAAGGGACTGTAGGACGGGAAGGCCGGAATGATGTCGACGCGATGCTCCTCGTAAGCGAGGTATTTCACGCCGCCCGTCTCATAGGTCCGGCTGGGGACCCCTAGCTGTTGCACCAGCGCGGCCTCCGGCTGGCCGACGAACTGGCTGAGCCACGCCTGGCGGGCGGCGAGCTGGTTGACGCAGCCGGCGAGCATTCCGGTCAGCAGGAGCAGAACAGCGCGACGCATCAGGCGCTCTCCCGTGGGCAGTGATGGGGCTTACTTAATGTCATTCCGACCGCTGACCACTGTCGGGCAGCCAAAGCACCTGGTCGATGCGGTCGGCGCCCGAGGCGATCATCGCCAGCCGGTCGAAGCCGAGCGCGATGCCGGCGGATGGCGGCATGCCGAACGCGAGAGCCGCGAGGAAGTCTTCATCGAGCGGCCAGTCGGGGCCGGAAAGCGCGTGGCGTCGTGCGCGATCCGCCTCGAAGCGCGCGCGCTGCTCCTCGGCATCGGTCAGCTCGACGAAGGCGTTGGCCAGTTCGATGCCGCAGACGAACAGCTCGAACCGTTCCGCCACGCGCGGGTCGGCCGGGTCGCGGCGCGCCAGCGCGGCCTGGGCGGCCGGCCAGTGCGTGAGGAAGGTGGGATGCGTCCGGCCGATGCGCGGCTCGATCCGCTCCAGGAGGAGGCGGAAGAACAGGTCTTCCCAGGTTTCCCCCGCGCGCAGGCGCGTCCCGGCGGCGGCGGCGAGCGCGGGCGCGTCCCCGGCGGTGGCCAGCACGTCGGCGCCTGCGTACCGTGCGAAGGCTTCGGCCACGGTGAGGCGTTCGATGCGCGAGAGGTCGGTGGTGGCTCCGCGGCAGGTGACGACAGGCGGCAGCACGGCGCGCAGATAGGCCGCGGTCTCGTCGATCAGCGAGTCCATGCCGGCGGCTGGCCGGTACCATTCCAGCATGGTGAACTCGGCCGAATGCAGGTCGCTGCCCTCGCCGTTCCGCCACACCCGGGCGAGCTGGAAGATCGGTCCCACGCCGGCCACCAGCAGCTTCTTCATGGCGAATTCCGGGCTGGTGTGCAGCCAGAGCGGCTCGCTGCGCCCGTCCGGGTGTTCGCGCTTGGTGCGGAAGGCGCGCAGGTGGACCTCTTCGCCTGGGGTGGGGACGGCGTAGGGCGTTTCTACCTCGGTGTAGCCGCGCGCGGTGAAGAAGGCGCGCGTCGTCTGGGTCAGCAGCGACCGGCGCCGCAGGAAAGGCAGGTGTGCGGCGAGGCGTTCGGGATGCCAGGCGGGGCGGGACATGGAGGCGATGTTACTACAGAAGCGAGAGGCCAGCCCCTCGCGCTCCCCGGGGTATTTTCACAAGGAAATTTCGACGCGGTAGAGTGGCCGCACGGTGCAGCCGGGGACGGCCATGACCGCCAGGGAGCTGCCTGTTTGACCCAGACGGTTGACTGCTGGCCGTTTCCGCCTGACGCGACGAGATGACTGCCATGGAACGCGCCAACGCCATCGCCAAACTCAAGGAACACGAAGCCGAATTGAAGCGGCTCGGCGTTGAACACCTCTATCTGTTCGGTTCCACCGCGCGCGGCGAGGCACGCGAGGACTCCGACGTTGATCTGTTCTTCGATCACCCAGAGGGATCACTCGGGCTGTTCGAGTTGATGGATGTGAAGGACGCCGCCGCCCGAATTCTTGGGCGCAAGACCGACATCATGACGCGTCGCAGCCTCCATCCGGTTCTGCGTGAGCGGATCGAGGCATCGGCGCTGCAAGTGTTCTGATGGCTAAGCGTTCGCCTGTTCTACGCCTCACCGATATCATCGAGGCCGTCGAGCTTATCCACAGCGAGATGGCAGGTGTGATACCAACCGGCGTTGATGTAGACTCATCCGGCGACCCCACACCGTCATGGCGGGCGAAGGCCCGCCATCCACGACTTTGCTGATTGCAACAAGGAAAGTCGTGGATGGCCCGCCTGCGCTGGCCATGACGATGAAGCGATGTCAGGTGGGTCAATGTCAACGCCGGTTGGTGTGACACTCGATGCTTTCGAACCTGACCGGCGCAAGCGCTGGCTGGTTGAGCGCGGGGTTGAAATCATCTCCGAAGCGAGCCGCCACCTGACCGAGGAGCTGAAAGCACGGCACCCGGAAATTCCGTGGCCGAAGGTGGCGGGCATCGGCAACGTGCTGCGCCACAACTACGAAGCTATCGCCGCGCCG
>JBGPND010000229.1:0-7853 GCA_041487355.1 Acetobacteraceae bacterium | reverse complement strand
GGACAGATTTTTCGAAGTATCGAGCGGGCGGTGGAGCGCCCCGCGCTGCTCGCCGCACTTGGTGCCGACTACGCATGCGGCGCTGCGCTGGCAGCACGCTTCCGGGCAAGCGGCGCCGCGTATCGACCGGAAAGCCTGGTCTGGCAGGTAACGCCGGAACGCGAGGTGTGGTTCAGCGAAGGCGGACGTTCGCATCTCGCCCGCGCCGACGCAGTGATTCTGGCGACCGGCGCGATGGAACGGCCGGTTCCTGTGCCCGGCTGGACGCTGCCCGGCGTGATGACGGTCGGCGCCCTGCAGATCATGCTGAAGTCGTCCAGCGTCGTGCCAGGCGAACCGTTCATTGTCGCCGGGTCGGGGCCTCTGCTCTATCTCCTGGTGCAGCAATGCCTCGCCGTCGGTGTGCGTCCTGCCGCGGTGCTCGACACCACGTCGCGCGCGAACGAATGGCGGGCGGTGCGGCATCTGCCCGAAGCAGCGTCCAGTCGGGAGGGCAGGCGCACTCTTGCCAAGGGCTTGGCAATGATCGCTGCGCTGCGCCGCAGCGGGATTCCACGCTACCGCCACGTCAGCGACATCCGCATCGAGGGAACCGACGCCGTCAGCGGCATCGCGTTCCGCAGTGGCGGCGCGAATCATCGCCTCGCCACGCGGCTCGTCGCGTTGCACGAGGGTGTGATCGCGGCGCAGCAGATGGCCCGCTCGATCGGTTGTGCGTTCGCATGGGATGCAGTGCAGCGCTGCTTCTCTCCGGTGCTGGATGAGTGGGGCAACAGCTCGGTCGAAGGCGTGCTGATAGCGGGGGATGCCGGCGGGATCGGCGGAGCGCGTGCGGCGGAGCATGCCGGCCGGCTCGCGGCATTCGAGGCGCTGCGCCGGCTCGGCCGGATCGACACCGCGCGGCGCGATACGCTTGCGTCGGGTGATCAGCGCGCGCGGCAGGCGCACCTCGCCGTGCGGCGGTTCCTCGATGTTCGCTACGCGCCGCGCGACGAAATTCTGCGGCCTGCGGACGATGTGACGATATGCCGCTGCGAGGAGGTCGCCGCTGGGGCGGTGCGGGGAGTGGTGCGGCAGGGCTGTCTTGGCCCCAACCAGGCCAAGGCGTTCCTGCGCGCCGGCATGGGACCGTGCCAGGGCAGGCTGTGTGGTCCGGTGGTGACCGAGCTGATCGCCGAGGCGCGCGGCGTCAGCCCGGCGGACGTTGGCTACTACCGCATCCGCCCGCCGCTGAAGCCGGTCACGCTCGGGGAACTTGCGGCGCTGGAGGCGGCGGAGGTCGAGTGACCCACGACCCCCTCCCCAACCCTCCCCCGCTTCGCGGGAGAGGGGGCGTTGAACTCCCTCTCCCGCGAAGCGGGGGAGGGTTGGGGTGGGGGTGTGTGACCCTCAGCCGTTGACCTGCCGGATCAGCGCCGCCCAGCGGTCCAGCACCGGCAACGTGGCGTCTGCCTTCGCCGCCGGCAGGCTGACGCTGACGCGCACCGCGCCGAGGTCGCGGTAGCGCTTCAGCAAATCGGCATCGTCCTGCACATTGAACAGCGTGATCGGGCAGGAGGCTTCGTCGCGCCCGGCTTCCTTCAGCATCTCGCGGAATTTCGGCACGACGGCGAACACGTCGCCGTACTGTCCCGGCCGTCCGGCCAGCGGAATCCAGCCCTCGCCATAGCGCACCGCACGCCGCGCCGCCTGCGGAAAGGCACCGCCGACGATGACCGGCGGATGCGGCTTCTGCACCGGCTTCGGCCAGGTCATCATCTCGGGGAAGTTGACCAGTTCGCCGTGGTATTCGGCCTTCGACTTGGTCCAGATCAGCTTCATCGCCTCGACGCGCTCGCGCACCAGCTTGGCGCGCGTGGTGAACGCCGTGCCGTGGTCTTCCATCTCCTCGGCATTCCAGCCCACGCCGATGCCGAACAGGAAGCGCCCGCCGGACACCTGGTCGATCGAGGCGACAAGCTTGGCGGTCTGGATCGGGTCGCGCTGGTTCACCAGGCAGACCCCGGTGCCGACCTTCAGGGTCTTGGTCGCCATCGCCGCTGCGGTCAGTGTCACGAACGGGTCCATCACGTCGTAGTACGCCTTTGGCAGGTCTCCCCCGCCCGGGTACGGTGACCGGCGCGATGTTGGGATGTGCGAGTGCTCCGGCGCCCACACCGATTCGAAGCCACGTGCCTCCAGCGCCTGGGCGAGTTCCGCCGCTGTCATCGAGTAGTCGGTGAAAAACATCGACGCGCCGAAATCCATGTCCGTGCTCCCTGTCCGCCTGGTTGGTTGTATGCCCTCGCTGGCAAGCTTAGCCGCGCGCCGGCAGTTCCGGCTACAGCGCTCCGCCGAATATGTTTCGAGCTTCCTGGAATTATCGTTGACAACCGTCGCCGCTCGCGGGTAAATTTAACATTACACGAAATGTCGAGGTTGGCGATGGACAGCAGCCAGACCGTGCAGGCTCTCGGCGCCCTGGCCCATGAGACGCGGCTTGCCCTCTACCGGATGCTGGTCGAGCGTGGGCTGGATGGCTTGCCGGCCGGGGTGATTGCCGAGCGGCTCGGTCTGCCGCCGTCCTCCTTGACCTTTCACGTCCAGCATCTGCATCGCGCCGGGCTCGTCACGCAGCGTCGGCTTGGCCGCCAACTCATCTACGCCGCGGATTTTTCCGCGATGACCGATCTCGTCTGCTACCTCACCGAGAACTGTTGCGGCCGCGGCTTGGCCGCGCAGACCTGCACGCCTGCCTGCAACCCTGCGATACCGCATGCCGCGCCCAATGTCGGGCGCAGCAGGGGAGCCGCATAATCAAGGAGTCCGTCATGGACAGCGCCGAAATCAAGGAACTGGTCCGCAATCGGTATGGCTCGATCGCCGCCGCGAGTTCGTCCTGCTGCGCGCCCGCGCCCGCCGCCTCCTGCTGCAGCCCCGAGCAGGCCAAGGCCAGCCGGATGGGCTACACCGACGAGGAACTGCAGGCGGTGCCGGAGGGGGCAAATCTGGGACTGGGCTGCGGCAATCCCCAGGCCATCGCCGCTCTCCGGCCGGGTGAGGTCCTGATCGACCTCGGCAGCGGCGCCGGCTTCGACTGCCTGCTCGCCGCCAGGCAGGTCGGGCCCGAGGGCCGGGTAATCGGCGTCGACATGACCCACGAGATGCTGAGCAAGGCGCGCGACAATGCAGCCCGCGTCGGCGCCGGCAATGTCGAGTTCCGGCTGGGTGAAATCGAGCACCTGCCGATCGCCGACAACACGGGCGACGTGATCATCTCGAACTGCGTGATCAATCTGGTGCCGGACAAGGCGCAGGTGTTCCGCGAGGCATTCCGCGTGCTGAAGCCGGGCGGGCGGCTGGCGATCTCCGATGTGGTGAACATCAATCCGCTGCCGCCGGATCTTGCCTCCGACAAGGCGCTGCTGTGCGGCTGCGTCGCTGGGGCAGCAGCCACCAGCGCGATCGAGGACTGGCTCAAGGCGGCCGGCTTCATAGACATCAGCATCCAGGTGAAGCCGGAGAGCCGCGAATACGTCGCCACCTGGGCAGCCGGAAGCGGCATCGAGAACTATGTCGCGTCTGCAACGATTGAGGCGCGCAAACCGGCGACAGGGTGCTGCGCATAAGCATGCGTCCGTTCAACGTGCTGTTCCTGTGCACCGGCAACTCGGCGCGGAGCATCCTCGCCGAGTGCATTCTGAACCGGATGGGCGAAGCTCGCTTTGAAGGTTACAGCGCCGGTTCGTTTCCCAAGGGGCAGGTGAACCCGCTCACCCTCAAGCTGCTGGCGGAGCAGGGCTTCGCCACGACCGGCTTGCGGTCGAAATCCTGGGACGAGTTCGCCGCGCCAAATGCGCCTGCCATGGACTTCGTGTTCACCGTGTGCGACCAGGCCGCCGGTGAAACCTGCCCGGTCTGGCTGGGGCACCCGATCACCGCGCATTGGGGCGTTCCCGACCCCGCCGCTGTCGATGGCTCCGAGGCCGAGCGCATGCTGGCGTTCCGAGAGGCGTTTCGCATGCTGGAGCGCCGTATCCAGCTGTTCCTCACAATCAGGTTCAAGGAGCTGGATCGCCGCTCCATCGAGCGGCAGGTCGCCGAGATCGGCGGCATGCGTGAAGCGGCCACCGAGGAGTCCGCCTCGTGAGCAAGCCATCTGCCATGGGCCTCTTCGAACGCTATCTGACGCTCTGGGTCGCACTCTGCATCATCGCTGGCGTTGCGCTCGGCCAGGCTGCTCCCGCTGTGTTCCACTGGATCGGCGATGCGACGGTCGCGCAGGTGAACCTGCCGGTCGCCATCCTGGTCTGGCTGATGATCGTGCCAATGCTGCTGAAGATCGATCCGCGCGCCCTGGGGCAGGTCGGTCAGCACTGGCGCGGCATCGCCGCCACCGTGGGGGTGAACTGGCTGATCAAGCCGTTCTCCATGGCGCTGCTGGGCTGGCTGTTCATCGGCCATCTGTTCCGCCCGCTGCTGCTGGAAGGCCAGATCGACAGCTACATCGCCGGACTGATCCTGCTGGGGGCCGCGCCGTGCACCGCCATGGTGTTCGTGTGGTCGAACCTGGTCGACGGCGAGCCGCACTTCACCCTGAGCCAGGTCGCGCTGAACGACACCATCATGGTGGTGGCATTCGCGCCAATCGTCGGGCTTCTGCTCGGGCTGTCCTCGATCAGCGTCCCCTGGGACACGCTGTTGCTCTCCGTGCTGCTCTACATCGTGGTGCCGGTGATCGTCGCCCAGCTCTGGCGGCACGCGTGTCTCACCGTCGGTGGCCAGGCGGCGCTGCAGCGCACGCTGCGCCGTCTCGGTCCGGTGTCCCTGGCGGCTCTGCTGCTGACCTTGATCCTGCTGTTCGGACTGCAGGGCAGGCAGATCGTCCAGCAACCGCTGGTCATCCTGCTGCTGGCGATTCCCATCATCGTGCAGGTCTACTTCAATGCGGGGTTCGCCTACTGGCTCAACCGCCGGCTCGGCGTCGAGTGGTGTGTGGCCGGCCCCTCGGCACTGATCGGCGCCTCCAACTTCTTCGAGCTTGCGGTGGCGACGGCGATCGCGCTGTTCGGCTTCCAATCGGGCGCCGCGCTTGCAACCGTGGTTGGCGTGCTGGTCGAAGTGCCGGTCATGCTTTCGGTGGTTCGGCTGGTTCGCTCGAGCAGGCCCTGGTATGAGCGTGGTGTCGTGGCGCGCGGCCGGATTCCCGCCGCCCAGCGTGGCAGGTGACAGGAGCGGTCAGGCGACCAATTGGCTCGCGGCGGCACTGACCGCGTCGTTCGTTTCACCAATGAACCGAGCACACAGGTCGTCGACGTATGGCGCGCGCAACATGCTCTTGTGTCCACCGGACACATTGGTCACGCGGAGGCGCGGACACAGAGCACGCCAGCCGAGGTCTGCCGGTTCATCGGGAGCGTGTTCCTCCGAGCGGAACAGCACGACGGGTGCATGCAGCGGCGGGGAACCGTGTGACGTGTTGGCCTGCCACGCCCGCAGCAATCGGGCTTGCAGCTCCTCGCGCAGGTAGATGTTGACGAACATGGCGAAGCTCGCGGGAAGCGGCATATGCCGCAGCCGCGCCGCGAGGCGCAGGCGTCTCACCTTCCCAGGTCTTGCGAGGAACCGTGCCGCCATCTCGCCCATCTTGTCAGTCGCCTCCCCGCGTCGTGCCGCCCGCGCGAGGTTGTGTATCTCCCAGCGCATATATCGCAGTGCGCGGATGGGCGCCGGTCCCCGCGCCACCGGCTGCGGCCGTACCGCGGTATTGGTGTCGAGGATGCCAAGAAAGCCGATCTCGCGGCCACTTGCAGCCAGCGCTCTCGCCGCCCCGAAGGCGACATGGCCGCCCAGTGAATACCCGACCAGGCGCACCGGTCCCGCCGGCGCGCGTGCCGTGATCTCCGCCGCGGTCCGTTCGATCAGGCCGTCCATGGTGAAGTCCGGCGCGATCATGTCCGGCCAGTCGGGAAGATCGACCGTGGCGACGTGCAGCGCAGGCGCGCAGCCAGCGCGAAACCCGCCCTCCAGCGGCGTCTCGCCGCCCATGCCGGGGATCAGGAAGATGGTCTCCGGCGGCTCCTTCGCAGGGGTATCGCCGGCCCGGATGGCCAACTCCAGCACCTTCACGAAGCCGCTGGGCCGTAGCCCGACATGGCAGGCCTCCATCGGCAGCCTGACGCCGCGCGCCTCCTCGATCAGGAAGATGAGCTTGAGCAGCCGTAGCGAATCGCCGCCGGCCTGATCGAATTGCATGTCCGCTGCGAGAGACGGGTTGTCCAGCACCTGCCGCCAGGCCCGCGCCACCACCGCCGCAGCCCCGTCCTTGCGCGTCGCTCTTGTCCGTTGGCCAAACATGGACTGCCGCTGTTACCGTTCCAATTTCATCCCCCAGGAGGGGCGTCATATGTAATTTTAGAAAGGTTGCGCCCGATATACGAGTCATTCCCCTGCCCCCGCTGTCATTGCGAGGAGCGAAGCGGTGGCCGGGCTTGACCCGGCCAAGCAATCCTCATGGCGGTGCGCATCGCCCAGCAGATCGCTTCGCCTTCGGCTCGCGATGACAGACTGGGCGCGACAGAAGTGGGACAAGCCCGGACATGACGATGGAGCCCGGTGGGTTATCCTCCTTGGGACTTGGTATAATGCATATGATCATCGTGTGCATCGCGCCGTACGCGACCCCGAGTGTCGCGGCAAAGGCGGGTGACTGCGGTGCGAGCCCAGGAGCAAGCAAGAATTTAACACGGAGAAGCAGGGAGGACACACTGAGACCACGGAGCAGGAAGTCTTTTGGCGCTTCGCGCCGGAAGACAATCCACCGCCGCGCGAAGCATGCCCCCGGGCACTTGACCCGGAGGCGCATAAACGCCTTCTCCGTGACCTCCGTCGTCCTCCCTGCTTCTCCGTGTTAAATGCTTTCCTGTTTTCTTTACTGGGCCTGTGACGGCATGTCGCCGCCCGCGCAAGGCGCTGATGCCAAATGCGATCGCCTGAGTCATTCCCACACCGAAATCCGATGCACGCGCGAATTGCCGCTCCCCCTGGCCTGGACTGGTGGCGACCGGCTGCGACACCAGCCGATCGGGATGGTCCGACGATGGTCCCATTCGAACCGCTCGGATGGGATGTGCTCGATCGACCGGTCTTCGAGCATGTGGCTGCGATCGCCGAACGGCAGCCGGAGGCGGTCGCTCTAAGGGACGGTGCGCGCGCTCTGACCTATGGTGAGCTGTGCCGAAGGGTGCGTGGACTCGCCCTGCGGGTCATCGACACGGTGCCGCGCGATGCGGCTGTGGCGGTTCTCGTGCCCGATGGGCTCGATACGGCGGTCGCGATGCTGGCCTGCTTCGCCGCCGCCCGCGTCTGTCTGATGATCAGCACCGAACTGCCGCCCCAGCGTGTCTCCGCGATCGTCGAAGCTGGCGCGGCGGCGGCGCTGCTGCCGTCAGGCGCCGGCGTCGCTGCTCTGCCGCGGAGGGTTCGGCCCATCGTCATGGATGAGCCCGCTGGCCAGGACGCTGCGGCTCATGTCAGGCTCGATGTGCCGGGACCGGACGAACCGGCGCTGACGATCTACACGTCCGGCAGCACTGGCCGGCCGAAGGGTATCGTGCGGTCCCATCGGCAGGTGGCCTATCTGGGCTGGAAGAAGGTGCATCGCTTCCACCTCAACCCAGCCGACCGGGTACTGGCGCCGTACACCCTCACCACCGGCGGCGGCATCGTCGGTATCATGATGACGCTGATGGCCGGCGCTTGCTTCTATCCGGTCAATGTGGCGAGCAGCGGCGCCCGTGCCGTGCTGACACTGGCGCGGCAGGAGCGGATCACGCTGCTCACCGGGACACCCTCTTTGCTGCGAGTCCTGTTCG
>JBGPND010000228.1:0-7894 GCA_041487355.1 Acetobacteraceae bacterium | reverse complement strand
GCGACGGGTGCGACCGGAGCCACAGGCCACACCGGAGCGACTGGAGCCACGGGTTCCACTGGCGCCACCGGAGCGACTGGCGCCACCGGAGCGACGGGTGCGACCGGAGCCACAGGCCACACCGGAGCGACTGGAGCCACGGGTTCCACTGGCGCCACCGGAGCGACTGGCGCCACCGGAGCGACGGGTGGTCACGACCACCACCACGACCACAAGCACAACCACGGGTCGGATGACCACAAGGTGACCGGTCAGACCGTGGCGACAAACCTCAATGCCCAAACCAAGTGGAGTAAGTCTGGGATGTCGTTCCTGACTGCCGAGGAGTCGGGATCGTCAACAAAGGTGGCCGCAACCACGATGAGCACGTTGGTGAACAGCGCAACTCTCAGCACCAAAGACTTCGCAGGTAGCGGTGCGTGGACCGACCGGAGCAGCCTCCAGAAGGCCACGTTCGCCGGGACCACCGACCACAACCGAGTCTCCGGAAGCAGTCTGATGGCGTTCGACGATACGAAGCACCCGAATATCGTGGGGCACGGTCACTGACACCAGCAGGGGATACCGGGCGGAGTGCCCGGTATCCCCACTGCTGGTACACTGCTTAGAGTCCGTCCGGAAAGTTCGTCAGGGATTACAGAGCTTTTTCAGCATAAGCCTGATTGACGCCAGCCGCAGGAATGCGAGGGCGTTGCGTGTCGGATTTTCGAAATCCTTGGCAAGGCGACGACAGCGACCGAGCCATGCGAGGGTTCGTTCGACAACCCAGCGTTTGGGAAGCACCTCGAAGCCTTTCGCATGATCTGATCGTTTCACTATCTCGATTTCTAGTTGCGGCAACGCCGTCGCCACAGCAGTCCGGAATTGCGGCCCCTGGTAGCCGCCGTCGGCGAACAGCTTCCGTAAGAAAAGGTACATGCCAAACATGCTTGACAGAACCAGGATACCGCCGTCGCGGTCCTGAATGTTCGCAGGATGAACCACGGCATGCAGCAACAGACCTACCGTATCCACCAAGATGTGCCGCTTCTTGCCTTCGATCTTTTTGCCTGCGTCCCCCGGGTCGGGCTTATGCCCGCCCGGGGGCACGCTCCCCCGTTCGGATCGATGCGAGCCCTCCTTTTTCCGCGCTCTTCACGCTTTGGCTGATCCCCGGGCTTCAGGCGGGGATCACACAGGCTGTCGGGCTCGCCTCTCGGCCCATATCTTCATGGCATTTCACATACAGCGCATGGTGGATCTTCTCCAGCGTGCCATCGTCGTCCCAGCGGACGAAGTAATCGTGCACCGTGCTCTTCGGCGGAAAATCCTTGGCAATATATCGCCACAGGCGGCCCGTGCTGAGCAGATACATGATGGCGTTGACCACCTCCCGTACCACGACCTCGAGGTGGCGGCCGCCGTGCTTCGCCGGCGGGATCAGCGGCTCGACGTGTGACCATTCCTCGTCAGTGAGAGCCTGCCCCGCGAAGGCGGGGATCACTCGGGTAGCGTAGCTTGTCCCGGTCGTACCGGGGGCGGTTCTCGGTCGTCCACATGTGGCACCTCGCGAATCGGTGCCAGAGATAGAATCACAGATAATTCAACGCGTTCAAGCCGGGCCGCCTAACAGGCTCAAAAGACTCAGAAACCTTCCGGACGGACACTTATTAGGTCAGATACTTCCGCCTGGCCCGGCCTCAGCGAACCGGACAGTAGTGGTTCAGGGGGTGACTGTGCGCCGACCGCCAATTGTTGACCACTCCGACAGCCCACATGAAGTCGTCTAGGGTGCTCTCATCGCTGACGATAACATGCCCAGCCCTGTCCACCTGATTTCTGGGGAAACTCGGCTTAGCCCAATCCATATCGCACGGAAGTGCAATGCGCTCCTCCCATGTGGCCGGAGGAATCCGACTCGCGAGCATCACACTACCGCTTGTGGTGGGTATGGGAAGTGAAACATTGCCCAGGGATCAGCATCGAGCGTGGCGATGTGGCGGTGGAAGGCCTGCGCGTGGGGGACTGGGTGCAGGTGGTATTGGGTGGGCCCGCCGAACCCGTCATCTGGATCGGCCATCGCCATTCGACTGCACGCGTCATCCGGAGCCCCGGAAGGTATGGCCGGTGCGGATTTCCGCTGGCGCGTTCGGGCCGGGACGGCCGTGCCGCGATTTGTGGCTCTCACCCGATCATGCCGTCTACGTCGCAGACGTGCTCATTCCGATGAAGCATCTGATCAACGGCGAAGCCTCGCCCTCGGGCTTGACCCGAGGGACGATCGCGCAGGTGCCGCGCGACACGGTGACCTACTACCACGTCGAGCTGCCCGCGCATGGCGTGCTCCTGGCCGAGGGGCTGCCGGCGGAGAGCTACCTCGACACCGGCGATCGCACCAACTTCGCCAATGGCGGCGGGCCGATCGCACTCCATCCGGATTTCGCCTCCCGCGTTTGGGAAGCGGAAGGCTGCGCGCCGCTCGTCGTCAACGGTCCCGTGCTCGAAGCCACGCGGCGCTGGGTGAGCGCGCTGGCTGCTGCCGGACCACGCGCCGCCTGACCCTCACGTCCTATCCGCACCGGCCGCCCAACCGGTCATCACCGCAAGCCGCAGCGTCACCGCAACGCGTCCGTCCGCTTCCGGCAGTGCGGCCAATGCAGCGGGAAACAGCTCGCGCGGTGGCACACGCCGCTCGCGCTCGCGCAGTGCGTTCGCCTCGCCGGCCGCGCGCAGGTCGCGCAGCAGCGCGAACGGATCGGCATAGAGCAGCCGCAGCTCCTCGACATCGGCCACCGGCAATGCGAAGCCGGCACGTTGCAGCAGCGCGGCGCAGTCGCGCAGCTCGGCGAACGGCGAGACGCGTGGCGCGGCGCCGCCGGTCAGCGCCGCCTCGGCCTCGGTCAAGGCTCGCCGCAGCTCTGCCAGAGTGCCGAGCGCCGGCAGGCTCGCCAGCAACAACCCCTCCGGGCGCAGCGCGTGGCGCAACTGGATCAGCGCGCCCGGCAGGTCGTTGACCCAATGCAGCGACAGGCTCGCCACCACCAAATCGAAGCTCCCGGGCGCGAACGGCAGGAACTCCTCGTCTGCCGCCACCGCCATCCCGCCGTTCAGTGCCGCCATCGCCGAGGAGAGATCGCAGCTCACCACCTCGATGCCGCGCGCGCGCAGCAGCGGCGCCACGACACCCCGTCCGCCGACATCCAGCGCACGGGTGAACCGCCGCGTCGTATCGTCCAGGCGGTCCAGCAGACGCTCCGCCGCGTCGCGCAGTACGTCTGCTACACGCCCGGCACTGCGCGCGGCGCGGTCGCGGTGCCGGCGCACCGCGCGGCGGTCGAACACCTCCATGTTCGGGTCCATCACACCCATGTGCGCCCGCGTCCCGGCGTTGCCAAGCGTTCGCCGGCGTGCCTAGGCTCGCCGAAACCCGCCCCGCTGGGCCGCCGCGTGAGGAGCAGCCGCATGAAACGCATCACCGCGAACACGCTGCATTCCTGGCTGCTGGACGGCCACGAACTCGCCCTGCTGGATGCGCGCGAGGACGGCGAATTAGGCACCTCGCACCTGTTCTGGGCCGTGCCCTGTCCGCTGTCGCGCCGCGAGATCCGCGCCCGCGCGCTGCTGCCCCGCCTCGCCGTCCGCATCTGCTGTGTCGATGACGGAAGGGGCCTCGCCGAGCAGCTTGCCGCGTGGCTGGAGGGCATCGGCTGCACCGATGTCGCCATGCTGGACGGCGGCACGAAGGCCTGGGCTTCCGCCGGCTACGCGCTGTTCTCCGGCGCCAACGTGCCGTCGAAGGCGTTCGGCGAATGGGTGGAACATCATTACGGCACCGAGAGCGTCGATGCGACCGAGCTGAAATCGTGGATCGATTCCGGGCGCAACATCGTGGTGCTCGACAGCCGCACGCATGAGGAGTTCGTGCGCATGTCGATCCCCACAGGGATAAGCGTTCCCGGCGGCGAACTGGTCTACCGGATCGGCGACCTCGCGCCCGATCCGAAGACCCTGGTGGTGGTGAATTGCGCCGGCCGGACGCGCAGCATCATGGGTGCGGAAAGCCTGCGCCGCGCCGGCATCCCCAACAAGGTGGTGGCGCTGCGCAACGGCACGATGGGCTGGGAGCTGGCCGGCTTCCGTTGCGACCGCGGCCGCGCCGACCGCTTCGCGCCTGGCACGCCGAAGACGATCGCCACCGCGCGGCAACGCGCCCAGGAATTCGCGGAAAGCTCGGGCGTGGGCGTGATCGGCGCCATCGATCTCGCCCGCTTCGAGGACGACCCGAACCGCACGCTCTATGTGCTGGATGTGCGCGATCCCGCCGAGTACCGCGCCGGCCACCGCCCCGGCAGCATCGGCGCGCCGGGCGGACAACTGGTGCAGGCGACCGACCAGTGGGTGGGCGTGCGCAATGCGCGGATCGTGCTGGTGGACGATACCGGCGTGCGCGCCCGCATGGCCGGCGCCTGGCTGCGCCAGATGGGCCATCGCGACGTGTTCGTGGTGGAAGGCGGGCTGGAGGCGATCCGTACCGCGGGGCGGGAACGCCTGCCGGTGCCGGAACTCGGCGCACCGGTGCCGACGATCGACGTGACGGGACTGGTCGCTTTGCTGGACAGCGGCGACGGCACGGTGGTGATCGACCTGGCCCGCAGCATCGACTTCCGCGAAGGCCACATCCCCGGCGCGCTCTGGGGCGTTCGCACGCGCCTCGCGATGCTGGCGCCGCAGCTTGCGGGTGCCAAGCACGTGGTGATCACGTCCCCCGACGGCGTGGTCGCGCGGCTTGCGGTGGATGAGGCGAAAGCCCTGACACGCGGGTCAAGTGCTCAGGGGCAGGCTCCGGGCGGGGTACGGGTGCTGGAGGGCGGTACCGATGCCTGGCATGCGTTCGGCCGGCCACTGGTGAAGGACCGCAGCACGCCGCCCGACGAAGCCTGCATCGACACCAACCTCCGCGCCTACGACCGCAATTCGGGCGTGGAAGAGGCGATGCAGGCCTACCTCACCTGGGAGATCGAGCTGGCGAACCAGATCAGGCGGGACGACACGGTGGCGTTCGGTGTGGGCGAGGCATCCCCCACCCACTGAAGCCACCGGGTGGGCGTCGCTGCGGTTTCTGGCGGGCGGCGCGCGGCAGGCGGGGCGCGCGCTGCTGGACCTGCTGCTGCCGCCGCATTGCGTCGCCTGCGACCAGCCGGTGGACGCGCCGGGCCAGCTTTGTGCCGACTGCTTCCGCCAGACCGGCTTCATCACCGAGCCGCTCTGTGTGCGCTGTGGCGTGCCGTTCGCCAGCGCCGCGCTGGGTGGCCCGGACCGGCTTTGTCCCGGCTGCCGGCTCGTCCCGCCGGTATTCCACCGGGCCCGCGCGGCGTTGCGCTACGATCCGCAGGGGCGCCGGCTGATCCTGCCGTTCAAGCACGCCGACCGCACCGAGATCGCCGGCGCGCTCGCCCCGCACATGGCACGCGCCGGCGCTGCCCTGCTGCACGAGGCGGACCTGCTGGTGCCGGTGCCCCTGCATCGCGCGCGGCTGTTCCGCCGCCGCTACAACCAGGCGGCGCTGCTGGCCAAGGCAGTCGGCCGGCTCGCCGGACGCCCATGGCTGCCCGATGCGCTGCTGCGTCGCCGCGCCACCGCCTCGCTCGGCGAGAAATCGGCGGCCGAGCGGGCGGTGGAGGTGGCGGGAGCGTTCGCGGTGCGGCCGTCGCGTGCGCGCCACCTGGCAGGCAAGCGGGTGCTGCTGATCGACGACGTGATGACGTCCGGCGCCACGGCCAACGCCTGTGCAGCCGTGTTGCTCGCCGCGGGTGCCGTTTCGGTCGACGTGCTGGTGGCGGCGCGCGTGCCGGATCCGCGATTGAATTGACCTCGCCGTTTAACCCCCGGTCATTGCGAGGAGCGAAGCGACGCGGCAATCTCGTGGAAAACACCCCCGAGATTGCTTCGCTCCGCTCGCAATGACAGTCCATATGATAGATGACCGAAGGAGGCTCCCGATGGATGCAGTGACGGACCGGATGTCAAGCCGCCTCTGGCCGGCGGGTCTCACCCGCGTGCCGTATTGGGTTTACACCGACGCCGAGGTGCTGGCCGCGGAGCAGAGGCGCATCTTCGAAGGCCCGGTGTGGAACTATCTCTGCCTGGAGATCGAGCTGCCCAATGTCGGCGACTACCGCACCACTTTCGTCGGCAGCATGCCTGTCGTCGTGGTCCGCGCCGAGGACGGCGAGCTCTGCGCATTCGAGAATCGCTGCGCGCATCGCGGCGCGCTGATCTGCCTGGAGGACGGCGGCAGCGTGAAGGACTTCCACTGCGTCTATCATTCCTGGCGCTACGACCTGCGCGGCAACCTGCGCTCGATCGCGTTCCGCCACGGCGTGAACGGCAAGGGCGGCATGCCGGCGTCGTTCGACATGGCGCAGCACGGGCCGCGCAAGCTGCGCGTGACCACATTGTGCGGCCTGGTGTTCGGCACGCTGTCGGCGGACACGCCCGACATCGAGAGCTGGCTCGGCGCCGACATCGCGGGCCGCGTCCGCCGCGTGCTGGGCAATCGCAAGCTGGAGATCATCGGCCGCTTCACCCAGGCGCTGCCGAACAACTGGAAACTGTATTTCGAGAACGTGCGCGACACCTATCACGCCAGCCTGCTGCATCTGTTCCTCGCCACCTTCCGGATCACGCGGCTCAGCCAGGGCGGTGGCGTGCTGGTGAGCGAATCCGGCGCGCACCACGCCTCGGCGACGCTCGTGCCGGCGCAGGGCAAGGACACCAGCTACACGTCGCAGTCGCTGCGCTCCGACAACGAGGATTTCCGCCTCGCCGATCCCTCGATCCTGCGGATGCACGACGAGTTCCACGACAATATCCAGTTGCAGATCCTGTCGATTTTTCCGACGTTCGTGCTGCAGCAGGTGCAGAACGCGCTCGCGGTGCGCCAGATCGTGCCGCGTGGCGTGGATCAGACCGACCTCAACTGGACCTATCTCGGCTTCGCGGACGATACGCCGGAGCTGCGAACGCACCGGCTGAAACAGAATAACCTGATCGGCCCGGCCGGCTACGTCTCGATGGAAGACGGCGCGGTGGGTGGCTTCGTGCAGCGCGGCATCGCCGCGGCGGCGGATGAGCTGTCGGTCATCGAGATGGGCGGCGCCGGTGCCGAGACGCAGGAGACGCGCGCGACCGAGGCCTCGGTGCGCGGCTTCTGGAAAGCGTACCGCGCGCATATGGAGCTGTGACGCGATGAGCCATGCCGAGACCCTGTTCCGCCTCACCGCGCTGAACACGGACTACGCGAGCTGCATCGACGCGGACCGGCTGGAGGAATGGCCCGGCCTGTTCGTGGAACGCGGCATCTACAAGATCACCACGGCCGACAATCGGCGGCGCGGCTATGCCGCCGGCATCGTCTATGCCGATTCGCGCGCGATGCTGACGGATCGCGTGGCGGCGCTGCGTGAGGCGAACATCTACGAGCGGCAGAGCTATCGCCACATCGTCGGCATGCCGGCGCTGCGTCCCGGCGAGGCGGGCGAGATCGCGGCCGAGACGCCGTTCCTGGTGGTGCGCACCATGCGCGACGGACGCATGGACCTGTTCGCCGCCGGCGTCTATCTCGATCGCGTGCGCGACGATGCGGACGGCAGGCTGCGCTTCGCCGAACGGATCGTGGTCTGCGACAGCTCGCGCTTCGACACGCTCGTCGCCATTCCGCTGTAGGCAGGCAAAGCGTGGCGAACGTCGAGGCTGGCGAAGAATTCGATCCGGGCACGATCCTCAACCAGGGCGTGATCGCGCACACCGCGCCTGCCCGCGGCCGCGGACGCAGCACCCAGGAGAAGACGCTGCTCGTCACCGGCCTCGCCCGCTCCGGCACGAGCATGGTTGCGGCCCTGCTGCAGGAAGCCGG
>JBGPND010000227.1:0-7991 GCA_041487355.1 Acetobacteraceae bacterium | reverse complement strand
CCCCATGCCAAGTGGAGCCACCGGCTGAAGAATGGGGCGCCGGCCGGTGATCCCTCCACCGCGCCTCGGTGCGGCGCCCGCACCAGGGCAGGCACCGAATGCCGCCAGCCGGCGATGCCGAACGGGCGTTGCCGCCTGCATGGCGGCCGCAGCACCGGGCCGCGCACGGCGGACGGCATCGCGCGCCACCGCGCCGCGCACACCACCCACGGTTTCTGGAGCCAGGAAAGCCGCGCCTTCCGCTCCGTAGTCAGCACCGCCAAGGCCAACCAAACTGCCGTACTCGGTGCCGTTCGCACCGCCCTGCTCACCCAACCGCTACCCACACCGGGGTGAGCAATTACCATCCGGCGCCGGCTCACAGAAAGGGACTTTTGCCCAATCAACAGCGCCGGAACTGATATCCGTAGTGCGAAGCAAGAGGACCGAGCCAACCCTAGCCGCGCTTGTTGTCCATCCGTACTGCGAGGGATAGCAAACCCCACCAAGCGGCGAAGAATACCATCCAGGCGGCAGCATCTGTCGATCCGTTTCACTCACGCCGTGAGCCTCTCCTTCAATTCCGCCATCAGCGGCTGTAGCCGCTCGCCGAACAGCGCATGCGCCCGCCCCCCGGCTCCCATGCTGCCCGAACCATCCCGTCTCGAAGTCACCCGGCTCGATCGCCAGGCTAGGAGCAATGTGCTCGGCCATCCGATCGAGCCATTCGCGTTGCTCCACCGTGAACCTGTGCTCTGCATCTCGCTCCTTCAGCCACGCCTGATACCGCTCGTGCAGTTCCTCCCGGTATGGCACCAGCGTGAAACTCGGCATCAGCGCGTGTCGCACCAGGTTCACCAGATTGGCCAATTGCTGCCCGCCGCTGCCCTTCACCTTGTCTGCCTCTGCGGCCTCGAACGCGCGCCAAAGCTGCACGGGCGTCGCGCCGAGCGGCGGTTCTCGCAACGATAACCGCAGCGGTCGCGTGCCGGCATACAGCACATCGTCGATGGTGTGCCGGTCGACGGTCTGTTCATTCTGCTGGCGGATTTCCAGGATGCGCCGGCGGAACGCGGGCTTCAGGAACGGCGTCACGGCATCCCGCGCCAGTTGGTCGGCCGCCTGCTTCACCTGCGCCTCGCTCGCCGCGGGTCAGCTTGTGGCGCATGTCCACGTACACGCCGGAGTCGTCCGCCGCGAGGGTAGCGCCCTGCTCGGTGACGCGGGTGCGGATGCGATACACATCGAAATCCACATTCACGCCGTCGGCCACCGCGTCGTCATGGCCGTACTGCATGACCAGGTTCTGGTTGAAGAACCCGATGGTCTTGCCGGCCGGCGTGGCGGTCAGGCCGATCAGGAACGCGTCGAAATACAGCAGCACCTGGCTCCACAGATCGTAGATCGACCGGTGGCACTCATCGACGATGACCAAGTCGAAGAACTCCGGCGGAATGCCGGGATTGTACACCACGTCGGGCGGGTCGCCGCGCCAGGCCTGGGCGGTGTCGAAGGCCGAGCCCTCCTCGTTTTGCCGGGGTCGAACTCGGCATCGCCCTTCAGCATCGAATAGAGGCGCTGGATGGTGGTGACCACCACCTTGGCGGCAGGATTGATCGAATTGGTCTGGAGCCGCTGGACGGTATAGAGCGTCGGGAACTTGCGGGGGGCGTCGGGTGGCTCGAAATTGTTGAATTCCTGCTCGGTCTGCTTGCCGAGATTGCTGCGATCCACCAGGAACAGAATACGCTTGGCGTCGGCGAACTTAAGCAGACGGTAGGCGACGTTGACGGCGGTACGGGTCTTGCCGGAACCGGTCGCCATCTGGATCAGGGCGCGTGAATCGGCGCGGCCAAAGGATGTTTCAAGCGCGCGGATGGCGCGTGCCTGGACATCCCAGAGGCGCGACTCGTCGAGTTCCGGCATCTGCTGCAAACGGCGACGGAGTTGGTCGGGCCGTGCCCAATCCGATAGCGTCTCGGGTCTGGGGAAGTTGAAGACCTGGCGACTGCGCGGGACCGGATCGAGGCCGTTGGTGAATTGCGTCACTGCGCCGTTCGACTCGAACAGGAACGGCAATGGGCGGCTGTGCGCCGGAAGATTGTCGGGCAGACCTGCGGCGTATTTCGCCGATTGGGCCTCCACGCCGGTCAGCGTGCCCTCCGCCTTGGCTTCGACCGCACCGACTGCCTTGCGGTCGAGATAGTGCAGGTAGTCGGCGAAACCGAAGCCGGGCTTCCAGGGGGAACTCGTAGACCGCGATGCCACGACCCGCGGTCAGGTCGAGGGCGTCGCGCTCCTGCACCAGCCAACCCGCTTCCGTCAGGTTGGCACCATTCGCATGGCGGGCCTTCTGTTCAGGCGTCTCAGGCACGGGTATCAGTGTTGATCAGGCGGCCGAGCCCTCGATTGGGAACTTTCGCGGTCAGGGCCGCTCCGGCGTAGGAGCGGCCCACACGCTGCCCTACGTCGTATGCCACCCGAACTGCTGTGGCTTCCGCCCGGCCGCATGGTGCAGCTTCACGTTCACCAGCGCCGGCCCTTTATACGCCATCGCCGCATCCAACGCCTTGCGGAGGTCCTTCGGGTCCTCGACGTAGAAGCCCTTGCCACCAAACGCCTCCATCACCTTCTCGTAGCCCGAGCCGATCGCCATCACCCGCGGCGGCAACTGGCTGCGGTCCTCGGGGAACTCCGCCATCCCGCCGCCGATGCCGCCGTTGTTCAGCACCACGATCTTCACCGGCAGCTTGTAGCGGCAGGCGGTCTCGATCTCCATGCCGGAGAAGCCGATCGCCGCATCGCCGAACACCGAGACGATCGGCCGGTCGGGATGCACCACCGCCGCGGCGATGGTGAACCCCATGCCGATGCCCATGGTGCCGTAGGTGCCCGCGTCGAGGCGCAAGCGTGGCTTGGCATTGGGCAGCTGGGTGCGCCCGATGTCCATGGTGTTGGCGCCCTCGCCGATGATCACCGCGTTCTTCGGCAACCAGGCGCTGATGTCCTTGAAGGCGCGGTAGTAGTTGGTCGGCGCGGAATTGTCGTCGATCATCGGCTGGATCTGCTTCGCGTTCGCCGCCGATTTTTCCGCAATTGCCGCGTGCCAGGGGGTGTCCTTCGGGTAGAACCACTGGCGGCCTTCCAGCGCCTTGTTGAGCTGGCCGACGATCGCGCGGCCGTCGCCGACCAGCGCCACCTCGGCCGGCACGTTCTGGCTGATCGCCTCGGGCGAGATATCGAGCTGGACGATCCGCACCTTCTTGTTGAAGCGCGGCGGCATGCCGAAATGCATGATCCAGTTCAGCCGCGCGCCCATCAGGAAGATCACGTCGGCTTCGGCCAGCGCGTGGCTGCGCGCCGCACCGACCGACAGCGGATGGTTGTCGTCCATCACGCCCTTGCCCATGGGTGAGGCGAGGAACGGAAGCTGGGTGCGCTCGATGAACTTGCGCACCTCGTCCTCGGCGCGCGACCAGCCCATGCCCTTGCCGACGATGACCAGCGGGCGCTCCGCAGCCTCCAGGGTGTTCAACGCCTTGTCGATGTCCTCCTGCATCGCCTGGAAGCGCGGTGGATCGGCGACCGTCGCAGCCTGGTGCACCTTCTCCTCGTCCACCTCGCCCAGGATGATGTCGTCCGGCATGTCGAGATAGCTGCCGCCGGGGCGGCCATAGATCGAGTTCCGCACCGCCATTTCGACATAGAACGGAATGCGGTGCACATGCTCCACCGCATGCGCGAACTTGCAGAACGGCGAGGCGATCTGCACCTGCCGCTCCTCCTGGAACGCGCCCATGCCGTTCTGGTAGACCGGCGAGGCGCCGCCGATCAGGATCATCGGCCAGCAGTTCTGCTGCGCGTTGGCCAGGCCGGCGAGGCCGTGCACGACACCGGGGCCCGACACAACCAGGCAGGCGCCCGGGCGGCCCGTCAGGTAGCCGGTGGCTTGCGCGGCGTATGACGCCGACTGCTCGTTCCGCATGCCGATATAAGTAATGCCGGCCTTCTGCGCGGCCGCGGCGATCGGCCCGACGGGAAATCCGACGATACCGAACATGTAATCCACGCCCTGCTGCTTCAGGCTTCTCGCCATCAAGGTGGCGCCGTCGACTTTAGCCATGTTTCCCTCCCGGTCAGATGGCGCGAACGCTGGCCCATGTGCGGGATGCCGTCAAATCCCGCGACCTCCCGGCCGGAGGATTCCGCCCCGGCCAAACAGCGACCGTGCGATCGCGGCTACACCTTTTCGATGATTTCCATCTGCGCGCCGTCGGGACATTCCACGAAGCAGACGCGCCGTCCGTTGTTGGGTGGCAACTCCTCCAGGATGCGCACACCGTTCTTCTGGAGCTGGGCCAAGGTTCCCGGGTAGTCGTTGGTTTCCACGGCCATGTGCTCGATGCCGTAATGCTGCTCGTGGTTCTGGCTGGCAATCAGGCCGGTGATGTTGAGTTGCAGCCCATGCAGATCGACGCGGAAGCCACGTCCGGGGATCTCGCCCTTCAAGGTCGCGCCGAAATTGTCGACGTAGAACTGCACGGTTTGTTTGGGATCGCGGGTCTTGAGATGCACATGCTGGACGGCGAAGCCCATGGTCGTTCTCCTTGTCGCACCGGACACGATCGTGATTGGTTTTGCATCAGGCTGGAAGGGAGGTTGGTCGCACCGCCCGGCGAACTCAACCCCCCGCTTAGCTGCCGCTATTCGCAATTATGGTGACGTCCTGATGCATCTGCGTGTATCTGCGGATAAAGCTTGGATGCAACCGCAGATGAACGCTGATGAGGTCAGCGGTTCCTGGCAAAGCCGATCAGCACGCGCAGATAGGCCGCGCCATTCTCCGACTCCGAAGAGGGAAGCAGCGCGCGATGACCGTTGCCCGCCAGTTGGCCGAATTTCTGACCGCGACCGCCACCGTCGACCTGCCGCCGCAAGCCATCGACCATGCGGCGATGCTGATCGCCAGCACCATTGCCAGCGCGGCGTGCGGCGCGGGGCTGCAATCCGCCCGGATCATCCGCGCCCTCGCCCGTGAGCGCGGCGGGCGGGCGGAGGCATCGGTGTGGTTCGACGCTGGCGCCAAATTGCCAATCGCCGATGTGGCGCAGGTGAATGCCGTGATGAGCGACGCCGCCGCATCCGACGACAGCGACCTGCGCAATATCATCCATGCCGGGACGCCGCTGACCGCCACGTCGCTGGCGATCGCCGAACGCAATGGCGCCGATGGCAAGGCGGTGCTGACGGCTATCGTCTGCGGCTATGAGGCGGCCGGTCGGATCAGCGAGGCGATCACCCCCGGCTTTCGCAACCGCGGCTTTCACGGTTGCCTCGGCGCGATCTTTGCCGCGGCGGTCGCGGCCGGGCGGCTGTTACAGCTCGATGCGGCGCAGATGGCGCAGGCAATCGCGCTATCGGCAACTTCCATCGGCGGGCTTGCCACCGCCGCGAACACCAGCGTCGCACGCGAGTATCATGCCGGCCTCGCGGCGATGCTCGGGGTTAACGCCGCGCTTGCCGCGCAACGCGGGTACCTGGCCGAAGAAAGCGTCCTGGAGACCGATCTTGGATTCTTCGCGGCCTTTGGCGGTGTCGATGGCGCCACGGCCGGCGCGATTGCCACAGGCGACCTCGGGCAGAGCTGGGACATCATCACCGACATGGCGATCAAGCTGGTGCCCGGCGGCCATCCCTATCACGCGCTCGGCGAGGCGGCTGGCAGCGCCGCGAGAGAAGGCAAAATCGCGGCGGCGGAGGTCGAGAGCATCACCATATCGCGTCCCGGCATGACCGCGCTGACCGGTCCACTGCACCCAGCCGACCTGATCGGCATGGCGCACAGCCCAGCGTATTTCGTCGCCGCCGGAGTCGCCGACCGCGAATTTTCCTGGGTGCATGCGAGCGCAGCAAAGATCGCCGACCCGATCATCCACCGTCTGATCGACAAGGTCCGGGTCGGCGCCCCGCCCACCGACGATGTCGCGCGTTACCGGCAGGGCGCGACCGTCACCATTCGCACCCATGACGGCCGGACTGCGACGAGCACGGTCTACGCGCCGAAAGGCGCCGCTGCACTCGGGATCGCCTGGAGCGATGTCGACGCCAAATACCGCACTCTGGTGCCTGCCGCCGGCCTACCAGAGCGGGACATCGAGGCGAGCCTCGCTCTTATCCACGATTTCCGCCAGGTCCCGAATGTGTCGGGCCTGACCGACTTGCTGCTTGTGGGCGCTACCTAAGCACGCTCTTGCGGCTGTGCCCTTTGCGGTGGTTGAGCCAACGTCTCAAGTTAACCGTGGTCCGAAGAAATCGGGCAGGTCACTCCGGTCGGCGGGATCAACGCTGGTCGGCCTATATTCGAAGCAGATCACTGGCTTTAGCTGCCGGTAAGCGGACCTGAATTAGCCACCGTGCCATCACGTCCGCGAACGCGTCAGCGACTTGATGACACCCTGGGGACGACCGGATGCGAGAGCGATCTTCCGATCCTGGGTCTCAATGGCTGCCATGGCTGCTGCCTCCCCCTCCAACCCCTCCAGAACGGAACTCGGAACCTTTCGATTGGAACTGCGGCTCCCATCAACATAGGTGACATCGAAAAAAACGAAGCTGCTCAGCGCACGACGTTTCATGACATAGGTCCTGTCTCGAGCAGCAGACGATCACGAATCGCGCGACTCATGCGATTCCGGCTCGACCGAAGGCGCAGTTTCCTGTTCAGCCTTGCGGCGGGTGACCGCCTCATCACGCTCGCGCAGCTTGGCATCCTTCTTCGCCTGCTTGAGGCGGTTCCGCTCGGCACGCTGCTGATTGTAGTTAGGCTTGAATGCCATCATCCTCTCCTCGTGCGTTCTTCAGGATGAAGCGCCCGTCCTCAGCCCATTTCCGCACTCCGCCACACTAGCCCAGGATGCCTTGCCGGGCCGCTAGCTGGCTCTCCAGCACGACGCGCTCATGCCCATCCACCGCGTGTTTCACACGATACTGCAGATCCTTGGTCTCGCTCGGCAGCAGGCGCTGGACCTTGTATTTGCCACGCGGGACATTGCTGTCGCCAGGGCCGGGCAGGAAGTCGACCATCTGGCCTACGGCAAATTTGTGACGGCGCATAACGTCCCCCGTCTCAGCCGATGCTGCCGCCGGCAGCATCGGCGTTGACACTCAGACCGACTTCAGGTTCGTCGCCGAAGTCTTGCCCTGCTGGCCCTGCTCAAGGTCGAAACTGACCTTCTGGCCCTCGTTCAGTCCGCTGAGGCCGGCACGCTCCACTGCCGAAATGTGGACAAAGACGTCCTTCGACCCGTCATCCGGCTGAATGAAGCCAAACCCCTTCTGAGCGTTGAACCATTTGACCGTACCTTGCGACATCGCGTTTCTCTCTATGCAACCCGGCGGCCCACACCGCGTGGACCGAAATACTTTTCACATTGGGGAGCGCCGGATGCGACAGCGTCGCAAGAGAAGGCACAGGCCGCCCAGGCCGAAAAGCGCCGTGTTCGGTAGATAGGGATTCGGATCAGCCTTTGCCAGAAAAATCGCGGCCGTCAGGCGCAGGCACGAGCCGGCAGCCGGTCGGCCTGGTCCCGGTTGGTCTGGTCAACGTCAGTCCTTCCGGCCTGGTGCAGGGCGCGAGTGAGCCGGTCGACCGCTTCCGCCTTGTCGGTGCTGGAGACGGCAGCGAATTCGGCAGCCAGCCGATCGAGCGCCAATTCAAACAGATTGCGCTGGCTGAAGCTGCTGCCGGAACCGTCGCCGGCACTTTGCAGATCGCGAACAACCTCGGCGAGCGCCCGGAGATCACCCGAGTTGATCTTCGCCAGATATTCCTGAGCACGCTTCGCCCACATGAGCCGGCTGACCCGAGGACGACCTCGCAGAGTGGTCAGCGCCTCGGCCAGTGCTTCGGCGCTCGCGAGCTTCCGCAGGCCGGCGGCGCGCGCCTGAGCGACCGGGACGCGCAGCGTCATCCGGTTCTCGGCAAAGGAGATCTGGATCAAATTCAGCCGATG
>JBGPND010000226.1:0-8009 GCA_041487355.1 Acetobacteraceae bacterium | reverse complement strand
GCGCGGGGTGCCGCTGCTGTGCGGCGGCAGGCAGCGCACCGGCAGCGAACATCGCCGATGCCAGCAGGGCAGAGCGACGCGTGAGCATCGGGACTCGACTCCTATTCCACCACGATCCGTGCATCGGTTACTCCCGCGCGGAGCACCTGGTCCAGCACGACATCAGCCTGCTGCACACTCGTGAACGGCCCGACGATGACCCGATGCGTCTGGACCCGTCCCTCGCGCGTGCTGACGATACGCGCTCCGAGCCCGGCGACTCGCGCGCGCTGGATGTCGGCGTATTCGAAGGTCTGGAACGTGCCGAGTCGCACGAACAGGTTGCCGGGATCGGGTGACGCCTGGGTCACCGTCTCCGGCAGCCGCAGGTCCGTCGTTGCGACCGTTGCCGCCGGTGACTGCGAGGGCGCAGGCGCCGCAGCAGCATTCACCGGTGCCGCACTGCCGGGCGGTTGCAAGGCAGTCTGCTGCACCGCACCGCGCGGCGCTGTCGCGAGTTCCAGCTTCGGCGCGCCCGGCACCGCATCGACGGCCGCATGGCTCTCCACCGGCAGCACTTGCAGCCGCACGCGCGCCACGCCGTCGGTCGGCAAGCCGAGCAGCATTGCGGTGCGACGTGTGAGCTCGATCAGCCGGTGCGGCGTCGCCGGACCGCGGTCATTGATCCGCACCAGGACCTGCAGCCCGTTCTCCAGATTGGTCAGCCGCGCGATAGCGGGCAGTTGCAGCGTCTGATGCGAAGCAGCCAGGGCCGTCTGGTCGAACGTCTCGCCATCCGAGGTAAGGTCCGCGTGGCCGGATGGATAGACCATCGCGAGACCGGTCTCCTGCATTTCGTAGCTCTCGCGCGGATAGAACCAGGCATCGCCTGCCTGATAGGGCTGCCCGAGCAGGTAATGCGGATTGGCCGGCGGGGGACGATGGCAAGAAACCGCCAGAAGGGCCAGCAGCAACGCGAGCGCGTGAATGAATCCATCACTGCCCCAGTGGTGAAGGTGACTCCTGGGTCCCCGCTTTCGCGGGGATGACAACCTGGTGAGTCGGCCCGCCTTTTTCGTCATCCCCGCGAAAGCGGGGACCCAGGATATTCCGGGAATAGCGACGGGGCTGTTTCTTTCACACCGTCTTTCGCGGGGGTGACGATGACTCCTTGAACAGGCGTACCTCGCCACGTGCGCGGCTCTCACGCCACGACCATGTCGCCCAGCAGCCCGACCGCCAACGCATAGAAATCCGAGGGATTGTAGCGGCGGATCGCGGCGAAGTTGGCATAGACCAGGAACGCGTCGGTGCCGGCGTCGTCCGGCAGAACCACGGCCGCCAGCGCATCGGCGCGCGGCAGTGGACGTCCATCCGCCGGACGCACGCCCTGTCGCGCCCATTCGCCGACCGGCCGGCGGTTGTCGCGCCCGGCGGACGCTGTGTCGAAACCGGCGGGCAGCGTTACCGGCTGCCCCCAGGGTTCGCCGCCGCGCCAGCCCGAGCGCGCGAGGTAGTTCGCGATCGAGCCGAGCACATCCGGCTTGCTGGTCCAGATGTCGCGCCGCCCGTGGCCCTCGAAATCCACCGCGTAGCGCAGATAGGACGACGGCATGAACTGCGGCTGGCCCATCGCGCCGGCATAGGAGCCGGTCATCCGCGCCGGGGTCACGTCGCCGTTGTCCAGGATGCGCAGTGCCGCGATCAGCTCGCCGCGGAAGAAGCTGGCGCGGCGCCCTTCCCAGGCCAGTGTCGCCAGCGCCTCGACCACGCGGAAGTCACCCATCCCCGCGCCGAAGCTCGATTCGAGGCCCCAGATGCCGACGATGACGCCGGGCTCCACGCCGAACCGGTCCTGCACGCGGGCGAGCAGCGCACGGTTCTGCTGCCAGGCGGCGCGCCCGTTGACGATGCGCTGGTCGGTGATCAGCAGGGCGCGGTATTGCGCCCAGGTCATGGTGAACTCGGGCTGGTGGCGATCGCGCTCCAGCACCTTCTGGTTGGGCTGCACGCCGGCGAAGGCGCGATCTAGCGTCGCGGCGGAGATCCCGGCGCGCCTGGCCTCGGCGCGCAACCCCGCGAGGAAGCCCTGGAAGCCGTCCGACGCTGCGCGGGCCGGCACGGCAAAGACAGTGGCAAGCGAGGCAGCCAACAGCGAACGACGGCTCAGCATGCGTGGCTGTCTGCCACGACCGCCCGCGCCGGGGCAAACGATCGTGGTGTCAGCCAGGCGGTGCGACCGAGAGGCGGCCGACCACCTTGTGCCGCTCGAGCAGGCGCGCGACGAGGCCGGATGATTTCGCTTCCTCGACGAAGTCGTGGAGGAACGCGGCGCCGGCCGAATTGGTCCGGGCCGTGCCGACCGCCTGCTGCACGGCGGTGAACTGCCCGTCGAGAATCCGCGCGCCGGGCATTTTCTGGATATCCGTCAGCAGGCCGGGGCGCAGCCCGGCCAGGGCATCGAGCTTGTCGCGGACAAATTTTTCGGTGGCGCTGGCGAGGCTGTCCGAACGCACCAGCTCGGCGTGCTTGATGTTGCGCTCCAGCCAGAGGTCGTAGGCACTGCGCGCCGTCACCGCGATGCGCACGCCAGGGCGGTCCACGTCCGCGATCGTCCGCAGCGACGAGCCGGCGGGAACCAGGTAGGTGGCCTCGATCTCCACATAGGCGGCGGAGAAGGCGATCTTCTCGGCACGCGCGGGTTCGGCGCCGATCAGCCCGATGTCCCAGACATCGCTGCCCACCGCATCCGCGAGCTCACCCGGCTTGGCATACGGCACGTATTTGACCGGCACGCCGAGGCGCTCGGCGATTGCGCGCGCCATGTCGGGCGAGACGCCGTCCGGATCGCCCGACGGGGTCTTTCCCGTGACCAGCAGGAAATTGCCCATATTGATCCCGGCGCGCAGGACGCCGTGCGGTGCAAGCTCAGCGACGATCGATTGGGACATGGGGCTGGATCCGGGAACAGTGATGCTCATGCATTGTATTTGGAGGTCCTGGCGACTCGCAAGCATGCGGGATCTGCAACGGACTACACCGCCGGGCGTCCGCTTGCCACATGCGAACCGATCGGCAAGGCTGCCGCGCAATGCGCATCTCACGTCCCGGCCGCCTCCCCATCCCCGATATGCTGTTGCGGCCCACCGTTCAGGGCATGGCGTGGATGGTGCTGTCGGGCGCGATCTTCGGCGTGCTGAACGCACTGTTGCGCGTCATCACGCTGCAACTGCCGCCGATCGAGGCGCAGTTCCTGCGCTATATCAGCGGCGCGCTGGTGATGCTGCCGTTCATCCTGCGCGTCGGCTTCCGCGCCTATCATCCGAACGGGCTGGTGGGCCAGCTCTGGCGCGGTGCGGCGCACACGTCGGGAATGCTGCTGTGGTTCATGGCGCTGCCGCACCTGCCGCTCGCGGACACCACCGCGATCGGCTTCACCGGGCCGATCTTCGTGATGATCGGCGCCGTGCTGTTCTTCCGTGAGCCCATGATGTGGACGCGCTGGCTCTCCGCGGTGATCGGCTTCGCCGGCGTGATCATCGTCGTCTGGCCGAAGCTGTCCGGCACGACCGGGTTCTATGATCTGATGATGCTCGGTTCGGCGCCGTTGTTCGCCGCTTCGCAGCTCATCACCAAGGCGCTGACACGCCGCGACCGGACCGAGGTGATCGTGGTGTGGCAGTGCCTGACGATATCGCTATTCTCGTTTCCGCTCGCTGTGCTGCACTGGATCTGGCCCTCGCCGGTGCAATGCCTGTGGTTCCTGGCAGCCGGCATCCTCGGCAGTTGCGCGCATTACTGCGCCACGCAGGCCTATCGCGTGGCCGATGTGTCCGCGACGCAGCCGGTGCGTTTCCTCGACCTGATCTGGGCCACGCTGATGGGGTTCCTGGTGTTCGGCGACACGCCCACCGGCAGCACCATTCTCGGCGGGCTGGTGATCTTCGTCGCCACGACCTGGATCGCCAGGCGGGAGGCAGCGCGTCGCCGCACTGCGCCCGCCTTCCCGCGCCAGTCGACAAGTGCGGTGCTTCGCTGAAGACTGCGGGCGACGATTGACTGTATGGGAGGACCCGCCATGAGCCGTCTGTTCGGATCGCTGCGCCAGATGGGCTACGTCGTGCGCGACGTCGAAGCCGCGATGAAGCACTGGATCGAGGTCTGCGGCGTCGGCCCGTGGTTCTATGCCGACCGCCTGCCGCTGACCGCGTTCACCTATGCCGGGAAACGCTACGACGACATCCATGTCTCGATCGGGCTCGCCAACTCCGGCGACATGCAGATCGAGCTGATCCAGCAGCGCTCCGACCATCCCAGCATGTATCGCGACTTCCTCGCCGCGAACCCGCGGGGCGGCTTGCAGCACTGGTCGAGCTGGCCGGAGAACTACGACGAGCTCTATCAGCGTGCGCTCGCCAACAGCTATGTCGTCGGCCAGGAGGGCGACGCGCCGCGCGGCCGCTTCGTGTATTTCCGCAACGAGGGCCACCCCGGCACGATCATCGAGATGTCGCACGCCACGCCGACCCGCAGGCGCATCTTCGATGGGGTGCGCGAGGCCGCGGTCGGCTGGGACGGCAAGGACCCGATCCGCACCGGCTGGCCGACGTAATCGCGGCCCGCCGTCATGCTCGGGCTTGACCCGAGCATCTGCTTGCGGACGCAGATGCTCGGGTCAAGCCCGAGCATGACGGTGAAGCGGGAACTGCATGGCGAGAACCTCCAGCCCGTCCGCTCCGGCAGTGGCGATAAGCGGGGCCTCGTCGGGATAGACGAAGACGCAGGAGTTCGGCGGCAACACCGCCCCTCCCAGCATCAGGCTGCCGGACAGCACCAGCCAGAACTGGCCGGCGCCGGTTGCCGGATCGGGCCCGGTCTCGCTGGCACCTGGCGCGATCCGGTGGCGCCTGGCGCAGAAACCGTCCGGCGCGGGCGCGCCCGTCTCGCCTACCGCCTCGCGGTGCCGGCGCGGCACGGCGCGCAAACCGGCGCGGTTGTCGGGGAACTCCATGTAGCTTGCGCCGGGGTCCCAGCCGTTGCGCAAGGTGAAGTAGTGCAGGCCCCCGGCGCCGGCCCGCAGCGGTCCGTACGGCGAATAGGCGCCAGCGAAATGCACCGCCACCGGCGCCACATCGTGCGAGCCGAGCCGGCCGCTGCCGGCAATCATCACCTGAAACTGGTCGGCCTGATGATAATGCGCGCCCACCGCCTCGTCGCCGTCCTGCTCGACCAGGAAGGCCATCGGGTAGATCGCGCCCGGCCCCGGCGGCTCGCCTGCGCTCTGGGTGTAGCGGTTGGCGCCCATATAGCTGGTCAGCCAGAACAAGGTGCCGTTGGAACTGGCACGCCGCCGCGTCGCGCGCACTGCATCGGCCGAGGCGGTCACTGGCATGGCTGGCACCTTTCCCCAGGGGCTGCTCGGCCCCAAGATAACAGCCATGAGCGAACAACACACAGAGACCGCCCAGGTGCTTGCCGCCATCCGGTTCGACGCCGCCGGCCTGGTCCCCGCCATCGCCCAGCAGCACGACACCGGCGAGGTGCTGATGCTGGCCTGGATGAACCGCGACGCGGTGGCCGAGACGCTCGCCACCAACCGCGTCTGCTATTTTAGCCGCAGCCGCGGCGCGCTGTGGCGCAAGGGCGAGACCTCGGGCCAGGTGCAGCACCTGAAGGAGCTGCGCGTCGACTGCGACGGCGACACGCTGCTGCTGCTGGTCGATCAGGAGGGTGTAGCCTGCCACACCGGCCGGCGCAACTGCTTCTTCCGCGCGGCGCGCGACGGCGCGCTGGTGGAAATCGCGGCGCCGTTGGTTTCACCGGAAACCTTGTATGGCGGGCATCGGCATGGCTGACACGGTACCGGTCACCGTGCTGACCGGGTTCCTCGGCGCCGGCAAGACGACAGTGCTGAACCATCTGCTGCGCCAGCCCGCGCTGGCCGGCACCGCGGTGCTGGTCAACGAGTTCGGCGAGATCGGCCTCGATCACCTGCTGGTGGAAAAGCTCGACGAGAACACGGTGCTGCTGAATGCCGGCTGCCTGTGCTGCACGGTGCGCGGCGATCTGTCCCGCGCGCTGCAGGATCTGCTGCCGCGCGTCACGGCGGGCGAGGTGCGGCGCGTCGTCATCGAGACCACCGGGCTTGCCGATCCGGCGCCGATCCTCGCCACGCTGATGAGCGACCCGGTCGCGGCGCGCGCCTATCGGCTGGATGGCATCGTCACCGTGGTCGATGCAGTGAACGGCACGACGCAGCTGGACGCGCAGCCGGAGGCCGTGCGGCAGGTGGCCGTCGCCGACCGCATCGTGCTGAGCAAGACCGACCTCGCCGATCCGGCGGCGCTACGCGAACGTCTGCATCGGCTGAACCCTGGCGCACCGCTGCTTGCCGCGGTGCATGGCGAGGTGAATGCCACGGCGCTGCTGCATGCCGGCCTGTTCGATCCCGACAGCAAGATCCCCGATGTGCGTGGCTGGCTGGATGCCGAGGCCTACGCCGACACGCAGCACCATCATTCCCCGGGTCAACCCCCGATCAAGTCGGGGGCCGGGGGCATGCACCACGATCCCAACCGCCACGACGCGCGCATCGCCGCGTTCTGCCTGACCTTCGATCAGCCGCTGCACTGGCAGGGCATCGCCACCTGGCTCGACATGCTGATCGCGACGCGCGGCGAATCGCTGCTGCGCATCAAGGGAATTCTGAACCTTGCCGGCCATGACCGCCCGGTGGCGATCCACGGCGTGCAGCACCTGTTCCATCCACCCGTGCTTCTCTCGGCCTGGCCGGACGGCGATCCGCGCACGTCTCGCCTGGTGTTCATCACCCGCGATCTGCCGCGCGACGTGATCGAGGAGGGTCTGCGCGCCTTCAACGACGCGGCAGCGTCATGACGGACCGGTTCCGGCCGGCAGGGCGTGTGCGGCGTACACCACCGTGTCGCGATCATGTTCGACCCACGCGTAGTTGATGGTGTCATTCTTCGCCGGCGTGCCGGCCAGGCTGCCCCACCAGGCGGTCGGGTAGCGGCCGCGGTTCAGCGGACCTTCGACCACGACGACGACATGGCCGTGTGGATCGGGCGTCGCCTGGTGATCGCCACGCAGGCCGCCGATCACCAGCCGGTCCTGGGCCGCTGCCGCCGCGGCGCAGCCGTCCGCGAGCTTCTCCCAACCATCCTTGCCGGCACGCAGCGTGTCGGCGATCGCGTTGGCGTCGCCCTGGAGCATCACGCCCACCGCCTCGGCCACCGCACGGACGAAGCCGGAGCAGTCGCCCTGGTAACAGTCCCACAAGGTTTCGCAGGCCTGCTTGACGTCCATGACCCAACGCTGCGGCGCCGCTTCGAAACTGTCAAGCAATGACAGCACGCCCGGAGGTCTAGAAGACCCGCAGCACGACCAGGCCGGATCCGATGACCAGCACGACGCCGATCAGCAGGATCAGCCAGTCTCCCGGCCGTAAGCGGTAGTTGCCGTCCGGATAGCGTCTCATGGCAGCAGCCTAGACGAGTTCGCCTGTCTCACGGTCGGATGTCGCGGCGCGCCTGCGAATGGTCCCCGCGCGGGCGCACAGCTCGCGTGAACTGGCCACACGTGCTCCCCCTTCTTCTTATGGGGCAAGACTACATCATCACATGTTGCGTTTCTGTACGGATGCGCCAGACATCAGGTGCGGCGAAGCCATTCCCGCAGGGCGCCGCACCAACGCAGAACCACGTCGTCCCAGCCACCAGGACTCCGCTGGCGGAACAGGCGCGCGCCGGGACACCAGGGGCTGGTCTCGCGCCGCAAACCCCAGAGCCAGTGCGGATCGCTCGGCAGCGCCACCCACACCGGATGCGCCATGGCCCCGGCGCAATGTGCCGCCATCGTGTCCACCGTCAGCAGCAGATCCGTCGCTCCCAGCGCCGCGGCGAATTCGTCGAGCGGTTGCGGCGTGGCCAGCGCATCGATCACACACGGCATGGCTTGCGGCGCCAGGCCGCGACCCGCGCCGGATCCGGCACCAGATACGGCACTGATGC
>JBGPND010000225.1:0-8063 GCA_041487355.1 Acetobacteraceae bacterium | reverse complement strand
TGGCGGGGGACAAGAACGTCGTCACGCTGACGGGTGAGCGCGCAGATGCAAGTGTGACGGTCAGTCTGGACAAGTGACAGGGCAATCGAAGTGGCATTCCTGGCCGGCAGCCCGCAGCCGCTCAGCGTCCTGTCAAACGTGGCACAGGTTCCGGTGGCCGACAGGATTGCTCTATCCGACGCGGGACTGCGCAAACTGGTTGCCGTTGCAATCGTCTTCGCTTTCCTCGTGGTGAATGGTGCCGTGCTGTGGGGAATCTGGCTCGTATTCCAGAAGGATATCGACCTTCTGACGCGCGCTGGCTCGAACTTCACTGCCGCCGACCGTCTTGGAACGACGAATTTGCTGATGACTTTGGTCGGCGCCACGACGGTGCAACTTGGTGCGCTGATCGTCCTAATCGGCAAGTATCTCTTTCCGGCACCCAGAGCATGATCGGCGATCCGTCGTGTTGCCGCGCGAGCGGCAACAATCACAGCGCCGCCGTCAGCCCGCCGTCGACCACCAGCACGTGGCCGGTGACGTAGGACGCCGCGTCGGAGGCGAGGAACACCACGGGCCCTGCGACCTCCGATGGTTCGCACCAGCGCCCCAGCGGCGCGCGACCGGAGATCCATTCGTTGAACTTCGGGTCGGCATGCAGCGCCTGTGTCGCGTCGGTCGGGACAAAGCCTGGTGCGATCGCATTCACCGTGATGCCGTGCGGTGCAAGCTCCACGGCCATGGCGCGCACCATGCCGTGCAATCCGGCCTTCGCCGTGACGTAGCCGGGGATCGTCGGGCGCGCGAGCAGCCCCATGATCGAGGAGACCATGATGATGCGACCGCGCCCGGCCGGCACCATCAGCCGCGCCGCCTCACGCGCGAGACGGAAATAGGCGGTGAGGTTGGAGTCGATCACCGCCTGCCAGTCTTCGTCGGTTGTCTCCAGCAGCGGCTTGCGTGGAATGATTCCGGCGTTGTTCACCAGGATGTCGAGGCGGCCATGCTCCGCTTTGATCCAGCCAAACGCGATGCGCACCGCGGCAGCGTCGGTGACATCGAACGCGAGCGTGCCGGCATTGCCGCCAAGCTCGGCGGCGCGCGCCTTCAGCGCCTCGGCGTTGCGTCCGTGCAACAGCACGCGCGCGCCGGCGCCGGTCAGTCCCTGCGCGATCGCCCAACCGATGCCACGGGAGCTGCCCGTGACGAGGGCCAGGCGACCGGAGAGGTCGAAGTTGGGACGCACACCCCCTCCCTACCCTCCCCCGCAGGCGGGGGAGGAGATTCTCTTCTAGCTATTGGGGCCACGCTCCATCGAGATGGGCTGCCAGCGGCGCAGCTTCGAGTTCATCAGCACCGCCGGGTTGACGCAGCTCATCGGCCACTTGCCGCCGAGCACCAGCGCGAGCTCGCGTCCGACATGCCGCTTGCGCGCCGGATCGAACCGCGCCGACGCCGACGCCGTGTGCGCGCTCAGCGTGACGTTGGGCATCCCCAGGATCGGGTTGTTGTTGCCGGGCGGCTCGATCTCCAGCACGTCGAGGCCGGCGTGCGCGATCCAGCCTTCCTGCAGTGCCTTGATCAGCCCGGCCTCCTGCACCGTGGGGCCGCGGCCGGTGTTGATGAAGATCGCCGTCTTCTTCATCAGCCGGAAGTGCTTCTCCGTCAGCATGCCTTCGGCTTCCGGCGTGGCCGGCGCGTGCATGGAGACGAAGTCCGACTGCGACAGCACGTCCTCGAGCGTGGACGGGATCACGCCATGCTCGACCATGACCAGCTCCTCGATGAACGGGTCATAGGCCATGACGCGCAGGCCGAACGGCTTGGCGCGCTTGGCGACCGCGCGGGCGACGTGGCCGAACGCGATCAGGCCGAGCGTCTGGCCCAACAGGCGCGGGATCTGCAACAGCGCCGGGCGGCCTTCGCGCCAGCGGCCTTCGCGCACCATGCGGTCCTGCTCGATCGTGCGGCGGAAGCTGGCGAGCAGCAGCATCATCGCGTGATCGGCGACTTCCTCGATGAACGTGTCGGGACAGTTGGTCACCGGCATGCCGCGCGCGGTGGCGGCGACAACATCGACGCTGTCGACACCGACGCTGCCCAGCACGATGGCGCGGCATCTCTCGGGCAGCCCGTCGACCACCTTTTTGCTGAAGCGCATGCCCTTCGCATAGACGGCATCTGCGTCCTTGGCGAACGCGATGAACCCGTCTTCGTCCGCCGGGCCTTCGACGATTTCGGCGTCGATGCCTTCGAGCGGTTCCATCTCGTAGTCATAGCCGCCGCCTGCGACGGTAAAGCTCGCCCCGGCGGGCGTTGCGATCTTGAATTTGGCCACAGTCTGTCTCCTCGGTTAACCCGCCTCTGCTGTCCCTCTACCGTCATGGCCGGGCTTGACCCGGCCATCTGCCCACCGCCGGTGCGTGGATGGCCGGGTCAAGCCCGGCCATGACGGTAAGAGCAGGGTGCTGCTACAAGTCATCGGCTCAGGTGGGCAATATCAGGTCTTCGGCGGACGCGCGCGCACCGCCTTCTCGTTCACGTCGATGCCCCAGCCGGGACCCTTCGGCAGCACGAACTCGCCGTTCTCGATGGTGGGGACGGTGACATAGAACTCGTCCCGCCAGGGCGCGCTGTCGATGTCGATCTCCATGACGCGGAAGTTGGGCACGATGGCGCTGTAGGTGGCGCTGATCGCGCTGCACAGATGGCCGTAAAAATTGTGCGGCGCGACGTTGATCTCATACACGTCGGCCATCGACGCGATCTTCAGCGATTCGTTCAGCCCGTTCCAGATCACGTCGACGATCGCGACGTCGGTGGCGTAGTTGTCGAAGAACGGCTTGAACTCGCGGCGGCCGTGCAGTGTTTCGCAGGAGGCGATCGGGCAGTGCGCGCCACGCTTGATCTCGGCCAGCGCCGGCGCGTCATGCGTGTCGATCTCCAGCCAGGTCAGGTTGATCGGCGCGACCAAGTCGGCGATGCGTTTGAAGCCTTCGGTCTTGAAGTTGAAGTTGATGTCGAGATGGATGCCCATCTCGGGCCCGACCGCGGCGCGGATCGCAGTCAGTTGCTCGGTCACGCCGCGCAGCAACTTGTTGTCCCAGTTCAGCTCGGGCCAGCCCGGCGTGCGGCCGAAGCCCGGCACGTAGGACACCAGCTTGCCGTTCTCGACCGGCATGATGTTGGTCTTCAGCGCACGGAAGCCGAGCCGCTTCACCTCCTCGGCGTGGCGGGCGAGGTCGTCGTAGCTGTTGAGCGCGGGTACACCCATGAGCTGTGCGCTGCGCACGCGGTAGGTGCCGAAGTGCGACCAGTAGACCGGGATGCGCTCGCGGATCGGCCCGCCGAACAGCGCGTAGACCGGTACGCCGTAGGCCTTGCCGGTCACGTCGAGCAACGCGTTCTCAATCGCCGCGATCGCCTGCTGATTGATGCCGCCGCGCGACTGGCGCGTCAGCACGTGCAGATGCTGGGTGATCTGCTCGAAGCGGCGTGGGTCCATGCCGATCAGCACGGGCGACAGGCCGCGGATCACGTCCGATAGGCCGACCGAGCCGAAGCTTTCGTTGAACTCCGACCAGCCGATGATGCCGTCGTCGGTGGTGACCTTGAGGAAGGAGAACATGCGCCAGCCGGCATCGGCTTGCAGCGTCTCAACGCGCTCTATCTTCATGCGTTCCCCCTGAAAAGCAAAATTCACCACAAAGACACGAAGACACGAAGGTCAAGCTCTTCCTCATGTCTTCGTGTCTTTGTGGTGAATCTATTCCTTCACCGCCCCGGTCATCGACGATACGTAGTACTCGACGAAGAACGAGTAGATCAGCGCCACCGGCACCGAACCGAGCAGCGATCCCGCCATCAGCGCGCCCCACTGATACACGTCGCCGGTCACCAGTTCGGTCAGGATCGCCACCGGCACGGTCTTCTTGTCGGTCGATTGGATGAACGCGAGCGCGTAGATGAATTCGTTCCAGGACAGCGTGAATGCGAAGATGCCGGCGGAGATCAACCCCGGCACCGCCAGGGGCAGCGTGATGCGGCGCAGGATCTGCAGCCGTGACGCGCCGTCGATCAGCGCGCATTCCTCCAGTTCATACGGGATCGATTTGAAGTAGCCGATCAGCAGCCAGGTGCAGAACGGCACCAGGAACGTCGGGTAGGTCAGGATCAGCGCCAGCGGGTTGTCGAACAGGCCGAACTGGTAGATCAGCGTGGCGAGCGGAATGAACAGGATCGAGGGCGGCACCAGATAGGCCAGGTAGATCGCCAGGCCCGCATGCTGCGCGCCCTTGAAGCGCAGCCGCTCGATGGCATAGGCGCAGAGCACGCTGGAGAACACCGACAGGAAAGTGGAGGCGACCGCGATTCCCATCGTGGTCATCAGCCAGCGCGGATAGTTGGTCTCGAACAGCAGTACCTCGATGTTGTGCAGCGTCGGCGAATGGACCCAGAACGGGTTGTACTCCTTGTAGTCGTACATCTCGGAGTCGGGTTTGAACGCGGTGATCGCCATCCAATAGAACGGGAACAGCAGGATGATGACGAACAGCGCCAGCGGAATATAGACCGTTACCGTTCGGCGCAGTCCCGAATCCCACGACAGCCGCTCCGGCACGTCGATCGTGCGGCCGGCGATGGCTTCCACTTCGGCCGGTGCGTCGGGAAGGAAGGCCTCAGTCATTCGCTTCGCCCTGTTGCCACTTGCGCCGGCCGACGCCGAAGAAGCACAGCAGCGTGGCGCCGATCAGGAACGGTATCATGGAGACCGCGATCGCCGCCCCCTCACCCAATTGCGCGCCGGGGATGGCACGCTGGAAGGCCAGCGTTGCCATCAGGTGCGTGGTGTTGAACGGCCCGCCACGAGTGATCGCGTAGACCAGTTGGAAGTCGGAGAAGGTGAACAGCACGGATAGCGTCAGCGCCACCGCCAGGATCGGCATCAGCAGCGGCACGGTGATACGGCGGAACCTCTGCCAGCCCGACGCGCCATCGAGCAGCGCTGCCTCATACAGCGACGGCGAAATGGTCTGCAACCCGGCCAGCAGGGTGATCGCGACGAACGGAATGCCGCGCCAGATGTTGGCAACAATCAGCGACCAGCGCGCCGGCCAGGGTGTGCCGAGGAAGTTGATGTAGGTGTCACGCAGATGCAGCACGTCGACGACGACGAACGAGACGATGGAGAACTGCGGGGAATAGATCCACCACCAGGCGATCGCCGACAGCACGGTCGGCACAATCCACGGCAGCAGCACGATGGCGCGGATGAAGGCCTTCCACGGGATGTGGTGGTTCAGCAGCAGCGCGAGCCACAGGCCGAGCGCAAATTTTCCGACCGTGGCTACGACTGTATAGAAGATCGTGTTGGTCACCGACATCCAGAAGACCGGGTCGTCCATCAGGTCTACGAAGTTGTCGAAACCGATGAACTTGCCCGGCTGGCCGATCGTCGAGTCGGTCATCGACAACCATAGGCCCAGGCCGAGCGGGTAGGTCAGGAACACCACCAGCAGGCCGATCGTCGGCAGCATGCAGAGGAAGACCAGGAACGGCTTGTAGTCGAACAGCTTTGTCACCCAGCCGTCGGGTTTGCGGGTGAACCGGATATGTTGCAGTCCGATCTCGACGGTTGCGTCCATGGCTCTCCGCGGGATCGTCGTCCCGCCCCTGGGCGGGGGCGCCGCCGACCATCGGCGACGCCCCGCGTGTTATGCGTCAGGCGTTCTTGTAGTAGCGCTCGGCTGCCTTCGCCGCCTGCTTCGCCGCGGCTTCCGGCGTGGCGTTGCCGGAGACCACGGAAGCGAACATGTCGACGACGGTATAGTTGGCGATGACCGCGGCTGACGCCGCGCTGATGGGGCCCTTGTAGCCGTCGTAGAACGGCGAATCCAACGCCCCGGCGAACGGTTTCAGCTTCGGATCCGAGTCCCAGAACTTCATCTTGCTGTAGGCCTTCAGCGGCTGGCACCAGTAGCCGAGGCAGCTCGACAGCCACAGGCCATACTGCTCCGCCTCCATCATGAAGCGGATATACTCCTTGGCGGCATTCGGATACTTGCTGTGCTTGAACACCATCGCGCTGATCGGGGCCGCTGACTGCGGCTTGCGCTTCGACTCACCGAACGGCGTGTCCTGCGTGAACGTATCGGCGGCGACCGCGTTCAGCTTCGGATCGGGCGATTTCAGCAGCGAGTAGTAAAGCGACACGCCGTTGAACGTCATGCCGATCTGGCCCGCCGTATAGGCCTGGTTGTTGCCCACATCGTTCCAGGTCAGCGTGCCCTGGATCATCGTCTTCTGCAGCTCGGCGGCGTATTTCAGTGCGGCGATGGTCTCCTTGGAGTCGAGCGCGACCTTGCCCTTCTCGTCCACCACGAAGGCGTTGTGCGTCCACAGCAGCCATTCGGAGAAGCCGTTGGCGTCGCCGAGTGCGTGGCCAAGTGACATTCCGAACGGGTGGCCGGCCTTCTGCAGCTTCTGGCAGAGTTCGAGGAACTTGCCGAGATCGTTGGGAATCTCGGTGTAGCCGACTTCATTGACCCATGATTTGCGATACAACACCGGACCGGTGCCGCCGCCGAGGGGGATGCTGAGCCAGTTCTTGGTGTTCCACTTCCGGCCGTAGAGCAGTGCGAGGTCGTACCAGCCGCCGTACTTCGCGCCAAGGTAGTCGGCGAGATCGGTCAGCTCGACCAGCTTGTTGGCGTAGATGTGCGGATCTGCGCCGAAGCTGACGAAGATATCGGCACCGGCGCCGGTGTTGGCCACCACGGCAAGCTGCGGGCGAAGGTCTTCCCAACTCACGAAATCGACCTTCACGTCCACACCGGTGGCGTCGATGAACTTCTTGGTGTTGGATTTCCAGAACACCTCGTCCGGATCGATGAACTTCGCCGGACGGATCATGTGCAGCGACGCGCCTTTCTCGATCTTGAATTCGGGTGCCTTTACGTTCGCCGTCGGAACGTCGTCCACGGCCGCCCTTGCCCCGATGATCGGAATCGACGCAGCTCCCAGCGCGGCTGCGCCGAGGGCCAGTGACTCACGCCGCGTGATGGACATTCGGTGGTTTCCTCCATTGCCGGTCATCTACGGCCAGGACCCTCGCGACCGGGATATCAAGGGTCCAACAGGCGCCATATTCCGCCACACCGTGTGTCGCGTAAAGCGGACAGTCAGCGTCAGCCCGCAAGCCGCTGGCCGGTGCCGGCATCGAACAGATGCACCAGCGACGGCTCGGGAGTGATGCGGATCGTCTCGCCTGGCTTGGCCGACACGCGCTCGCGGAAGGCACAGATCACCGAGGCGCCGGCGAACTCGGCCATCACCTGGGTCTCCGAGCCGGTCGGCTCCACCACATGCACGGTAGCCGGTACCCCGTTGGGGTCCAGTTGGAAATGCTCGGGGCGCACGCCGTAGACCGCTGGCCTGCCCTCGGAACCATTGGGCCTGCCCGCGGGCGCTTGACCCGGGGGGCCATGCGGCAGGGGCAGCGCCGCGCCGCCTTCGGCATGGAAGGTGCCGCCTTCGATACGGCCTTTCAGGAAGTTCATCGCCGGCGAGCCGATGAAGCCGGCGACGAACAGGTTGTTCGGACGGTCATAGAGTTCCAGCGGCGCGCCGATCTGCTCCACGTTGCCCGAGTTCATCACCACGATCTTGTCGGCCATCGTCATCGCCTCGATCTGGTCGTGGGTGACGTAAACGGTCGTGGTGGCCAGCCGCTGGTGCAGTTCCTTGATCTCTGCGCGCATGGCAACGCGCAGCTTCGCGTCGAGGTTGGACAGCGGTTCGTCGAACAGGAACACCTGCGGGTCGCGCACGATCGCACGACCCATCGCGACACGCTGGCGCTGGCCGCCGGAAAGTTGCGCGGGGCGACGATGCAGCATGTCTCCCAGCCCAAGAATGCGTGCGATCTCCTCGACCCGCCGCTTCTGCTCGTCCTTCGGCACCTTCCGCATGCGCAGCCCGAACGCGAGGTTCTCGTAGACGTTCTTGTGCGGATAGAGCGCGTAGTTCTGGAAGACCATCGCGATGTCGCGATCGCGGGGTGCGAGGTCGGTGACGACCTT
>JBGPND010000224.1:0-8129 GCA_041487355.1 Acetobacteraceae bacterium | reverse complement strand
TCGCGTGGTGGTCGAGGCGAATCACAGCTACTGGGGTGACAAGCCCGAGTTCGACACGGTCACGTTGAAGTTCCTTGGCAACGCCGCCGCGCGCAGCGCAGCGCTGCTGTCCGGCGCCGTGGACGTGATCGAGCAGATTCCGCCATCGGATATCTCGGTGTTCCAGAACCGCCAGGACGTGACGCTGTCTTCGGTCACGTCCACACGGATGATCTACCTCGCGATGGACCAGGGACGCGACGACAGCCCCTTCATCACCGACGCGGATGGCAAGCCGATGAAGGTGAACCCGCTGAAGGATCGGCGGGTCCGGCTGGCGCTGTCCAAGCTGATCAACCGGCCGGCGATCGTCGATCGCGTGGTGGCGGGTGCCGGTGAGGCGGCCGGACAGATCGTGCCGGAAGGCATGGGCGGCTACGATCCGTCGCTGCTGCCGATGGCGTTCGATCCGGAGGGGGCGAAGAAACTGCTGGCGGAGGCTGGCTATCCGAACGGCTTCGGCCTGACGCTGCATGGATCGAGCAACCGCTTCCCGAACGATTCGCAGCTCACCCAGGCGCTCGGCCAGATGTTCTCGCGTGGCGGGTTGAAGGTGAACGGCGTCGAGGTGCTGCCCTACAACGTCTATGCCCCCGGCGCGACCGCGCGGAAATACAGCCTGTTCGTCTTCAGCTACGGCAGCGTCGCCAGCAGCTCGCTGAACGGCCTGTCGGGCGTGCTGGTGACGTATGACAAGGACGCCGGCACCGGATCGCTGAACCGGGCGCGCTACTCCAATCCGGCGTTCGATGCGTTGCTGAAGCAGGCCGCCGCCGAGTTCGACGAGGCGAAGCGCAACCGGCTGCTCGAGGATGCAACACGCGTGGCGATGGAGGATGTCGGCATCCTGCCGCTCTATTGGCAGAAGCTGTACTGGGCGGCGCGCAAGGGTTATGTGGTCGACCCCGACCGTGGCGAGGCGACATCCGCGCTGTTCGTCTCGCTGGCCAAGTAGCCGGTCCGGACCTAGACTGTTGCCTCGCAGCCCAGCAGGGAGAGATGTCGATGTTGAGCATTGAACCGACCGGCGCGGTCCTTGGCGCAACCGTCCATGGCATCGACGTGGCGCAACCGATCAGCGAGCAGGACTTCGGCCGGATCCTTCTGGCACTCGGCCATCATGGTGTGCTGCGGTTTCCCGATCAGCAGCTCGACATGGGCACGCTGCGGCAGTTCTCCAAACGCTTCGGCGAGATCCAGGGGCCGAGCGCGGGCACGCCGGAGGTCGCGAAGGAGACCTACGCGCATGTCGGCACGCTGTCGAACCTGAAGGAGGGCGGCAAGTATGTCGGCCTGCCGGATGCCGGGCAGGACTGGCACACCGACATGTCGTATCGCGACGTGATGGGGTTCGTGAATGTGCTGTACGGCATCCGCATCCCGCGCCGGAATGGCGTGCCGCTTGGTGGCACCGAGTTCTCTAACATGCATCTGGCCTACGAGGCGCTGCCGGCCGACATCAAGGCCCGGCTCGCCGACGCGACGGCGACGCACAATTTCGAAAAATTCTGGGAGCATATGCGGCGCGACAAGGCGAGTACCCGTCCGCCGATGACGGACGAGCAACGACGGCGGCGCCCGCCGGTGGTGCATCCGCTGTTTCTCACGCATCCGATCACCGGGAAGCAGGTGCTGTACTGCAATCCCGGCTACACGATGCGGATCAACGAGCTGCCGGAGCGCGAGAGCGACGAAATGCTGGAGTATCTGTTTGCCCATCAGCTCGAGCAGCGCTTCCGCTACACGCATACCTGGACCGAGAACGACCTGCTGGTATGGGATCATCTGGGCACCATCCATCGCGCGATCGCCGACTACGGGGCGGAGGAGATCAGGCTGATGCGTCGCTGCCAGGTGATGGCGACGAAGGTGTTCGATCCGGAGTTTCTGCGCCCTGTGCGCGAACTCGCCACCGCGGAGGCATGAACCATGCGCTGGATCAGGTTTTCCATTGATGGCCGCACCGCCTACGGCTCGCTGAACGGCGACACGGTCAGCGAGATCAGCGGCGAGCCCTGGGGCACACATGCGGCGACGGGCAAGACTTACAAGTTGGCCGGCGTGAAGCTCGAAGTGCCGGTGATCCCGCGCACCTTCTATGCGGCGGGCATCAACTATGCGGCGCACATCCGCGAGATGGCAGCCAAGCGCGGCGTGCAGCCGGTGTTCCCGGAAAAGGCGGACATCGGCTATCGCGCCAACAATGCGCTGATCGCCGATGGCGAAGACGTGGTGATCCCGAAGGACGCGACCGAGAAGGTGAACTACGAGGGTGAGCTGGTCGTGGTGATCGGCAAGCAGGTGAAGCATCTGAGCAAGGCGGACGCGATGTCCTGTGTGTTCGGCTACACGATCGGCAATGACGTGAGCGAACGCACCTGGCAGCGCGGCGACCGCACGTTCTGGCGCGGCAAGAATGCCGACACGTTCAAGCCGATGGGGTTGTGGATCGACACCGATGTCGACATCGATGCGATGCAGACGATCGTGCGGGTGAACGGGCAGGACAGCCTGCGGTTCAAGACCAACGACATGATCTTCGACATCCCCACCTATATCGAAGCGATGACGCGCTATCTGACACTGTATCCAGGCGACGTGATCTGGATGGGCACCGACGGCACCTCGCCCGATCTGAAGCACGGCGATGTGGTGGAGGTGGAACTCACCGGCCTCGGCGTGCTGCGCAACCGGTTTGTGCGGGAGGCGTAAGACCCCCTCCCCACCCTCCCCCGCTGCGCGGGAGAGGGGGCGTTGAACTCCCTCTCCCGCGCAGCGGGGGAGGGCCGGGGAGGGGGCAACCCATGCTGACCACCCTCGTCGTGCTCCTCGCCGCCGCCACGATCGCCGTGCCGCTGACAAGGCGCGCCGGTTTCGGCAGCGTGCTCGGCTATCTGCTCGCTGGCATCGTCATTGGACCGGCGGGACTGCGCCTGATCACCGATGTCGACGAGATCGCCTCCATCGCCGGCCTCGGCGTGGTGATGCTGCTGTTCCTCATTGGCCTGGAAGTGCGGCCGCAACGACTCTGGGTGATGCGGCGTTCGGTATTCGGCCTGGGCACCGCGCAGGTCGTGATCAGCGGCGCGGCGCTGGCGGCTCTTGCCCATGCGGCAGGCATCGCGTGGCAGGGCGCGGTCGTGCTCGGCGCGGGCCTCGCGATGTCGTCCACCGCCATCGTCCTGCCGATGCTGGCGGAGCGCGACCTGCTCACCAGCCCCGCCGGCCGCGACACCTTCGCCGTGCTGCTGTTCCAGGATCTCGCCTTCATCCCGCTGGTCGCGCTGCTCCCGTTGCTCAGCAGCGACAGCATGCCCGACCATGTACCGTGGCACGACGTGGCACGTGCAGCGGTCGCGATTGCGATCATCCTGCTCGGTGGCCGTTTCCTCATGCGGCCGCTGTTTCGCGCCATCGGCGGCGCGAGAACGCCGGAAGTCTTCACCACGGTCGCGCTGCTTATCGTTGCGGGCACCGCGTTGCTTGCCACCGCCGCGGGACTGTCACCTTCGCTCGGTGCCTTCATGGCCGGCGTGCTGCTGTCGGAATCGGAATACCGCCACGAGCTGCAGGCCGACATTGCGCCGTTCGAGGGTCTGCTGTTGGGTTTTTTCTTCATCTCGGTCGGCATGTCCGCCGATCTGCACCTGGCCAGCGCCCGGCCGGCACTGCTCGCCGCAGCCACGGCGTCATTGCTGGTCGCCAAGTTGGTCATCGCCTTCGCCCTGTCGCGCATCGCCGGACAGGACACGCCGAATGCAGTGCGCTCCGGTCTCGCTTTGCCGCAGGCCAGCGAATTCAGCTTCGTGCTGTTCTCGGCGGCCGTCGCTGCCGGAGCGCTCGGTCAGGGCGATGCCGCATTCGCCACTCTGGTGACCGCCGCCTCGATGGTCGCCACGCCGATCCTGTTCGCCGGCTCCGAAGCATTCGTGATCCCGCGCCTGAAGCGCGCGCCCGAGCCTGAATACGACACGATCGACGCCGAACCCACGCCGGTGATCATCTGCGGCTTCGGCCGGTTTGGGCAGATCATTGGCCGCGTCCTGCGCATGCACGGCATCGCGTTCACCGCGCTGGAACGCGATCCTGGCCAGGTGGAAGTGGTCCGGCGCTTCGGCACGAAGGTCTATTTCGGCGACCCCACGCGCCCCGACATGCTGCGTGCCGCCGGCGCCGAACAGGCAAAACTGCTGGTGGTGGCGCTGGACGATCCGCCGGCCGTGCTGCGGACGATCGATGCCGTCAAACGCAACTTTCCAAACCTCACCATCCTCGCGCGGGCGCGCAACCGGTGGTACGCACATCTGCTGATGGACCGTGACGTGGATGGGCTGGTGCGCGAGACATTCCACTCCAGCCTGCTGCTCGCCAAGATGGCGCTCACCACGCTTGGCATCGGCGAGGAGGCCGCCGAACGCGCGGTGGCGCTGTTCCGCGATCACGACGAGAAGACGCTGCGAGAGACCCACGCGATCTACCGCGACGAGGAACAGATCAAGCAGAGTCAGCAGCAGGCCGCCGAGGAACTTGCCAGCCTGTTCGAAGCCGACCGACCGTAGCCGGCGCGTCGTCTCGTCAGGTTCTGTTGGGATCGAACACTGCTCGCGGTGTCGGGGCGGCTTTGATCGATGCGAACAGGATCCCGGCGGCGATCATTGCAATACCGATCGCGTGGTAGACGTAGAACGTCTCGCCGAGGAACAGCACCGCGAGGACGCTGCCGAACACCGGCATGAGATGCCAGGACTGGCCGGCGCGTCCGGCGCCGATCAGCTCGATGCCGCGATTGAAGAACAGATAGGCGATGAACGACGGAAACACCGCGATATACGCCATGGCGAGCCAGGATGGCAGGCCGCCCTGGATCCTGCCGCCCTGCACCGTCTCCCACACATAGAACGGCAGGATCATCAGCGAGCCGATCCCCATCGTGGCGACCAGGAAGCTCAGCGGATGAGCGGCGGGACGGCGACGGAACATCGCGGCATAGACGCCGTAGATCACCATCGCGACCAAAATCCAGACGTCGCCGCGGTTGAGCGACAATCGCAGCAGCACCTCGAGCGAGCCGTGCGCCGCGATGGCCGCGACGCCCGCCAGCGAGAGCAGGACACCGGCTGACTGACGGAGCGTCGGCCGCTCGCCGAACAGCGCGAAGGCCCAGACGATGATGATCAGCGGCCCCGCCGACTGCAGCAACAGCACGTTGAGCGCGGTGGTGCTGGTGAGTCCAATATAGGACATCGTGTTGTAGCTGGCGATGCCGGTTGCCGAGAGCAGCAGCATCATGCGCCAGTGGCGCAGCAGGATCGGCGCGTCTGCTTTCAGATGCGGCCAGGCAAAGCCGACAGCAATCAGGAATGCGCCGGTCCAGCGCCAGTAGGCAAGCGCGATCGGCGGCACGAGCCCTGCCACGCCGCGGCCGAGCACGATGTTTCCCGCCCAGAACAGGTTGCTGAGGGCGAGCAGGGTCCAGGCTGAATTCCACACGCGCGTCATGTTGGCACCTGTCATTGCGAGCGCAGCGAAGCAATCTCGTGGTCGGTGCGCACTCACCCCGAGATTGCTTCGCCTTCGGCTCGCAATGACAATTGGACCTTAATACGCCCCAGCCCAGCCATCGCGGCGCGGATCGGAGCCGGCCATCCGCACGCCATTCTCGGCAATGCGAATCGCCTGAACGCTGCACGGCCCTTCCAGCGGCGCGACCCGGTTCAGCCGATGCCCGAGCCGTTCCAACCCTGCCAGCACGTCGTCGCCAAACCCGGGTTCGATCGTCAGCCTGCCGTCGCCCTCGTGCGGCCAGTTGGCACCCTGGCCCTGCTGGCTCGAAGTCCAGCGCGGCGCTTCCAGTGCCGACTGCGGATCGGCGCCGAGGTCCATCATGGACGTCAGCACCTGCAGGTTGACCTGCACCTGGTTGTCCGCGCCCGGCGTGCCTTCCACCGCCCACAGCCTGGCGTCCTTGAACACCATCGGCGCATTCATCGTGTGGCGCACGCGCTTGCCGGGTGCCAGCCGATTCGCGTGCCCCGGCGCGAGGTGCCAGTAGGCCATGCGATTGTTCAGCAGAATCCCGGTGTCGCCGGCGGTAACCCCGGAACCGAAGCCGGAATTGATGCTCTGGATGCCGGATACCGCGTTGCCGTCCGCATCGACGACGCAGAAGTAGGTCGTGTCGCCGACCGCCGCTTCGGGCTCCGCCAGGGCGAGGTCGCTCGCGTGCGCCATGTCGATCGAGGCGGCGCATTCGTCGGCGTAGGCGTCCGACAGCAGCCGGTCGAGCGGCACGTCGCCGAAGCGCGGGTCAGTGCCATAGCGTTCGCGATCCAGGAAGGCGCGCTTCTTCGCCTCGACCAGCACATGGATGCGCCGCACCGGATCGAGCGCCGCCAGATCGAAGCGTTCGGCGATCTTCAGCATCTGCAGCATGGTGAAGCCGGTGGAATTCGGCGGCGTCTGGGTGACGCGGAAGCCGCGATAGGCGATGCCGATCGGGTCCTGCGGTTGCGGTTGGCAGGCTTCCAGGTCGCGTTCGTCAACCAGAACCCCGGCCTCGCGCATGCCGGCGGCCAGCCGCTTCGCAAGCCGGCCGCGATAGAAACTTTCCGCGCCGTCCTGCGCGATTTCCTCCAGCGTGCGCGCGAGATCGGGCTGGCGGATCAGCGCGGCGAGCGGTGGCACGCCGACATCCAGGCCCGCGAGGAACACGGCGCGCGAGCGGGGATCGGCGGCGAGCACCGCGCGTACATCGCCGGCGAACTGCCGGTAGTGGTGGGTGACGGCGAACCCCTCGCGCGCATGCTCGATGGCGGGCCCGCACAACTGCCGCCATGGCAGCCTGCCGTGCGCCGCATGCATCGCGCCGATGCCACCGAGCAGACCCGGTGTCGAGACGCTGAGCGGACCGCGCACCGCGATGCCGCCCGCGCGGAAACGCTCCGGCGTTGCGGCGAGCGGCGCGGCGCCGGTGGCATTGTAGCAGCGCGATGTCGCGTCCTGCGCCGTGTACACCTGATAGAACCCGTCGCCGCCGAGGCCGGACATGCCCGGTTCGACCACGCCGAGCGTGAGCGAGATCGCCACCGATGCGTCGACCGCGTTGCCGCCCGCACGCAGTGTGTCGAGCCCCGCCTGGGTCGCCAGAGGCTGGTTCGAGCCGACCGCGCCGTTGCGGCCCATGATCAGCACTCGATGGCTGCGGCTTGGGATGTACATCGTCGGGGTCCTGTTCAGCGCAGATGGGTGGTGAAGAATTCGGCGACAGCAGTGTAGATGCGGCGCCTGTCGTCCGGGCGGATGAAACCGTGGCCGGCATAGTCGAAGGTGAGATACGTCACCGGTTTCTGGCGTTCCTGCAATGCCGTCACGAACTGCTCGCTTTCGCTCATCGGCACGCGCGGATCCCGCGTCCCGTGCGCGATCAGCACAGGTGCGGAAATGCGATCGACGCGATGGATCGGCGAGATGCGCGCAAACAGGTCGGCATTGCGGTCCGGATCGCCGTACTCCGCCGCGCGATGGTCGCGCCGCCACGCGCCCGTGCCGGCAAGCAAAGTGACAAAATCGGCGATGCCGTAGTAGTTCACCGCGGCGCGCCACAGCTCCGGATGTTCGGTGATTGCCGACAGCACCATGAAGCCGCCGTAGGACTGGCCCATGATGCCGATGCGTTCGGCATCGATCGCGGGATGTGCGGCGAGCCAATGCCGGCCGTAAGCGAGGTCGGTCACACTGTCGAGCCGCATCTCGACGTCGTCGCTCTCGGTGTAGGCGCGGCCATAGCCGGAGCTGCCGCGCACATTCGGCAGCAGCACGGCAAAGCCTTGCGCGAGCAGCATCTGGATGTCGGGCCGGAAGCTTGGCCGCGTCTGTCCGACCGGCCCGCCATGCACCCAGACGATAGCGGGGTAGCCGCCAGCCGGCATCCTGGTGCGCGGCAAAGCGAGCCAGCCGGGGATGCGCGAGCTGTCGAAGCTCTGCCACTCCACCAGCTCCAGATCGACGAAGCTTGTGGGATCGAGATGCGGCTCGGGTTGCCATACGACACGCGCGGTGCCATCGCGCCACAGCCAGAGCGACGGCGGCTC
>JBGPND010000223.1:0-8171 GCA_041487355.1 Acetobacteraceae bacterium | reverse complement strand
TTTGGGCTAACATGGATCGCCGAACATGGCGAAGACACGGTGCGTGAGGCAGCAGTGGTCCGGAGTGGGCGAGTTCGTCACGATATCCATGATCGGCACCGGCGTCGTCAGTGTGGCCAATATCACCACAGGGCGGTGAACAGACCGTAAGCGGTGGTCGTAGGGACGGAGCGATGGCGGCGGCCGCTTACGCCTCGGCAACTTGCCGCGAGAGCCGATCCGCGCCATGAGCAGACGATGCAGACGCTTCATCTTGCGGCAGAATGACGCCGCTCGCCTGGCTGATCGGCTTCCTGCTGCCCGCCTGCGCCGCGTCCGGCGCGCAGGGACTGCCGCCGCCGCAGCCGATCGACATGGGACGGATCGAGCGTCCGGCCAGTCCCAACACCGCCCTGGCTGGACCGTCCGGTTTCGCGCCGCCGCCGGATGTGGTGACGCCGACTTACCCGGTGCCGGCGGCCCGGCTTCTTGAGGCGGTTCGTGCCGTCGCGGCGGCTCAGCCGCGCACCTTCCTTGCCGCCGACTACGCGGCGGAGCGCCAGACCCATTGGGTGGTGCGCAGCGCGGTCTTCAACTTCCCCGACCTGGTCACCGCGCAGATCGCCGATGCCGGCCCGGACAGCAGCACGCTCGTGCTGTATTCACGCAGCGTGTACGGCTATGGCGATCTCGGCGTGAACCGCCAGCGCCTGAACACCTGGCTTGCCGCCCTGCAGACCAACATCAACCACCCCGGCGAGAGATAAACTTCCATGCGCGGTCTCCGACCATTCCTGCGGGATGCCTGGCGTCTGTCCAGGCCCTACTATCGCTCGGAGGAGAAGTGGTCCGCCTGGGGCCTGCTGGCCTCGATCCTTGCACTCCGGCTGCTGCTGGTCGGCATGACGGTCGTGCTGAGCTTCTGGAACCGGGAATTCTTCAACTCGCTGCAGGACAAGGACTGGACTGCGTTTTTCGAACTGCTGTTCGTCTATCGCCAGACGCCGAGCGGCTTCATGCCCGGGTTCTGCGAGATCGCGGCGGTCTACATCCTGGTCGCGGTCTACTTCACATATCTCTCGCAATGGCTGCAGATTCGCTGGCGCCGCTGGCTGACCGTCCGTTTCCTGGACGAGTGGCTCGCCGATCGCGCCTATTACCGCATCAGCCTGACGACCGATCGCGCGGCAATCGGCACGGATAATCCGGACCAGCGCATCGCGGAGGACATCCGCGACTTCGTCGACAACACGCTCACTTTGGGCATCAGCCTGCTGGCGAACGTGGTCACGCTGGTGAGCTTCCTCGGCATCCTCTGGTCGCTGTCCGGCACGGTCATGCTACTTGGTTTCAGCATCCCCGGCTACATGGTCTGGGTCGCCCTCGCCTATGCGATCATCGGCACCTGGCTGACGCATCTGGTGGGCCGCCCGCTGGCCGCGCTGCGCTTCCGTCAGCAGCGCGTGGAGGCCGACTTCCGCTACAGCCTGGTGCGTGTGCGCGAGAACATGGAAGGGATCGCGCTGTATGCCGGCGAGCCGGAGGAAAAAGCCACGCTGAACCACCGCTTCGGCAACGTGATCGGCAACTGGTGGGCGATCATGCAGCGCACCAAGATGCTGAACGCGCTCACCGCGGGCTATGAGCAGGTGGCGGTCATATTCCCGTTCATCGTCGCCGCACCCCGCTACTTCTCGGGCCAGATTCCGCTGGGCGGGCTCACCCAGACCGCGGGCGCCTTCGGCCGGGTGCAGGACGCATTGTCCTGGTTCATCACCCGGTATCCCGATCTGGCCCAATGGCACGCCATCGTCGAGCGGCTCACCACCTTCCATCGCGCCGTGGTCGCTGCGCGTGCCGCCTTCGGCAGCGGGATTGCGATGGCCGACGCGCCGGATGGATCGGTGCAGATGCGCGACTTCACGCTGGAGCTGCCGAACGGCACGAAGCTGCTGACCGACGCGGACCTGGTGCTCGAGCCAGGCCATTCCGTCGTCGTCACCGGCCGCTCGGGCTCCGGCAAGTCGACGCTGTTCCGTGCCATCGCCGGCATCTGGCCGTTCGGCCATGGGCGCGTGCAGCGTCCGGCCGAACGGTGCCTGTTCCTGCCGCAGCGGCCCTACATTCCGCTCGGCTCGCTGCGCCACGTGATCACCTATCCGCATCCGCCCGATATGTACAGTCGCGAGGAGATCGCGTGCGCCCTCGATGATGCCGGCCTGCCGCAATTCGTCGCGCGGCTCGACCAGGACGAACAATGGGCGCAGCAACTGTCCGGCGGCGAGCAGCAGCGCGTCGCCCTGGCGCGCGCCCTGCTGGCGAAGCCGGACTGGCTGTTCCTGGACGAGGCGACCGCAAGCCTGGACCCGGAGGCGGAGGCCGAGCTGTATCGCACGCTAAAGGCGCGGCTGCCGAACACCACGCTGGTCTCCATCGCCCACCGCCCGTCGGTCGCCGCCTTCCACGATCGTCGCTTGGTGCTCCGCCGCGACGAGGGCAAGCCGGGCGAGCTGGTGCCAGGCGAACTGGCGCCGGCGGGCGGAGGCAGCGGATGAGCGAAACCTGGAGCGAATTCACCCTGGGTATATCCGGCTGATCCCATATGCGTGATTGCGGCCCCAGCGGGCTGCTTCGTGCTATAGCGGTACGACCCGCCTTGCGAAGGAGCCTGTCATGCGTACACAAGCCGCACTGGCCGCCATTGCCATGCTGGCCGCCGGCGCACTCTCGCCATCGATCGGTTCGGCCCAAAGCAGCCCGAGCGCAGAGCAGATCGTGAAGTCTCTGACGCCGACCAGCACCCTCGGTGCGACGCGCGGCATCCGCGTCGGCCCGTCCGCGGCGCCGGCCCAATCCCAGCCGCCCGCCACGTCAGCGCCCTCGGTCAGCCTAAGTGTGCAATTCGCCACCAGTTCGGCCGAGCTTACGCCGGAAGCCATCCAGATACTCGACAAGCTTGGGCAGGCCCTGACCGACCAGTCGCTGGCCACCTACCGGTTCCGAATCGAAGGACATACCGACACCGTGGGCAGCCGCGAATACAACAAGGCTCTGTCGGACCGGCGAGCCGCCGCGGTGGTGGACTACCTGGCCAACAAGTTCCACGTCGACCGCAGCCGCGTGCAGGCGGTCGGCATGGGCGAAGACGGCCTGCTGGTTCCCACCCAAGATCAGACTCCCGAGCCGAGGAACCGCCGCGTGCAGGTGGTCAATATCGGCAGCTGACAGGACAAGGATCTCGCCATGCGGCCAAACCCCATCCTGACGGCGGCGGCCTCGCTTGCGGTGGTTTGCGCCCTGTCGGGTCCGGCCGCCCGGGCGCAGACCAACCCGAGCGTCGAGCAGATCGTGAAGTCGCTCAGCCCGACGCCAGGCGGCCCGGCCACGCGCGGGATCCGCGTCGGACGCCCGCCCGAGGTGAGCCTGAACGTGCTGTTCGCCACCGGATCGGCCGAGCTCACGCCCGAGGCAATTCAGACGCTGAACGACCTCGGCCGCGCGCTGACCGATCCGGCGCTCGCAGGCTATCGGTTCCGCGTCGAGGGCCACACCGACACGGTGGGCGGTCGCGACTACAACAAGGCGTTGTCGGATCGGCGGGCAGCCAGTGTGGTCGACTATCTGGCCGGCCAATTCCAGGTGGATCGCGCCCGGTTGCAGCCGGTGGGCATGGGCCAGGACGGACTGCTGATCCCCACCTCCGTCCAGACCCCCGAGCCGCGCAACCGCCGCGTGCTGGTGGTGAATACCGGCAGCTAGAATCTCGAAGCTATGAGGGTGGTTCACCCGGGGTACAGCGGTAAGCTGTGGTCGGCTGGCGGGCGCGGATGAGTCTTGTAGCGGGGGCTTCGGCGGGCGGGACGTGTCGCAATATTTTACACTCCGGGACAGAAGTCCGCGCCGCGCCATGGCAACCCATTAATAAAACGTAAGATTGCTAACTGGCATGGGAGTTGCTTGTAACAGCGGGACAACTCATTGCGGGGAAAGGGGATCTGAGATGCGTCGGGTCCAGTGGCTGTTCATCGCCGTCCTGGTGGCGGTTGGGTTCGGGTACACCGGAGCGGCCCAGGCGGGTCCCGGGTTCATCGCTCTCGAAGGTTCCGACGCGACGGCCGACCATTTTGACGTTGGCTACACGACGCAGTTGTTCAGCTATCTGCAAGGGGCGTCAACCAAGCCGGTGCTGGTCTATAACCCGGCTGGGGTCATTGATCTGTCGGGCACGAATGGCGGGGTCCCGGTGAGCAATCAGACCAGCCTTGCCTCGCTTACGTTGACCACCGCGAACTACAGCGCCATCTATATCGAGTCGCCGGGCGGGTGTTGCTCGGCTGACAACACAGTGCTCACCGGCTTTGGCAGCGCGGTGTCCGCGTTCATTGCATCCGGCGGCAACCTGTCGATCGAGAATTATATCGGCGGGACCTATGATGGCGTCGTTCCCGGCGGCGCCGCGCCGGCCGGCTCGATCGGTGGCGTCGGCACATCAATTCCGCCGTTCTGCACCGACGGTGAACGCGTTAACACCAACGGCATCGCCAAGGGCTTCAGCCAGCCGCAGGTTGACGGGTGCTGGTCGCACCAGGGGTATGAGAACAGCTATTGGCTTGGTCAGGGCTATATCAGCCTGATGGACTCGGCCACCGACGCGACCGATGGTTTTCAAGGCTTTACCTTCGGCGATGGCACACAGATCGGTTCATCGTTCCTGGCAACCGGTGGCACCCTCGGCACCATTCCGGAACCAGCCAGCCTTGCTCTGCTCGGCATTGGCCTGACCGGGATTGGCCTGATCCGCCGCCGCCGCGCCTGAACATCGGAACTATCGGACCTCGCGAAGGGCGGCCCATTGTGGCCGCCCTTCTTGCTATTGGACGAGGGTCGCGCCGACCGCCGGTGCTCCCTCACCCAATGTCAGATGCACGGCTCCCTACCGCGCGTCTAGGCCCTCGTCGCCTCCGCCCTTGGATAGACCGCACGCGGACGGATCAGGGTGCCGTCGTGCCATTGCTCCAGCGCGTGGGCGATCCAGCCGACGGTCCGCCCGACCGCGAACAGCGCAAACGCCGCGCCGCTCGGCAGGCGCAGCCGCTTCTCCAGCACCAGCAGTGCAAAGTCGATGTTTGGCGCGATGCCTGTCATCGCCTGCATGGCCTCGATCAGGCGCTGCCCATGCGAGCGCGGCGCCAAACGGGGCAGCAAGGCCGCCGCACGCGGATCGCCATTCGGATACAGAGGATGGCCGAAGCCCGGAATGCGCTCGCCCCGCGCGAGTCTGATCGCGATGGCGCTTGCCGGATCTGCCGTCACCGACGGATCGGCGAGCATGGTGCGCACCTCGTTGGTCATGCCGCCATGCCGCGGGCCGATCAACGCGGCGAGCCCGGCCAGCACGCAGGCGCCGAGCGGTGCGCGGGTCGATGCCACCACGCGGGTGGCATAGGTGGACACGTTCAGCTCGTGATCCGCGGTCAGGACGAGGGCGCGGCGGATCGGGTCGGCGGCTTTCGGCCCGACGCCCCAGACCGATGCCAGGCGCTCATGCAGCGGCAGCGACGATGGCTGGACCGCGGAGCCTGGCGCACCGGACGCCGCCCAGGCCATGCGATCGAGGATGCGGACGGCGTCCGGCAGCACGCTCTGCACCCTTCCCGTCCAGCGGCCGGCCATTGCGAGTTCCGCCGCGGCGGCGATGCAGCGTTCCGCCACACCAGCGGAGGCGCGCGCCCGCGGCCAGGCCTTTCCTCGAGCACCTGACCGAAGCTGCGGCAGAGCATCCACCTGCCACAGCAATGCAGCGATTTCCTCCAGCGTCGCCGTGGCAGACAGCGCGATCGCGTCCTGTCCGCGGTATTCGACGCGGCCGGCTTCGATGCGGGTGATGGCGGAGGCGAGGCTCGGCTCGCCCCAGCTTATCGTCGAGGCGGCAACAGCGCGGCGGCTCCGCCCGCGCCGGTTGCGGTCGGCCAGCCGGCGCACATCGGCCGCGTCGTACAGGCTGCGCCGGGGATCGTCCGGTGCGGCCACGGCGCCGATCCGGCTCCGGCTGACATAGGCGTACAGCGTCTGGCGCGAGACGCCGAGCCTGGAAGTGGCCTCTTCGGCGGTCAGCCAGCGCGCGGGCGGGAGTGCGACATCAGCCGGCATGTTGATTTACTTGATCAAGATTGACGAGCGCCAGCTACGCGTATGCCATCGCAGCGTCAACCGGCAAAGGAGGACGCACATGCCGCGTGGCGAGACAAGCAATGTTGCCGACGGCCTGGAGCATGTGGTCGCGGCGCAGACCGTGCTGAGCAAGGTCGATGGCGAGGCCGGGGTTCTGATCCTGCGCGGACACTATCTGCAGGACATCGCGGGCCGTCGCAGCTTCGAGTGGCTGACCGGATTGCTGTGGCAGGATTTCGTCGATCGTCCGCTCTCCGAGGAAGCCCTGCGCCGCGACCTGGGCCAGGCACGCGAACGCGCCTTCACCAGCCTGCGCGACACGCTGCCCATCGCGGGCCGCCTGCCGCCCTTGTCGGCGGTGCGCCTGTTGCTGGCGGGCGTGCCGGACGATGCGGATGACGCGCCGCTGCTGCTGACCGCGACGGTTGCGGTGGGGTTGGCGGCGGCGATCCGTATCCGCGACGGCAAGACGCCGATCGCACCCGATCCGCACGCCGGTCATGCCGCCGATTTTCTGCGGATGCTGCAGGGCGCCCCGCCGACGCCGGACGAAGCCGCCGCGCTCGACACGTATCTGGTGAGCGCGGCCGATCACGGGCTGAACGCATCGACCTTCACCGCACGTGTGGCGGCTTCCACCAGGGCAAGCCTGACCGACGCGGTCACCGCGGCGCTGTGCGCGCTGAAAGGGCCGTTGCACGGCGGCGCACCGGGACCGGTGCTCGACATGCTCGATGCGATCGGACCAGCGGAGAATGCCGAGGCCTGGCTCGACGCGGCGGTGATGCGCGGCGACCGGCTGATGGGCTTCGGCCATCGCGTGTATCGCGTGCAGGACCCGCGCAGCGACGTAGTGAAGGCGGTGGTGTCGCGGCTGAACCGCGACATCGGCCGGCTGCATTACGCGGAAGCAGTGGAGCAGGCAGCGCTTGCGGTGCTGGCGAAGCGCAAGCCGAACCGGTCGTTGCAGACCAACCTGGAGTTCTACACCGCGCTGCTGCTGGAGGCGCTCGGCATTCCGCGCGACGCGTTCACCGGCGCCTTCGCCGTCGCGCGTGTAGTGGGATGGATCGCGCATGCCCTGGAGCAGCAGGCCGGCGGGCGGCTGATCCGGCCGCAGTCCGACTATATCGGCCCGCTGCCCCGCGCCTGACACACACGCGTCCCGCTGGACCGCCGCTGTCATTGCGAGCCGAAGGCGAAGCGATCTCGTGGAGCACAACGCATAGCGAGATTGCTTCGCTCCGCTCGCAATGACAGTTTGCGTCACTGCTCGCCGAACACGTATTCCGCCGAAATGTCCTTACCCGTGTAATCCTTCAGCATCGCCGCCGCCACCACGCTGATCACCGAGCAGACCGTGATGTAGACCGAAATGGCGACCCATGACTGGTAAGAAGCGAACAGCGCCGCCGCGATCAGCGGCGCCGGGCCACCCGCGATGATCGAGGCAAGCTGGTAGCCGATCGAGGCACCGGAATAGCGCAGCCGTCCGGTGAAGCTCTCCGCGATCAGCGCCGCCTGCGGCCCGTACATGATGTCGTGCGGGATCAGCGACAGCACGATCGCGACAAAGATCCAGAACGGCATCATCGTGTCGAGCAGCGCGAAGTAGATCCAGCCGAAGATGGCGGTGACCACTGCGCCGATGATATACACCCGCTTCCGCCCGAACTTGTCCGACAGATGGCCGGCGAGCGGTATGGAAACGAACGACACCAGCGACGCCGCCAGCACCGCCATCAGCAGCAGATCGCGTGACATCTTCAGCGTCCCCACGCCATAGGCGAATACGAACGCGGTGAAGATGTAGAATGGCGCCTGCTCTGCCATGCGCGCGAAGGCGCTCAGGAACACCTCCTTCGCCTGCAGGCGGAACACCTCCGCGATCGGCGCCCGCTCGATCCGGTTCTCCTCCACCAGGCGGCGGAATGTCGGCGTCTCCAATATGCCGAGACGGATCCAGAGGCCGATGGCGACGAGAACGATGCTGATCAGGAACGGCACCCGCCAGCCCCAGG
>JBGPND010000222.1:0-8200 GCA_041487355.1 Acetobacteraceae bacterium | reverse complement strand
TTGGCAGAACGCCACCGTTGGACTTGGCAAGACGCCGCCCAACCCAGGTCCAGACGGGTCCTAGGAAGCGCGTGAACAGCTCATCGTCCAGCGCGGCGATCGCCTCATAGCTGCCCGGGTCGCCCTGCCGGCCGCCGCGGCCGAACAACTGCCGATCGATACGCGCGGCCTCATGGTATTCGGTCAGGATCACGTGCAGACCGCCGGCCTCGCGCACCGGCTTGCCGAGACGGATGTCGGTGCCACGGCCAGCCATGTTGGTCGCCACCGTAATGCGCCCGACTTGTCCGGCGGCGGCAACGATATCGGCCTCCTGCCTGTCCTGCCTTGCGTTCAGCAGAACCGGGGTCGTCCCCGCTTCGGTCAGATCAAGCCCCACATGCTCCGAAGTCTCGACGGAGCGCGTGCCGATCAGTACCGAGCGTCCCCTATCGGTCATGCAGCGCGCACTCTCCGTCACCGCCGCCCACTTTCGCTCGGCGTCGGCGAACACGCGCGCGCCGTTGTTCGACCGGCGCAGCTTGTGATGCGTCGCGATCCGCACGACACGCAGATCATAAACGCTGCGCACCTCGCCCATCACCTCGGCGGCTGTGCCGGTCATGCCGCACAGATGTCCATAGCGACGGAAGAAGCGCTGATAGGTGATGCGCGCCAGGGTGCGGCGGCGTCCTGTGACGGCGCAGCTTTCCTTCGCCTCGATCATCTGATGCAGGCCATGCTCCCAGGAACGGTCAGGCATCACGCGGCCGGTGAATTCGTCGACGATCTGCACCTTGCCATCGACGATGATGTACTGCTCGTCTCGCCGGTAGTAGTGCAAGGCGGAGAGCGCCTGCTCGGCGAGTTCCTCACGCGCGCGTCTTGCGCTCCACAGCCCGGACTTGTCGCCGGCGAGCCGGGCGAGCGTCTGCTTGCCTTCCTCCGTCAGCCGCAGCCTGCGATCCTGCACCAGCAGTTCATAGTCCCGCCCGACCTGGAGCTGGCGCGCCATCTCAAGCGCCGCCTCGTAGAGGTCACCGGCCTCGTCTTCCCCATCGCTGCCTGACAGGATCAACGGCGTGCGCGCCTCATCGATCAGGATGCTGTCCGCTTCGTCCACGATGGCGACATGAAGCCCGCGCAGCAGGAGCCGGCCGCCCACCTGACCTGTAAGCATCTCATCGACGAGCTGCCGCGTGCGCGCACGACGGCGGCCGAGTGCCAGGCGGTCGCGCAGGTAGTCGAACACCAGATCCTTGTTGGTGCAGTAGGTCACGTCACAGGCATAGGCGAGGCGACGTTCTTCCGCTGGCTGGCCATGCACCACGAGACCGACGCGCAGGCCGAGCGCCGCATAGATCGGCTGAAGCTGCTCGGCGTCGCGCCGCGCCAGGTAGTCGTTCACTGTCACGATGTGAACCGGGCGGCCCGAGAGGGCAAAGGCAACGGCCGGGAGCAACGCGGTGATGGTCTTGCCCTCACCGGTTTCCATTTCCGCCAGTCTGCGACCCAGCATGGCGGCACCGCCGATCAGCTGCACCCGATGATGGCGCAGCCCGATCTGGCGCGTGCAGGCTTCCCGGGTCAAAGCGAAAGCTGTCGCCGCGGGTCCGGCTGACAGCCCTTCCCGCAGCAGCCGTACACGCAGTGCCTGCGCTTGCTCCAGGATTTGCCGATCGCTCAGACTCGCGAGCTCACGGCCTTCGGCCTCGGCGGCGTCGGCCAGTCGCCCCAGGCGCCGCAGCACCGCGGGTCCGAACAGGCGCGGCGCCATCCATCCCCATCCCCGCGCGATGGCTTCGTCGACCGGATTGCGCTTGGGATCCGCTGCCTCGAAATACGGAGCACCCGCGGAAGGTGCACCGAGAGCAGCCAGCCGCGCGTTGCCGGAGAGCGCAACAACCATGCGCTACTCCTGGATCCGCGAGAGCAGAAGCTGGCGCAGGCGTCGGTAGAGCTGCGCCCCGAGCGGTTCCCAGTCATGCTCGAAGCGAACATAGGCACGATCGCCAAAGGTTTGCGACGGCACTCCGGTCGGCAGCTCAAGATCGACCTGAAACACGCGTTGCAATGCGCGCGTGCCATGCTGATCGCGCGGATCGACCGCCGTCGCGCCGCCGCCGAGGCTGCCAAGCGCCTTGTGCGGCAATTGATCCTGCCCGGAGGGAACTTCGCGCAGCATGTGGACCGCATAGGTATCCGACGCGCGCCCGACGAGTTTCACTTCGGCGTGCCGCAGATGCTCGCGCACGAGGTCGATGTCGTCCTGCGGCACGGTCGCGCGCACCACCTGCGCACCGGAAGACGGCAGGGCGTACGCCATGACTTCGCCCTGCTTCACGTAGCGCCCAGGCAGATCGTCCGGCTTCTCGACTGTAAGGACGCCATCGGCGCCGGCACGCGCGACCAGATGCGCGGCACGATCATCGTCTCGCGCCAGCTCCGCGCGCGCCTGATCGAGCTCTACCTCGGTCACTGCCGCCTCTGCGCGATCGGTGAACCGTTGCGACGCGAGCTTCGCTTCCAGTTCGGTGACACGCGCCCGCAGCGTGTCGACACGCGCCTGCAATTCCGGCTCCTCGCTCGCGATCAGGCGCTGCCCCTGCCGGACGAAGGCGCCGGGCGCGACAAGCAAGGCCTTGACGAATCCGTCGGTGCCTGCGCGCACGATCGCACTGTCGGGCAGCCAGACCACGCCTTCGGTCACCGTGTGCAGCGGCGCGGGCAGCCAAAGCAGCAGCGCCGCCACTGCCGCGGTTGCCGCGAATGTCAGGCCCACGGCGCGGAAGCGATTGCGCGCCAGTCTCGGGCTTGCGATCACGTTCCAGAGCGCCCGCCCGATGGGGATTGCAAGACCCGTCACGCAGCCCCACAGCGCCAGCGCGACACCCACCGCCAGATAATGGCTGGCAAGGAACAACGCGATCGAAAACGTTACCAACTGGCGATACAGAAACGCCGCTGGCGTGTAGATCAGAAACCAGATCCGCTCGCCTCGCGTGGATGCGAAGTCCCTGACGCCCTCTGTGCGGAACACGTAGCGATCGATCAGATGGCCCCAGTAGCGCGTGCCCCGCACCGCCAGATTGGGAATCTCCAGCAGATCGGCGAGGATGTAGTAGCCGTCGTAACGCAGCAGCGGGTTGGCATTGAACAGGATGGTCGTCACGCCTGCCGTGATGATCACGTTGAAGGCCAGAGCGCGCACCGGACCCGGTTCGACCGCAAGCCAGACATAGAGCGCGAGCGCGGCGACGAACAGCTCGACAAGCATTCCCGCGGCGCCGACGACCATGCGACGCCACCTGCCACGAAACCCGGCGGCAGCGGAGGCATCCACGTATGGCAGCGGGAAAAACACGAGGAACATGATGCCCATCTCGTGCACTTCGCCGCCATACGTCTTGGTTGCGTAGCCATGGCCCAGTTCGTGCAGCGCTTTGACCACCGGATAGCAGAGCGCGATCATGATCAGATTGTCGGCTGCCAGGATCCGATCGCCGACATTGGCTGACAGCTCCGTCCAGTGCTGTGCAGCGAGAACCAGGGCCGGCAGCATGATGGCCAGCCAGAGCACGGCACCCAGCCAGCCGAACAACGGCTGCACGAAGCGCAGGCTGGACGTCAGGAACCTGTCCGGATCAATCAGCGGAATGCGGATCGACAGCGGATTCAGCAGGAACCGCATGAAACGCGCGCGTTCCTGCTTGAACTGGCGATCGAACAGCTCGTGCGCGTCGGGTGGGACATCGCCCTGCAGCAGATCGGCGCCATGCAGTTGACCCAGGAGCTGGATCACCTGGTCCTGGCTCGGCGCGTCCTCACCGAGCCTGACAGCCGCATCGCTCCACAGTTCATCGATCGTGCGCTGCCCGTCCATGGCGGCGACCATCGCATAGGCCGCCGGAGCAAGCCGGTGAACGCGGCCATTCACGCTGTCGCTCACGACATACCAGGCACTGCCGCGGTAGCGATGGCGCTGCACGCGTGCGCTTTCGCGCAGCTTCGGCCGCAGCGTCGCGACGCGATACCACGATGAACTCAGAAAGCGCTCAGCGCTCGCCATGCACGCTCACGGCAGCCATTTCCATGCGGTCAACCGCAGCCACTCGATCACCGAGTGGGTCCAGATCCAGACCAGCGAATGCGAGCCTGCGTCGATCTTCGCGACACCTTCCATTCCAGGGCGCAGCCGGAGATCCACCTTCTCCGTCAGCCGGCCCTCGACGCGGAAATAGTTGCGGCCATCCTCGGTGGTGGAGATCGGCGTTATCCGGGTGACGACAAACGGCACCCGACTCATCGGCATCCCGGCGAGCGCCAATGCGCCAGACTGCCCCACTTCCACGTAACGCATGTCGCGTTCGTCCACCTGCACCACCAGGCGGTAGTCCGCCAGCGGCGCCAGCTCGTACAGCACCTTGCCCTTCTCGATCGGCGAGCCGAGCATCTGGCTGAGGTCGCCGGCAACGATGATCCCGTCGATCGGGGCGACGACACGCGCGCGCGCAAGCTTGTAGTCCGCCAGTGCCAACTGCGAATCGGCCTGCTGTAGCTGTGCGGACGTCATGATCATGGCGGGGCGGTCATGCTTGGCCAGCGCGTCGCGATATTTATCCGCGAGCTTTTCCCGCTCTGCACGTGAGCGCGCGCGCTCGAGCACAAGGTCCTTGTCGTCGAGCGAGGCAAGCAGGTCGCCGGCGTGCACCTGGTCGCCCGGACGAACCGGAGCGGTGTTGATGTAGCCATCGAACGGCGCCACCGCCGCGCGCTGCACTTCACCTTCGAGCACGGACCTTGCCGTGACGCGATATTCGCCTGTGGCGAACACCAGGAACAAGGCGGCGGCCGCCACCGCGATCGCCGCCAGCTTGAGGCTCGGGCGCTGCTTGCCGAGCAGTGCCTGGGTGCCCTCCTTCAGGTATTCGACGATGCGCCCGCCGACCCATCCGTTGGTTTCGTTCTGCAGGTGGATGATCGGGCCGACCAGCGATGCGACGGTCTCCGCAAGCTTCAACGTCTCGGGCTCGAATGCTTCCTCACCCTGGCGCTCCAGCGTGATCGCACCGATCGGCCGACCGCCCGGACCAGGCAGGACGACGGACGCCACCACCGACCGTGCGCCCGAAGCCGCGGCGAGATCGCGATGTGCCGCCGAGATTCTGCGTTCCGTATCGGCGATCGGCGGAAACGCGACCGGCGCCGCCTGGAACAGGCACTCCTCCATCGCGCTCTCGATCGCGTCGACGAGCTGGCTTCGGTTCTGGAACGATGCCGCGTGGGACATCGCCTTCAGCTCGACGCCACCGCGGCGGACCAGCCCGAGCGAAACCCTGTCGCAGCGCAGTCGCGTCGCCAGCTCATTCACGGCGGCCATCGCGGCACGCTTCAGCCGCCGGTGTTCGCTGACCACGGCGAGCAGGTCCAGCCCCACTGCCGCGCGGCCGAGCGTGCCCGACATCGCATCGCCGCGCTGCCGCCATTGCAGACTCTCGACCCAGCCTGTGCCCCAGCGCAGCCGACGCGCGATCGCGTCAGGATCGGCTGAATCGATGCCGCCTGGCACGGTAAGGGCGACGGCGACAGCGCCAGCCGGCCGGTCTGTCTCGCCGAACGGATGCGCGATCAACAGGTCGACCGACTGCGGCTGTGCCGGGCTCGGACGCCGGCGGCCCCAGGCAATGACGGCCCGCTTTGCGATGAAAGCACGGTCGGCAAGGCGCGCGAGCTCGGCTTGCGGGGGCTGTTTCTCAGGCCACGTCGCGGCGACGGTGGTCGTGCCATCGCCGCGCCGGAAAACCAGCAGTCCATGACTGGTATTGGGCAACAGGCCACATTGCAGGCCGAGCCATGCCTGGCAGAATCGATCGCGTTCGACCTGATCATCGGTCAGAATCGCCCAGAGTGCCTCGGATCGTGCCGCACCGTCCGCTTGGCTCGGCCGGCGCGCCGCCGTCTCCACTTTCTCCGTCGCGCGCGGGGGAGATGTCAGATTGGAATCCGGCATCGCCCGTCAGCCGAATGCCCGGCCGTGTCGCCGGATGATGATGCGTTTCATGCTCTCAAGCGCCGTCTGGCATGGTGCTCGGGCACCCTTCGGTAAGAAACGCCGGGAAAAGCTGGCATATGCAGTCTACATCCTTTTGCGCATCGTGGTCGATCTTCCTGTTGCAATAGAGTACAATTAACTCGTTTCGACCCACCGCTCCGTGGAGCATTGACGTGAATTCAATCGAAGACGCCGCACCCTTGGTTTTCCAGCGGCCCACCCGACTGACAGGCCTGATCGGAATGGCCTTGATTCTGGGCACAATCCCGAACGGGGGCCGCGCAGCGCCTGCCTCGATCGACAGCCGGGAATTCGACTGCGTCATCGAGGCGCAGCAGTTCGTCAAGCTGGCGAGCCCTGCGCTCGGTGTCATCGCCGCGCTCGATGTGGATCGCGGCGATCTCGTCAGACAGGGACAGGTTCTCGGCAAGCTCGATGATCGGGTGGAGGCGGCCAACCTGGCGCTCGCGCAGGCGAAGGCGGGAAACGACCACGAAATCACCGCGGCGCAGGCGAGGCTGAAGTTTCTCACCCGGAAATATGGCCGCGCGGCGCAGCTCGTCACCACCAACATCGTGTCGCAGAGCTCGACGGACGAAGCCGAGTCCGACATGAAGGTCGCCGAGCAGCAACTCAGGGTAGCCGAACTCAACCTGCAAATATCCAGGCTGGAAGTGAAGCAGGCCGAGGCAGTTGTGCAACAGCGGACTTTCGTCAGCCCGGTGGACGGTGTCGTCGTCGAGCGGCTGCTGGTTCCGGGTGAATACCGCAATGACCAGTCACCGGTGATGACATTGGCGCAGATCGATCCGCTGCGGGTCGAGACATTTCTGCCGACGTCGTTCTATGGCCAGATCACGGCGAACAGTGTCGCCGAGGTGCATCCCGAGGAGCCGATCGGCGGCTCCTATCGCGCGACGGTCACGGTGGTTGACCGGGTGATGGACGCCGCCTCGGGCACCTTCGGTGTGCGGCTCGCATTGCCCAACCCCGAGCTGCACCTGCCCGCCGGGCTGAAGTGCAAGATCCGCTTCGGCCGGTTGCCGGCAGCCGGATAAGGCGCCGCGCCATTCAATCCTGAACGGCGCGGCACCCCGCGGTCCTGCGCGGGCCGCTGGTACTACACGATCTGCAGGTTCGTCCCCGCGCTGGCGTTGTAGGTCTGCACGTTCGACAGGAAGTTGGTGAACGCGTCATTCATCAGCTGCGTGCCGTCCGCCGATACCTTGAACCTGTCGGGACCTCCGCTGGTGGCCAGACCATCCCACGAGTCGAGGATGTACAGATCGAACGTCAGCGTGCAGGCCACTCCAGCCGTCAAGCCGGTCAGGTTCAGTGTCTGAGTTCCGTTGAACCGGCCGGAGAACTGGGTGAAGATGCTGGGCACGCTGTTATCGGTCGTGCTCTGGCTCCACTGCGGCTGTGCACCGCCCTGGAAGTTGTCGGAGAACATCGTCGTCCCACCCTGGCTCACCACGACATTGTCCAGGCCCCAGCTCTCGTTGCCGACGCCTTCCAGACCGCCATCGGCAAAGGTCAGCGTCGCGCTGCTCGCACTCGGAGTGAAGTTCAGCGTGACGTTCCGGTAGATCGCGTCCGGATAGCTGGTGTAGCCCAGGTTCTGGTAGCCGATGTTCACCACCTCGATCGCTCCGGTGGCCGCCGATGCCGGCACCTGCACTTGCATCATCGTGCCGGCCGCGTTGACCAGGAGTGGCGTCTGGGCCACCGAACCGCCAGCCGTGTTGAACACCACCTCGGTATTGGGGCCAAAATTCGCGCCATCCAGCTCGATCACCTGGCTGGTGTTCGCCGAGGGCTGACCGGCGTCAGGCGGCGTGCCATTGGTTGCCGTAGCGACGACAGTGGTCAGCGTCGGCTGCTTGATCGCCGGATCGAAGTTCAGGTCGATGCGGTAAACCACGCCCTGTGTGGACGAAACCAGCAGATTGCCGCTGGCATCGAACGCCAGACCCGACACCTCGCCCTGGTCGGCACCCTGCAGCGCCAGGCTGACACGGCGCACTTCCACCCCGGCCTTGGTCAGCTCTACGATGTCCGTGCTCTGGTCCGAGCCATACCACAGATTGCCGCTGGTCGGATCGATCGCCAGGCCAGCCCAACTGCCCACGTTGAACGGCAGCGCGAAGCTGTTCACCTCCACCGCCG
>JBGPND010000221.1:0-8315 GCA_041487355.1 Acetobacteraceae bacterium | reverse complement strand
TGATCTCGATCACCGACGGGCAGCTCGTGCTCGACGCCAAGCTGTTTCATGAGGGGCACATGCCGGCGATCGATGTCGGTACCAGTGTGAGTCGAGTTGGCGGCAAGACGCAGGCACCGGCGCTGCGCGAGCTGACCGGCACGCTGCGGCTCGACTACGCGCAATTCCTGGAACTCGAGATGTTCACCCGCTTCGGCGGTCTGTCGGATGCACGGGTGAAAGCGCAGATGGCCCGTGGCGCGCGGGCGCGGGCCTTGCTCATTCAGCCGCGCTTCGCGCCGCTCAGGCTCGTGGACGAGGTTGCGCTGGCCTTCGCGCTGCGGGAAGGGTTGCTTGATGCGATTCCGGCGGAGGCGGTCGCGCTGCTTCGGCAGGCGCTTCCCGGTTGGCTCGATGAGAAAGCCGCCGATTTCGTGCAAACGGTCGAGCAGACCCGCCACATGGACACGGTCGACCGGGCAAAACTGAAGCAGGCATTTTCCGAATTTGCCGCGCAGTATGCGGGATCGGCCACCCCATGACCGGGCGTCTGTCGGACATTTCTGAGCACATCCGCGGTGTGGATCAGCTCAGATCCATGATTGGCGCCATGCGGGCCATTGCTGCGGCGCGCGCACAGCAGAGCCGCGGCCTGCTTCCGGGAATTCGTGCCTATGCGGGGGTAATTGCGCAGGCGATCGCGCAGGCACTGCGCCTGCTGCCGGAGGATCATGTCATCACCAGCGGCGTACGACCGGTCGGCACAGGCCTGGTTCTGTTTACCGCGGAGCAAGGCTTCGCCGGAGCCTTTTCCGACCGCATGCTGGAAGCGGCCCGGCCGCTGCTGTCCCATGCCGACGTGTTCCTCATCGGTACCCGCGGCGCCATGCTGGCCGACGAACAGCGCGTGCGCATCGCCTGGCGGACAGGGATGGCATTGCATAGCGACGGCGCCGCCGCTGTCGCTGCGCGGATCTGTGAGGCACTCTACGAGCGGCTGCCAGGGGCTCACCTGACCCGGGTCGATCTGGTATTTCCCACCTGGGTTCTTGGCTCTGGGCTCGTCCCGCGAACGCGATCGCTGCTGCCGCTGGACCGCCAGGTCTTTGCCGATGTGCCGCTCGCCGATACGCCGCTGACCACGCTGCCGCCCGCAGTTCTGTTGGAGCGCCTGGCCGAGGAATATGTCTACGCGCAGCTCTGTGAGGCGGCGACGGAGGCATTCGTGGCGGAGAATGAGGCGCGCGTCGCCAGCATGGCCGCCGCGAAGACCAATATCGAGCGGATGTTGGAGGAGTTGCAGGCCCGAGAGCGTCAGGTGCGCCAGGAGGAGATCACGGCGGAGGTTGTCGAGTTGGCTGGTGCCTCACGCCTCATTTGACCTACGGACCTCCGTACGCGTTCGGTCCGCGCTTCTCGTTGGAACCACGTGCGGCGATCATAGATCGAAGCTCTCATGCAGCCGGGGCATTTCGATTTGCGTGTCGTGGAGCTGGTTGGCGAGCTGCCGCATTGCAGGCTCCTCGCCATGCACCAGGAATGTCATCTCGCACCCCGCGATCTGCTTATGCCAGGAGACCAGTTCCTGCTGGTCCGCGTGAGCCGAAAAGCCATTGATCGTATGCACTGCAGCCCGTATCGGCACCTCCTCGCCCCACAACCTCACTTCGGTTGCGCCGTCGATGATCCGGCGCGCAAGGGTCCCCGTGGCGGCATATCCAACAAAGATGATGCTCGACTCCGGCCGCCATAGATTGTGCTGCAGATGATGGCGAACCCTGCCTCCCGTGCACATGCCGGATCCAGCCATGATCACGGCGCCGCCAGCAATCCGGTTGATCGCGATCGAGTCGGCTACCTCTCGTACGAACTGCAGGCCGGGAAGTCGGAACGGATCACGTCTTTCTGCGAACAACCTCGTCACTTCGGGGCCGAAGGAGTCGGGATAACGTTCAAAGATCTCGGTGGCGGAAATTGCCATCGGAGAGTCGAGAAAAACCTGGAGTGACCGCGGCAAGCGTTTTTCTTCAACGTCCTCGCGCAGGGCATACAGGATCTCCTGCGCCCTCTCGAGGGCAAACGTTGGGATGACGACGTTGCCACCCCGCCCGAACGTATCGGTAATGGCCGTGCACAACTCGATGGCGGATTCGGAATATGGTCGGTGCTGCCGGTCGCCGTAGGTCGATTCCATGACGACGATGTCGGCCTCGGCAGGAGGCATTGGCGGACGCAGAAGCGGCCGTCCGGTGCTGCCGAGATCCCCGGAGAAGAGCACTGTGCGGTGCTGACCGTTCTCCTGCACGTCCAGCAGAATGCTCGCTGAGCCGAGGATATGGCCGGCATCGTAGAAGGTAGCCCGCACCTGCGGGACGAGCTCGATTGCCGTTCCGTATCGGGCAACCCGGCCAAATCGGTCCAGTGCGTTCAGCGCCTCGATCAGTGTATAGAGCGGCGATCGCGTGTCCTTCCCGCCGCGTCGGTGCATGTGCCGCGTGTGCCGCCGTACCTCCTCCTCCTGTAGATGAGCCGCATCGAGGAGCACGAGCCTGGTCAGCTCGCGGGTGGCGGCAGTTGCGATCACCTCGCCGTGGAATCCGCGCTTGATCAGCAGAGGCAGGCGCCCGCAGTGGTCTAGATGCGCATGGGTGAGTAGGACAAAGTCGACTGCCGCGGGATCGAAGCCGAAAGGCTCCGCGTTCTCCTCGTCCAGTTCGCGGCCGCCTTGGAGCAGTCCGCAATCGATCAGAATGCGTCGGCCCGCGCACTCGACCATGTGACAGGAGCCGGTGACGGTGCGGGTCGCGCCATGGAACGACAGCTTCATGGCTGATCACCTTCCTCGCCACCCGTCCGCATTGGATTCGCCATCTGCTTGGGAGATGTCCGAACCAATGTATCCGGAGACGGGAGCAGTGGTCGTCCCATCATTTCATACCACCGCAGGATGTCGTTCCAGATCTCCTCGGCCGATTCCGCAAACCAGAAAAGCTCGCGATCCTCTGCGTCGATCACGCCCTCTTCCACGAGAAAGTCGGCGTTGAATGCCCCTCGCCAGAAGTTCTCCCCGACGAGGATGACGGGCAGGGGACTGATCTTGCGCGTCTGCACCAGCGCCAGCACCTCAAACAGTTCGTCCATGGTGCCGTAACCGCCAGGGAACACCACGAGGGCACGGGCACGCAGCAGGAAATGCAGCTTTCGTATTGCGAAATAGTGGAAACGGAAACAGAGCTCGGGCGTGATGTAAGGGTTTGGATACTGCTCGTGCGGCAGCGCGATGTTCAGCCCAATCGACTTCTTCCGAAGGTCATGAGCACCCCGGTTGGTGGCTTCCATGATTCCCGAACCGCCACCGGTCATCACCATGATTCGGCCACCAGTCGCTCTTTCGCCCGCCTCCCCGACGAGCTGCCCGAACCGACGGGCGACGTCATAGTAGCGGCTCTTGTCGAGCACGCGCCGCGCTATTGCCAGACGGCGCTGCAGCATCGGGTCATCCGGCTTCGTTGCCAGCTCACCCAGGCAGGTCTCGACAGCTCGGCTGGCGGCGCGGGGCTCGGGAATCCGAGTGCTGCCGAACACAACGATCGTGTGGGCAACGCCGTGGCCTTCAAGCAGCAGCTCCGCCTTCATGTAGTCGAGCTGCAGACGGACACCTCGCGTATCGTTCCTGCCTAAGAAATCGATATCGCGATCGGCCTCTCGATAGCTGGGATGCTCCAGGATCGTCCGAATGGCCGCCGGGGCAGCCGGATCCTCCTCGACCGGCTTCGGCCGGTGTCCGGGCAGGGCTTGGCGACGCTGTTCGGGATGCGGCGGACGCGGCACATGCTCAGACTGTGCGCCTCTCTTGAAAGGTTCATCGGTCATATTCGCTTCACCCCACTTCGCAAGCGGACGGCTCGCGCGTGTCTGATGCCTGATCCGATGCTCACAGCGCCTCTGTGGACGCGACAGCGCCAGCCTTGCCAGGCATCGCGTCGTGTCGCCGCTGGTTTGGGTCGCGCGCCAGGGTCCCACGTTGGGCGGGCGGTTGATCGAGGTCAATGCGCCACTGGGTGGCCATCCTAAGGTTCGAGATGCTGATCGACGGAACTGCCGCCGATGCAGCTCCCTGCGACGACTCCGGTCTAAAGGAGGCTCTGCCAATGCCCATGGCGACGCGACGCAAGATCAGCTCCGGCATGCTCGCCACGGCGGCACTTGCCGCGGGAGCGGGACCGGCGTCCGCCCAGCCGCTTCTGTCTCCAATCGAGCTACCGACGCCGCGGCCGGATTTCGGCGTTTCGCTCGCCAAGGCGCTATGGGCACGACGCTCGACGCGTGAATTCGATGCCGCCCGCAAGCTACCCCCGAGCGTCCTCTCCGAGCTGCTATGGTGCGCCTATGGCGTCAATCGGCCGGCGACGGCCGACCGTACCGCCCCGTCCTGGCGGCACGCGCGGGAGACCGAGATCTTTGCGGCGATGGCCGAGGGCGTCTGGCGCTACGACCCGGTGGCACACCGGCTTCTGCCGCATCTCGCACGCGACATTCGCGCCGAGACCGGCGTGCAGGACTTCGTCGGCACCGCGCCCCTGGACCTTGTCTACGTGAGCGACGCCGAGCACCTGGGCGACCTGACACCCGGGGAGCGCTACCGCGTGGCGAGCGCGGACACAGGCTTCATCGGCCAGAATGTCTATCTCTATTGCGCGGCGGAGGGCCTGGCCACCGTCTTCCGTGGCTCGCTCGATACCAAGCGCCTCGCCCGTACCCTTGGGCTCGGCCCAACGCAGTTCGTCACCTTCTCCCAGACCGTCGGCTACCCAAAGGCGTAACCCGATGCCTGAGGCGCAACCCTCTGGCGCCGCGGAGATGGTGCGGACAGATCAGCCCGTGACCAGGGTTGCACCGCTTCCCGGTTCCTGGACCGCCGCTAGCCGGTGGTGGCGTCATCGCGCCTGGCTCCTAGGCGGTGCGGGCGCATTGCTGCTCGCCCTTATCGCCGCCGTGTGGTTTGCGTCCAACCGAGGGGCGGCGGTCCGTTATACGACCGCGGCTGTGACACGCGGCGCGGTGACCCGCACGGTAAGCGCGACCGGGACTGTCAATCCAGTGCTCACAATCATTGTCGGTACCTACGTCTCCGGCGTCATTCAGCAGCTGTTCTGTGATTACAACACGCAGGTGAAGCAAGGTCAGATCTGCGCGAAGATCGACCCACGCCCCTATCAGAGCGTGGCCGACCAGAACAAGGCCAACCTCGACGTCGCCAAGGCGCAACTGGAGAAGGACAAGGCCAGTCTCGGCTACGCCCAGATAAACTACGAGCGCAATCGGCTGCTGGCGCAGCGCAACTACGCCTCGCAGGATATCGCTGACAATGCCAGGAGCGTCTACGAGCAGGCGCAGGCACAGATCGCGCTCGACGAGGCGACCATCGAGCTGCGTCAGGCGTTGCTGGACGCCGCGAAGATCAATCTCGGCTACACCGACATCACCTCTCCGGTGGACGGTACCGTGGTATCGCGCAACGTCACCATGGGCCAGACGGTCGCGGCGTCGTTCCAGACGCCGACGCTGTTCCTGATCGCCACCGATCTCACCAAGATGGAGGTGGATACCAATGTCAGCGAGAGCGACATCGGCGCCATCAAGCAAGGCAACAAGGCGAGCTTCACCGTGGACGCCTTCCCCGGGCGGGTGTTTGCCGGATCCGTCGTCCAGGTGCGCCAATCGCCGCAGACTGTGCAGAACGTGGTGACCTATGACGTGGTGGTCGGCGCGGACAACGCCGATCTCGTACTGAAGCCGGGCATGACCGCATCCACCCAGATCATCATCGACCAGCGCAGCGACGTGATCCGCGTGCCGGACCAGGCGCTGCGCTACGCACCCGGCGGCGTGACGGCGGCCAGCCCGGCCCCTGGCGGGCCAGGCCAGGCACGGCTCTGGCTGCTGCGCGACGGACACGAAGTTGCGGTCCCGGTCGTGCTCGGCCTCGACGACGACAACTTCACCGAGCTGGTGTCGGGCGAGGTGAAGCCGGGCGACCAGGCGATCATTGCCGAGCAGCGCGGGGCCGCCACCCGCACCGCGCTGCCGTTGCCACGACTCTGACGCAGCGCGGAGCGGCGATGCCAGAACCCGTCATCCGCGTCGAAAACGTCACCCGGACGTACCATGTCGGCGATGTCGACGTTCATGCGCTGGCTGGCGTCAGCCTGGTGATCGAGCGCGGCGAGTTCGTCACGATCATGGGTTCGTCCGGCTCGGGCAAGTCGACGCTGATGGCGATCCTCGGCGGCCTCGACCGGCCAAGCAACGGCCAATACTTCCTGGACGGGGTCGACGTCGCGCGTCTCGACGAGCCGGCGCTGGCGCGCATCCGCAGCGAGCGGCTCGGCTTCGTGTTCCAGAGCTTCAACCTGCTGGCGCGCACCAGCTCGATCGAGAACGTCGCCCTGCCGCTGTTCTATGCGGGCTCCGGCCCGGTGCATCGGGGGACACGCCTCGTGCGCGCCCGCGCAGCACTCGCTCTGCTCGGCCTCGCGGACCGCGAGCGCAACACGCCAGGCCAGCTCTCCGGCGGACAGCAGCAGCGCGTCGCCATCGCCCGCGCGCTGATCAACGAGCCGAGCCTGCTGCTGGCCGACGAGCCGACCGGCAACCTCGATTCGCGGACGTCGCATGAGATCATGGACACGCTGGTGTCGCTGAACCGCGACCGCGGCGTCACCATCGTCGTCGTCACCCATGAGGCCGACATCGCCGCCTATGCCGACCGCGTGGTGACGATGCGCGACGGCCTGATAGTCTCCGATGTGCGGCCGCACAAGCTGGCGCCGCCGCCAACCGTCGTCCGCAACAACACGTTACTTTCGGCGAACGGGACGGCTGCCGTCACGGGGCACTGGGCCAGCGCCTTCTGGGCGTTCGGGCTGATGATCCTGGCCGCCGCCGTGCAGGCGATCGGGCGCAACCGGATGCGCTCGGCGCTGACCATGCTCGGGGTGTTCATCGGGGTCGCCGCCCTGATCGTCATGGTCGCGGTTGGCCAGGGCGCCAACGAGGCGGTGCGCAAGCAGATCGAGAGTCTCGGCACCAACCTCCTGGTGGTAGTGCCGGGCGCCACCACCACGGGCGGCATCCGCGCCGGGTCTGGCAGCGCCTCGACGGTTACGGTCGGCGATGCGCAGGCGATCCGCCGCGAGGACCCGGCGGTGGCCAGCGTCAGCTACCTGATCCGGCAGGCCGGTCAGGTGCAGTACAGCAATCAGAACTGGACCACGTCCATCCAGGGCGTCAGCCCCAACTATCCGCCGGTCACCAACTGGCGGATCGAAGCCGGCCGCGCCATTACGCCCGATGACGATGCCAAGGCGGCTCTCGTCGTGCTGCTCGGTCACACCGTCGCGCAGCAGTTGTTCGGCTCGACCGAGAACCCGATCGGCGCCCTGGTTCAGGTCAAGAGCGTGCCGCTGCGCGTCATCGGCCTGCTGGCCGCCAAAGGGCAGACGGCGTTCGGGATGGATCAGGACGACGTGGTCATGGTCCCGTTCACCACCGCCGAGCGCAAGGTGCTCGGCGTCGCCGCGCCGAGTGCGCAACAGACGCCGATAAACTGGGTTTATCTGCCGCCGCCCAATCCCTATGCGCTGCAGTCGCGGCTGGCCGGCTTCGTCAACCAGATCTACCTCCAGGCCGTGAGCGCCGATGCCGTGCAACCGGCGATCCGGCAGGTCACCGACACGCTGCAGCGCCGCCATCGCATCAAGCCGGGCGACACCGCCGATTTCGCGGTGCGCAACCTGAGTCAGATCGCCGAAACCGCCGAGAGCAGCAGCCGGATCATGGCGCTTCTGCTGGCGGCGGTGGCGTCGATCTCGCTGCTGGTCGGCGGCATCGGCATCATGAACATCCTGCTGGTCTCGGTCACCGAGCGCACCCGCGAGATCGGACTGCGCATGGCGATCGGCGCCCGCCGGTTGCACGTGCTGCTGCAATTTCTGGCCGAGGCGGTGTTGATCAGCGTGAGCGGCGGCATCGCCGGCATCGCCATCGGTGTGGCCCTGTCCCAGGGCATTTCGCTCGTCGCCGGCTGGCCGGCGCCGATTTCACCGAGCGCGATCGCCGGCGGCTTCCTGTTCTCGGCGGCGGTGGGGATTTTCTTCGGCTACTATCCCGCGCGCAAGGCGGCACGTCTCGACCCGATCGAAGCGCTGCGGTACGAGTAGGCGATGAACGCATTCCTGCTGCGCGAGACGCTGACGATCGCGACGCGCGCGCTGATCGCGAACCGGTTGCGCTCGATGTTGGCACTGCTCGGAATCGTGATGGGTGTCGGCACC
>JBGPND010000220.1:0-8401 GCA_041487355.1 Acetobacteraceae bacterium | reverse complement strand
CGCTGTATCCGTTCTGCCGGCTGACCGCGGATGCCAATGTGCTGGTGATGCCGGGGCTACATTCGGCCCATATCACCTCGAGCCTCGCGCGCAGGCTGGGCGGCGGCAGCACGATCGGGCCGCTGCTGTTGGGCCTGGAGCGGCCGGTGCAGATCATGCCGATGGACGCCTCGGTCAGCCAGATCGTCGATCTGGCGTGCCTGGCGGCCTATCAGACGGCATGGCGGTAGACCCCTCCCCCGACCCCCTCCCGCGCGGGCTACGGGAGTCGCACATGTGCGGAACGAATAGCCAGCCGCCAGCCCGCCAGCCGGTGGACGCACAGCGTCCGTTGCCGCTGCATCGCCGCCAGCAGCGCCCCACCCACACATGCCAGCCGCTTGTCGCCAAACCGCCCAAGGCTTGCCCCGATCATGCGAATCACACCCTATCCCGTAACCGTTGTGCGCATCGATTCGGATATAAGGCGGGTTGGCAAGTCGTTCCGCAGTTGTGTGACAACCGTAGCCCCTTGCGGGAGGGGGTTGGGGGGAGGGGTGAAGCCGCACGAAATCAACGCCTTCCATGTTGAGACGCCCCCTCCCCCAACTCCCTCCCGCAAGGGGAGGGGGAGGACGTTGCCTCACACGGCTGCTTATCCTGATGCCTATGGGGTCAGGCCCGGCCATGATGGAATGGCTCGAGGCTCGCCCTTCCTATTTTCATGGTAGAAGGAAAAAGGATGAATGCGCTCCGCGCGAAGCGCCGTTTTCTCTTCCTCCGTGGCTCTCCATGGAGCCTCGGTGGAGCCCGTGTAGAAACTTCCTCGCTTGTGCCTGGCTGCGCTTGCTTGGCTGCCCTCCGCGATGGCGCCGCGTCCTGATTGCGTCTAGGGATCAGCCGTGACCTCAGCCAGCCGAGAGCCATGGCGCGAATTGCCCTGCCCGACGCGCCTGCCGTCGTAGCCGGCCACGGCCGCGCCGCCATCTTCACCGCCGACGGCGAGCTGCTGCTGCTGCCCGCGGCGGAGGCAGCCGCGCGCCTGCGCAGCCTGCCGCCGCCCATGCTGGTTCATGCACCCGCGACGTTCCGCAGGCTCGGCCTCCGCGGCATGCCGGCATTCGATCTGCTGGAACTGTTCGCCTTCGCATTGCCGGCCCGCCCCGCCGCACCGACACCGCGCGGCCTCGCCCTGATGCTGGATTTCGAACCGCCGACCGGCGGCCTGCAAGCCGAGGCGGCGCTGTTGCCGGAACTCGCCGCGGCATTGCTGCACCGGCTCTCGCTTGGCCGCGACATCGCCCCGAACCGCGATGCCGCGGGGCTGGCGGCGCGCATGGGCCAGGCCGGCTGGGGCTGGGCGCCGTTCGTCACGGCGGCGCTCGGCCGGCCGGATGCGGCGCCGTCGAGCGAGGCGCTGCGCGTGTGGAAGCGCCTGCCGGAATGGGAGGACACCGCGCCGCTGCCACCGCCGTCGGCGCATCCGGTGGGAGAAGCCGAAGCACGCTCACGGCTCGCCAGCATGCTCGGACCGCATGCGGAACAGCGACCGGGCCAGGCCGACTACGCCGGTGCCGCCGCCGCCGCCTTCGCGCCGCGCGAAACTCGCGGCGATCCGCACCTCGTGCTGGCGGAAGCCGGCACCGGAACGGGCAAGACGCTCGGCTACCTCGCCCCCGCCAGTCTGTGGGCGGAGAAGAACCACGGCGCCGTGTGGATCAGCACCTTCACCCGCCACCTGCAACGCCAGATCTACGCCGAGCTGGCGCACCTGTTCCCCGACCCGACCGAACGCCACAGGCGCGTGGTGGTGCGCAAGGGCAGGGAGAACTACCTCTGCCTGCTCAACCTGGAGGACGCCCTGAGCCCCGCCACTTCGGGGCTAACACCGGCATCGGTCATCCCGCTCGGCCTGGTCGCCCGCTGGGCGCTGGTCACAGGAGATGGCGACATCCAGGGCGGCGACCTGCCCGGCTGGCTCGCCGAATTGTTCGGCACTGCCACCATCCTCAGCCTCGCCGACCGGCGCGGCGAATGCATCCACGCCGCCTGCCCGCACTGGCGGCGCTGCTTCGTCGAACACACGATCCGCCGGGCGCGCACCGCGCAGCTTGTCGTTGCCAACCATGCCCTGGTGATGACCCAGGCCGCATGGGGTGGGCTCGACGACAGCACCGTCCCTACCCGATACGTGTTCGACGAAGGCCACCACGTGTTCGACGCGGCGGACGGCGCATTCTCCGCCGAACTGTCCGGCCTGGAGACCGCCGAACTGCGCCGCTGGCTGCTCGGCGCCGAGGGGGGCCGATCGCGCGCCCGCGGCCTGAAGCGGCGGATCGAGGAGCTGGTGGCGGCCCGCCCGATGCTGGAAACGCCCCTGGAAGCAGCGCTGCAGGCGGCGCGTGCGCTGCCCGCTCCCGGCTGGTACACCCGGCTCGCGAATGAACATCCCGACCTGGGCGGCCTGGATACCGGCAGACCGAACCCGACCGAGGCCTTCCTGCGCCTGATCCGCCACCAGGTGTTCGCCCGCACCGGCGGGGATGGCGAATCAGCGCGCGGAGCATTGGAGTGCGATGTCTTCCCGCCCGGGCCCGGCGTCGCGGAGGCCGCGGATCGGCTCGCCCGCGCGCTGGCGCGCATCGCCGAACCCCTCGCCACGCTGCGCGAACGCCTGCTCGCGCGCCTCGACGAGGAGGCGGACGACATGGACGCGGCGACGCGCAACCGCATCGAAGCCGCTGGCCGCTCGCTCAACCGCCGTGCCTTGCACCCGTTGTCCGCCTGGCAGGGCATGTTGCGCGCTTTGAACGAACCGCGATCCGAGCCAGGCAGCCGCCCTGGCCATATCCTGTTCCTCCGCGTGCAGCGCACTGACGGCCCGCGAGATGTCGATGTCGGGCTGCACCGCCACTGGCTCGACCCGACCATCCCGTTCGCCGCAACCCTCGCCGCACCCGCGCAGGGCCTGCTGGTCACCTCCGCGACGCTGCGCGATTCGGGCGACGCGGACCCGGAAACCGCCTGGGCCTCGGCCGAGGCACGCGTCGGCGCCCCGCATCTGCCGTCGCCGGCGATCCGCGCCGCCGTCGCCAGCCCGTTCGACTACGCCACCCAGACCCGTGCCCTCATTGTGACGGACGTCGCCACCGGCGACATCCCGCAACTTGCCGCGGCCTATCGCGCATTGTTCATCGCGGCGGGCGGTGGCGCACTCGGCCTGTTCACCGCCATCCGCCGGTTGCAGGCGGTACACGCGCGCATCGCCCCCGAGCTGGAGGAAGCCGGCATCCCGCTCTACGCCCAGCACGTCGACGCGATGGGCAACGCCACCCTGGTCGACATCTTCCGCACCGAGGAGGAGAGCTGCCTGCTCGGCACCGACGCGATGCGCGACGGGGTCGATGTGCCAGGCCGCGCACTCCGCCTCGTGGTGTTCGAGAAAGTCCCCTGGCCGCGTCCCGACATTCTACATCGCGAGCGCCGCATCCATCTCTCGGAGGGCGATCCGAAAGCCTATGACGACAGGATCGCGCGCCTGCGCCTGCGCCAGGCCTTCGGCCGGCTGATCCGCCGCGCCACCGACCGCGGCGTGTTCGTACTGCTCGACCGCCAGACTCCCTCGCGCCTGCTGTCCGCCTTTCCTGCCGGGGTTGTGATCCGGCGCGTCGGCCTCGCCGAGGCCGTGCGGCAGACGCGCGACTTCCTCGGCGAATCGCTGCCCGCTTGATCTGCCCAGGTAGTTCGATCAGGTTCCGCCCATGAAGCACGGAGTTTCTCAATGCGTTCGCGCGATGCCCTGGAGGCACCGGAGGCACTGGTCCTCACCATGGTCCTGGTGGCCGCCGCTGACGGCGGCATGTCGGACCGCGAGATCGGCGTGATGGCCGGCCAGGTGCAGACCCTCCCGGCGTTTCGCGACTTCACCACCGAACAACTCCGCAGTGTCACCGACGCCGCGGTGAAGCTGCTGAACGAGGAGGACGGGCTGCAGCACGCCGCCCGGCTGGTACGCAGCGCACTCGAGCCGCGCCTGCGCGAGACCGCCTATGCCCTGGCCTGCGAAGTGGTCGCCGCCAACCCGGTGACGCAACAGCGGACCCTGGAGATGCTGGAGTTCGTCCGCACCGAACTTCGTCTCGACCCGCTCGTTGCAACCGCCATCGAACGCGGCGTTCGCGCCAGGTACCAGCGTGCGGAGCCTGGGAAGTAAGACCAAGGGGGCTCTGCCCCCCTGGACCCCTCGCCAAGGGCCGCCGGCCCTTGGAACCCTGTCAGTTTGGTGTCTTGAAGAAGGGGCTGGTCCGAGGGGTCCAGGGGACGACTGTCCCCTGGCAGGGGGTCGAGGGGGACAGCGTCCCCCTCGCCTTGCTTAGCAGGCCCTGCAATGCGGGTGCTGGGAGCGGTGGTGGCGATCGCCGGGGTGCCGGTGGTGGCGCTGTTGGTGCTGGCATTGGCAGGATGGGCGCCGGCGGGGCCGGCCTTGCTGGCGTCCGCGGTGACGCTGTTGGCGGCGTTGGCGCTGGCGCTGTTCTGGTCGCGCGATCTCGACGTGCTGGCCGAGACTCTGCGTCAGGTTGGCACAGACGAACCAGCGGTGCGGTCCGCGGGCGCGCCGGTCCTGCCAGGCATGCAGCGGCTCGGGCGCGCGGCCGAGCGGCTGGTGCGGCGGGTGGCGGCGCGGGCGGCATTGGTGGAGCAGCTCCGGCGCGCGGACGGGGCCGTTGTGGAGCGGCTGCCGGATCCGCTGATCGTGCTGGCGGCCGACCGCAGCGTGCGGCGCGCCAATTCGGCGGCGCGGGCGGCGTTCGGTGCCGACATGCCGGCGGTGCTGCGCCACCCGGACCTGCGCGCCGCGATCGATCGGGCGTTTGCCTCGGGCGGGACCGAGACGGCCGAGGTGACCTTGCCGGTGCCGGTGCCGCGCGAGGTTCACGCGGCGGTGGTGCCGATGGATCCGCCGATGGCGGATGGCGGCCAGGCGGTGGTCGTCCTGTCGGATCGCACGCGCGAGCGGGCGGTGGAACGCACGCGCGTCGACTTCGTCGCCAATGTGAGCCATGAGCTGCGCACGCCGCTGGCGTCGCTGATCGGCTTCATCGAAACGTTGCGCGGCCCGGCGGCAGATGATCCGTCCGCGCAACAACGCTTCCTCGGCATCATGGGCGAGCAGGCGGCGCGGATGAACCGGCTGATCGACGATCTCCTGAGCCTGTCACGGATCGAGCTGGTCGAGCATCAGGCGCCGTCGGGGAGTGTCGATCTGGCGGAGCTGGTGCCGCGCCTGGCAGCGGGATTCGAGCCGCGCCTCAAGCAGCGCGCGGTGTCGCTCGACATGCGCATCCCGGCGGACATGCCGGCCGTGGTCGGGGATGCCGACCAGTTGGCGCAGGTGGTGCAGAACCTGCTGGACAATGCGGTGAAATACGGCCGGGAGGGCGGCACCGTGCTGCTCGAGGCCGCGGTCGCGCAGCCGGGTGCGTCCCCCGGGGCGGCCCGCGGATGGCCCGCGCGTCCCGGCGTCGTGGTCACGGTCACCGATCAGGGCGCCGGCATCCCGCGCGCGCATCTGCCGCGGCTGACCGAGCGGTTCTATCGCGTCGACACCGGCCGCTCGCGCGCGGCCGGCGGCACCGGGCTCGGGCTCGCCATCGTCAAGCACGTCGTCAACCGCCATCGCGGCCAGTTGCTGATCGAGAGCGAGGAGGGCGTCGGCACCACGGTCAGCGTCTGGCTGCCGCAGGTGGTTGCTCGGCCGGTCCCATCTGACATGCAATCGTAGTCACTCGCGTGGTCGTAATTTCTTAAAGCCGCACCTCCATTTTTTCCGATCAGAGGTGGCGAGCGATGCCCGATATACCGGTTGCAGGACAAGGTGGCGGCCCTTACGATCCGGGCATGGAAGCGCGTATTTCACGCCTCGAAGCAGACATGCGCGACGTCAAGTCGGCAGTTGCCAGGCTGGAGGCGACGACAATCCGGATAGAAGCGATGCTGGCAGCGACGCTGCCACATCTCGCGACCAAGGCTGAACTCGCCGAGAAACCGGGCAAGACGTACATGTGGGGCATACTGGCGGCGTTGCTTACCGCCTATGCGTGCGGGCTCGCCGCACTCGCCGTCCTGAAATAGCACACCCGAAGGGCCTACGGCGGCTGACCGAGCGGTTCTATCACGGGATCGCGGCCGACTGAGCCGGCGCAATGCGCGGATGGCGGCGACGAGCCATTGCATGGTTCCTGCCGCGCGTCACCATCGGGAACCGAACGATGTCCGCGCGATCGCCTGCGATGAACGGCACCGCCTGGGTGCTGCTGCTGACGTTGTCGGTTCTGTGGGGCGCGACATTCTTCTTCTGGAAGGTGCTGGTCGAGCAATTGCCGCCGTTCACCGCGGTGTTCGGCCGGGTCGGCATCGCCGCGCTCGTCCTCATCCTGGTGCTGGCGATCCGCGGCGAGATGCTTCCCATGACCCGCGCGGCATGGCTGCGGTTCACGACGATGGCGGCACTCAACAATGCGATACCTTTCTCGCTGATCGCCTATGGTGAAATGGAAATCGCCAGCGGCCTGGCAGCCCTCCTGAACGCGGCCACGCCGGTGTTCACCGTGCTGGTCGCGCATGCGCTGACGGACGACGAGAAACTGACGCCATTGCGTGCCCTTGGCGTTGGCCTCGGCTTCGTCGGTGTTGTCGTGCTGGTGTGGCCGGACCTGCTGCCCGGCGGTCTGATCGGCAACCTGCTGGGCGAGTTCGCGTGTCTGCTTGCGGCGGTGGCCTACGCGTTTGCCGGCGTCTACGGCAGGCGGTTCAGCGGGCTCTCGCCGGTCACCGCGGCAACCGGCCAGCTTGCGGCAGCGACTCTGCTCATGTTGCCGCTGGTGATGATCGTCGATCGGCCATGGTTGTTGCCGGGCCCGTCCATGGCGACATGGGCATCGCTGGTGACGACGGCCGTCTTGTGCACGGCGGCCGGCTATCCGGTGTATTTCCGGCTGCTTGCCGTCGCTGGCGCGACCAATCTGCTGCTCGTGACATTCCTGCTGCCGATCAGCTCGCTGCTGCTCGGTGCGATGTTCCTGCATGAGGCGATCACTCCGGCGGCGCTCACCGGCATGGCGCTGATCGGCCTCGGGCTGGCGGCGATCGATGGCAGGCTGGTTTCGCGTCTGGCGTTGCGCGCCGGCTGAACGGGCGCGAGAGTTGGCGTGGGAGCAACCCCTACGGAGGACACGGCAATGGCAACTGAGCGGAAGACCGCGATCGTGACGGGCGCGGCGAGCGGCATCGGACGTGTGATGACGCTCGGGCTGCTGGGAGCTGGCATCGACGTGGCCGCGGTGGACCGCAACGACACCGGACTCGCGGCACTCGCTGCGAGCGTGCATGACAAGCCCGGCACGATGCAGACGATCCCCGCCGACCTGGCGCGGCCAGACGCCTTCGATGCGATCGTGTCCGCGGTGCTCGGCCGCTTCAGCAAGATCGACGTGCTGGTGAACAACGCGGGCATCGGCCAGGCCTCGATCAAGGCGGACCAGCGGCGCAACCCGATGCGCTTCTGGGAAATCACGCCGGAGCAATGGCAGCTCTTCCTCGCAGTGAACGCAACCGCGCCGATCATGATGGCGCGTGCCGTGGTGCCGCACATGCTGAACGCCGGCAAGGGGCGGATCGTCACCGTCACAACCAGCCTCGGCACGATGGTGCGCGGGGGCTACCTGCTGTACGGCGCGAGCAAGGCGGCGGCCGAGGCGGCGATGGCGGTGCTGGCGGCAGACTTGCAAGGCACCGGCGTGACGTCGAACGTGTTGGTGCCGGGCGGCGTCACCAACACCGGCATCGTCGGCGACGAGGCGGGTGATCGCGCGCGGATGCTGCAGCCGGAGATCATGGTGCCGCCGCTGCTCTGGCTGATCTCGGATGCGGCGGCGTCAGTGACGGCGCGGCGCTTCGTGGCGATGGACTGGGATGCCTCGCTGCGGCCGGAGCAGGCGGCGGAGAAGGCGGGCGTGCCGATCGCCTGGCTGTCGATCGCGCGGATGCCGGTGGAGCCGGGGTGAGTCGGCGGTGTGGGTCGGCGGTTTCGTCTCATGATCTGTAGGTATGAGACGATGTTGCGGGGAATGAGACGCGAATGTATGTCGCGTGCCCCATAGGCATCAGACGAACTTGCTCCCAACCGTCCAACCGCCATGACCGGGCCCGTCCCGGCCAGCCGTAGCGACACGGTGCCATGACGGTGGAAAGGAAGCCGTCCCGCCGCGACAGTTGTCCAGTCAGGCCGCCACCACGGCGTGCTTGTGGTGGTCGAGCGCCCGCAGAATGGGGCTGGTGCCGTTGACGAGGGCGTCGACGACTTCGGGGGCGGGCGGGCCAAAATCGAGGCGCATCGGCAGGCCGCCGTGGGCCCGGATGCGGG
>JBGPND010000219.1:0-8590 GCA_041487355.1 Acetobacteraceae bacterium | reverse complement strand
GCAGGGCCTATGTTGAGCGTCCGGTGGCCAAGACCGAGAATCCCGCCGCGTTCCTCAGGCCGGGCATGCGCTTCACGCGTCAGGGCACGGCGACGGTGGCGAATATCGCGTGCACCGAATGGAAAGTCAGGCCGGCCGACAAGGACGAGGACGCGGGCGCTGCCTGCGTGACCGATGATGGTCTCATGCTGCGCCTAACGGCGGCCAAGGCGTCCGATGCGTCGCTGACCGCGATCGCCGTTGTGTACGGGTCTCCGCCCGACGGGGTGTTCGAGCCGCCGGCCGAGTTCGAGCGCCGCACCCCGCGCTAAGCCCGGCCGACCGGTCGGCCTACTCCCCCGCCAGCCGCGCCGGCATCAGCGGGGCCGCCTGGCGCATCAGATTGGCGACGTCCGAGGTGGTGTCGATCGCCAGCACCGCGACGGCCAGGCGAGCAGCGCGTTCGGCACCCAGAACGGCATCCGCCAGACCGGCGAATTTTCCCCGCAGCTCCGCCTCGGTGAGGAAGTTGGCAGGCTCGCCCTTCGGCACCACCACCTTCTGGCTGAAACTCTGGCCGCGCGCCGCGATGGTCAGCTTGCCGGACATGTTGGCGGGGAACTCGGCCTCGATCTCCGGATCGACCTCGCAATGCACCTTCGGCAGCAGGCCTCGCACCGCTGAGTCCCGCAACAGCCGGTAGCTGTCCCAGCCCATCGCGCCGGTCGCCAGCGCGGCGGAAATCACGAACGGGCCGCTGAACTGGCCGTCCACGACGTTCTGCGGGTCGGCCTTCTTCTCCGGCGGCTGGCCGATCAGCATCATCCCCGACCGCGGCAGGCCGAGCGTGACCGAACTGATCTCCCCCGGCTTCAGGTCGTTCGCAGCGCGCAAGGCGAGCGCCGCGTCGATGCCGGCATGGCCGTAGCGGCAGGAGGGATACGGCTTCACTGCGGTGTTCATCAGCTCGAACACCGTGCCGAGGTCCTGCACCGCGCGCGCCGGGTTCGGATTGGGCGCGTAGGCGTGCAGGAAGCCGTGGCGGCCCTCCAGCGCCTCGGACGCGCCCTTGAAGCCTTCCCGCACCAGGGTGGCCGCCATCAGCCCGTTGCAGGCCGCCCAGCCGACCTGGAAGCGCTTGGTCCAGGCGCCGTTGGCCAGGAACTGCAGGCTGCCGGCGCACTGGCTCAGCACGGTGCCGAGCGCGCCCTCGACCTGCTCGGCCGACAGCCCGAACACCCGCGCCGCTGCCGCTGCCGCACCGAAGGCGCCGCAGGTGGCGGTGGGGTGGAAGCCGCGGTCGTAGTGCTCGCCGGCCGGCAGTGCGAGGGCGACGCGGCAGGTGACGTCGTAGCCGGCGACGATCCCCGCCAGCACATCGGCACCCGAGGCGCCGACCATCTCGCCGGCCGCCAACGCCGCCGAGATCACCGGCGCGCCGGGATGCAGCGATCCCGCGGCGTGCGTGTCGTCGAAATCCAGCGAATGCGCCAGCGCGCCGTTCAGTAAGGCGGCGCCGGCGGGCGTGTAGCGCGCGGCGTCGCCGAACACGCCGGAATTGCCGGCGGCCATGCCCATGGCGCGGACCGCGGCAAGAAACGATGGCGTGCTCTCCGCGTCATGCCGCGCGCGCACGATGTTGCCGACCAGGTCCAGCACCAGGAAGCGCGCGCGCCGCACCACGTCGGCCGGCAGGCGGTCGAGGCTGATGGTGGCGGTGAACTGCGCGAGGTCTGCGGTGATGCCCATCGGAACGGTTCCTCCATCGTTGCAGTCACTCTGGCGCAGACCCGCACGTGACGGCAAGGTTGCAGGGTTCTCCGGAGTGGCCGATCATGGCTTCTACCGCCACCGAGCCATGCCGCTGCAACCGCGCATGAGACGCGGCCCGAGGGAGTGATGTCCGGGACCACGCAGAAGGTTCCCCACCGTGCGCTAATCACGCTCTGCGTGATGCTGGGGAACCTGATGCAGTCGCTGGACGCATCGATCGCCAATGTCTCGCTGCCCTACATGCAGGGCACGCTGTCCACCAGCGCCGACGAGATCACCTGGGTGCTGACCTCCTACGTGATCGCCGCCGCGATCATGACCGCGCCGGTGGGCTGGATGGCGGTGCGCTTCGGCCGCAAGAACCTGCACGTCGCGTGCATGACCGGCTTTGTCATCGCGTCGATGCTGTGCGGCACGGCGGACACGCTGGACCAGATGGTGTGCTTCCGCTTCCTGCAGGGGATGTGCGGCGCCGCGCTGGTGCCGCTGTCGCAGGCGACGATGCTGGACATCTACCCGTTCGAGCGCCGTGCGCAGGCGATGGCGATCTTCGGCATGGGCGTGATGGTGGGGCCGATCACCGGCCCGACGCTCGGCGGCTACCTGACCGAGATGTACAACTGGCGCTACGTGTTCTACGTGAACCTGCCGTTCGGCCTGCTGGCGATCGCCGGGCTGCTGATCTTCCTGCCGAAGGCGACGCCGCGCAGCGAGCTGAAATTCGACTGGACCGGCTTCGCCGTGCTGGCGATGGGTGTCGGCGCGTTGCAACTCATGCTGGACCGTGGCCAGAAGCTGGACTGGTTCTCCTCGCGCGAGATCATCATCGAGGCGGTGCTGGGCGGTCTCGGCTTCTATCTGTTCATCGTGCACATGTTCACCGCCGAGCGGCCGTTCCTGCCGCCCGGGTTGTTCAAGGACCGCAACTTCGTCTGCGGCGTGACGATGGTGTTCTTCACCGCCACGGTGATGCTGGCGAGCTCCGCGCTGATGGCGCCGTATCTGGAAAGCCTGGCCGGCTATCCGGTGGCGACCGCTGGCTTATCGATGGCGCCGCGCGGCATCGGCACCATGATCGGCATGCAGGTGGCGAGCCGGCTCTCCAACCTGATCGACCATCGCAAGCTGATGGCGTTCGGCCTGCTGACGCTGGGGTTTGCGCTGCATTCGATGAGCTACTGGACGCCCGATGTGTCGCAGCAGCAGATGATGCTGACGTTGGTGATGCAGGGCTTCGCCATCGGCTTCGTGTTCAACCCGATGACGGTGATGGCGTTCACCACGCTGCCGCCGGCGCTGCGCGGCTATGCGACGTCGTTGCAGGCACTGTGCCGCAACATCGGCCAGGCGGTGGGCGTGTCTGTGACGTCGCTGATGCTGGTGCGCAGCACGCAGGCGTCGCACGCCGACATCGCTGCGGTCATCACGCCGTTCGATCGCGTGCTGCAGGGCAATGATGCGGTGTCGCACATGCTGGATCCGGCGACGCGGCATGGTGCGGCGGTGCTGGATCAGATGATCAACCACCAGGCGCAGATCATCGCCTACAACAACGACTTCCGCATGATGACTCTGGTGGTGGTGCCGCCGCTGCTGTTGCTGCTGGTGATGCGCCGGCACGTGCGTCCGGCTGCCGCGCCGGCGGCGGGGGATTGAGCGGCTGGCGCTGGTAGCACCATCATGGCCGTCCCCGGACTTGATCCGGGGATCACCCGGCCATCTGCGTAGAGGCCGGTGCGTGGGGATAGTGAAGCATTAACACAGAGATCGCAGAGGACGCAGAGATCACAGAGAAGCAATTTGTACGCTTTGCGCGGCTGGCTCACGGGATGAAGCGCCGGATCCCGTCCTTCAGCATTACGCTGTTGAAGTTCATGAGCAGACCGACTTTGCAGCCGCTCAGACGGAGGTAGGTCAGCGTTTGCGCCTCGTGCACGGGCAGGATGCGCTCGACCGACTTGAGTTCCACGATCACGGTCTGCTCAACGATAATATCGGCGTAGTAGCCACAGGTCAGGCGAACGTCCTCGCATATCACCGGGAGCGGCACCTGGCGCTTGAATGTCATGTTGTCGTGTGCGAGCTCCCAGCAAAGGCATTCCTCGTAGACCGATTCCAGGAGGCCGGGTTCCAATTTTCTGTGCACCCTTATGCCGAGTCCAATGATTCGGTTGGTCGGGTCGGGGCCCGATTCTGTGTTCTCCATGGTGAGAGGGATATCGCTGCGGCGGGTTGCGGAATGATTAACGCGGGGGGGTGCGCTGCCTGCGTGTGCGGTTGGCGAAGTTGTAACGCAAAGGCCGCAAAGAACGCAGAGATCGCGAAGGAAGATTTTATGCGCTCCGCGCGGTGGTTCATGGGACGCTGCGCCGCAGGCAGCATGGCAATATGATCATCGGTTTGAACAGTCCGGGGCCGAAGGCCCCATTGATCTTTTCTTTGCGATCTCTGCGTTCTTTGTGATCTTTGCGTTGAACGGAGATTGCGGCGGGTACTGACGGTTGGACGGTGGAGTGACCGACCGTCGGAGTGCCTTGGCATTGCCGGTCACAACCGAATCACGTCTGATCCAGCGCGGCCTCCCGAAACAGCGCCGCGATCGCCGCGGTGATTTCTGTTCGGCTCTTGCCCATCGTCGCGAGCAGGTTGGCGTAGTTCTCGCTCGCCGCGTTGCGGTGCGGGTGCGCATGCCCGGTGTCGCGCTGGAAGGCGAGGAAGATCGTCAGCGCATGGCGCAGCAGCGGTTCCGCCTCGCCGAGTCGGTTGGTGACTTGCAACAACTGGGCGAGATTGTTGCGGCCACGTGCGACGTTCAGATGGTCCTTGCCGAAGCTTGCCTCGTCGATGGCGAGCGCGCGGCGCATGAGGAGTTCCGCCTCGCTGACCCGGTGGAGCGTGTCAACGACTTTGATACAGCCGAGGTGGTTATTTAGGCTTGGGTCTTTGGCATTGCCGCGGGTGGATTGATCCAGGCCGCGGTTGGTGCCGGCGGTGGGCAGGCGCCGCTGCGTGTGCCGAACACGCAAACCACCGCCGTGCAGCCGCGCACATAGTCGTGCAGCAGGCGCAGCAGCGTGTCTGCGGTGGCTTCGGCGCGGAAGCTATCCTGCACGCGGACCAGCGTGTTGCGCGCGGCGAGGTCCTTGGCCAGCGCGTCGCGCGCCTGGCCGAACTCGCTGGTCACCGCCGAGAGGAAGACACGAAACGCGCCGCCGGCCATGTCGACCGCCCGATCGCTGCGGCGACGCATCTATCATGCGGCGGGCACGAGTGCATCTGGCGCTTGGAACAAAGGGTGCCAAGGCGTCGCCAAGCCGAATGCAGCATCCAGCCCGGTCGGTTTGGCCCTCGGCGGTCCCTTGCCCTATCGTGGAGCAACGACACGGAGGAATCGTCCATGCGCCTCACTCGCCGCACGCTGCTCACCACCGCCGCCGGCGCCGCCGCCATACCAGTCAGGCGCTCTCGTGCCCAGACGCGGCCGGTGATCCGCATCGGCGTGATGAACGACCAGTCCGGACCCTATCGGGACGTCAACGGCCCGACCGGCGTGATCTGCGCAAAACAGGCCGTGCAGGAATTCGCCGCTGGTGCCTTCGACGTCGAGGTGCTGTCCGCCGATCATCAGAACAAGCCCGATGTCGCGGTGTCGCTCGCCAGGGAATGGTTCGACCAGCGCGGCGTCGACATCATCATCGACGTGGCAGCGACCTCCTGCGCGCTGGCCTTGGCCTCGATCTGTCACGTGAAGAACAAGGTGCTGATCCCAACCAGTACCGCCAGTTCAGACATCACCGGCAAGGCATGCACGCCCAATTCGATCCACTGGGTGTTCGACACCTACATGGAGGCAAAATCGACCGGCGGCGCGATGGTCAAGGCTGGCGGCGACACTTGGTACTTCATCACCCCGAACTACGCCTTTGGCGAGGCGACCCAGCGTGACACCACGCGCTTCGTGGAAGCGGGAGGAGGGAAGGTAGTCGGCGGGCAGATCTACCCGTTCCCGGAAACCACCGACTTCTCCGCCTTCCTGGTGAAGGCGCAGGCATCCGGCGCGAAAATTCTCGGCATTTGCGGCGCCGGCGCGGACCTCATCAACATCGTGAAGCAGGCGCACGAATTTGGATTGTCGCGCAAGATGAACCTCGCGGCGCTGGTGGCCTACACGACCGATGTCCGCTCGATCGGGATCGACATGGCGGCTGGGCTTCGGCTGTCGGAGACCTACTACTGGGACCTGAACGAGCGGACGCGGAGCTTCCAGAAGCGCATTCAGCCCAAGGTCACGCTATGGCCGAACATGGCGCAGGCGGGGGATTATTCCTGCACGCTGCATTACCTGAAGGCAGCTGCGGACATGGGTGCGGCGGCGGCGAAGGCGGACGGCGCAGCCACGGTGGCGCGCATGAAGGCGATGCCGACCGATGATGACTGCTTCGGCCCCGGCAAGATCCGCGAGGACGGACGCAAGATCCACCCAGCCTATCTGTTCGAGGTGAAGCAGCCCTCCGAGAGCAAGGGCGAATGGGACCTCTACAAGCTGCTCGGCACGACGCCTGGCGACGAAGCGTTCCGGCCGCTTTCGGAGGGGGCCTGCCCCTTCGTGAAGGTGTGAGGGGGCGAGCGTCAGCCGCCTCGGTCCGATAATCAAGCCGGCGATGTCCGACACGAGCCAAAGAGTCCCCCACCGTGGCCTGATCACCACCTTCGCGATGGTCGCGATGCTGATGCAGACGCTGGATTCCACCATCGCCAACGTCGCGCTGCCCTATATGCAGGGCAGCATGTCGGCCTCCTCCGACGAGATCACCTGGGTGCTGACCTCCTATGTGATCGCCGCGGCGATCATGACCGCTCCGGTCGGCTGGATGGCGGTGCGATTCGGGCGCAAGAAGCTGTTTATCGTTTGCCTCGCCGGCTTCACCGTCACCTCGATGATGTGCGGCGCGGCGCAGTCGCTCGAGCAGTTGGTGCTGTTCCGCCTGCTGCAAGGCATGTGCGGGGCGGCCATCGCGCCGCTGTCGCAGGCGACGATGCTGGACATCTATCCGTTCTCGCGCCGCGCGCAGGCGATGGCGATCTTCTCCATGGGCGTGACGATGGGCCCCATCATGGGGCCGACGCTCGGCGGCTACCTGACCGACCTGTACAGTTGGCGCTGGGTGTTCTACGTCAACCTGCCGTTCGGCATCCTCGCCATCACCGGGCTCGCGCTGTTCATGCCGAGCGCGCCGGCGCGGCCGCACCTGAAATTCTCCTGGTACGGCTTCGGCGTTCTGGCGCTCGGTGTCGGCGCGTTGCAGATGATGCTGGACCGCGGCCAGGAGTTGGACTGGTTCTCCTCGCGCGAGATCATCGTCGAGGCGGTGCTGGCCGGGCTCGGCTTCTACCTGTTCCTGGTCCACATGTTCACCGCCGACAAGCCGTTCCTGGCGCCTGGCTTGTTCAAGGACCGCAACTTCGCCGCCGGCATCATCATGGTGTTCTGCGTGTCCTCGGTGATGCTGGCGACCGCGGCACTGCTCGCGCCCTATCTGGAGAACCTGGCGGGCTACCCGGTCTACACCGCCGGTTGGGCGATGGCGCCACGCGGTGTCGGGACCATCGCCTCGATGTTCCTCGCCAGCCGCCTCGGCATGCGGGTGGACCAGCGCAAGATCATGGCGGTCGGGCTGCTGGTGCTAGGCTGGGCGCTCTGGGTGATGAGCACCTGGACCCCGGACGTGACCGAGGGCGAGATGATGCTCACCATGATCCTGCAGGGCTTCTCGATCGGCCTGGTGTTCAACCCGATGACGGTGATGGCCTATACGACGCTGTCACCGCAGCTTCGCGGCGAGGGGACATCGGTGCAGTCGCTGGCGCGCAACATCGGCGCGGCGATTGGCATTTCGGTGACGTCGTTCACCCTGACCCGCAGCGTGCAGACCACGCACGCCAACATCGCCGCCGGCATCACGCCGTTCGATCGCGTGCTGCAGGGCAACGACGCCGTGTCGCACATGCTGAATCCGGCGACGCGGCATGGTGCCGCGCTGCTGGATCAGATGATCACCCATCAGGCGCAGATCATCGCCTACAACAACGACTTCCGGCTGATGACGCTGACCATCATTCCTCCGCTGCTGCTGCTGTTCCTGATGCGCCGCCACGCGCGCCCGGCGGTGGCCGCGGGGGATTGAAGAAGCAAGGTTCCACACAGAGATCACGAAGGACCACAGAGAGCCACCGAGGAAGGAAAATCGTGCTCCGCGCGAAGCGCCATATTCTTCCTCAGTGGCCCTCCGTGGTCCTCAGCGCCCTCCGTGTGGGGAACCTTGCCTTCCTTTGTTGCCCATCCCGCAGCGCCGTCCTAGCCTCGCCGCATGGGACCACTCGCAGGCGTCAAGGTGATCGAATTTGCCGGCATCGGACCGGCGCCGATGGCGGCGATGATGCTAGCCGAAATGGGCGCCACCGTGCTGCGCATCGACCGCGTGGCCGACAGCGGCCTCGGCATTCCGCTCGGCACGAAGTTCGAACTGCTGAAGCGCAGCCGCCACATCATCCAGCTCGACCTGAAGCGGCCCGACGCCGTCGCCCTCACGCTGCGACTGATCGAGCAGGCCGACGCACTGATCGAAGGCTTCCGTCCCAAGGTTATGGAACGGCTCGGCCTCGGGCCGGAGATCTGCCTCGCCCGCAATCCGCGTCTCGTGTTTGGCCGGGTCACCGGCTGGGGTCAGGAGGGTCCGCTGGCGCACGCGGCGGGACACGACCTCAACTACATCGCACTCACCGGTGCGCTGGACGCGATCGGCCGCATGGGTGCCCCGCCGACGCCGCCGCTTAATCT
>JBGPND010000218.1:0-8614 GCA_041487355.1 Acetobacteraceae bacterium | reverse complement strand
GCGGTGCGTGCCTGGGGGCTGGAGACGCAGTGTGCCGAACCGCGCGATCACTCCTCCGCGCTGACCGCGGTGCGCACGCCGGAGGGCCACAGCGCCGACCGGCTGCGTGCGATCATTCTTGAAAAGTTCAACATGAGCCTTGGTACCGGGCTTGGTCTCATCCAGGACCGGGTGTTCCGTATCGGCCATCTCGGTGATTTCGGCGATTTGCAGTTGATGGGCACGCTGAGCGGGGTGGAGATGGGGCTGCGCGTCGCCGGTGTGCCGCACCGGCCGGGTGGGGCTCAGGCCGCGATGGACTATCTGGCGGGCAATGCGTGACCGTCCCACATTGGTTTCGTTAGCAAGCAGCGGGAGGAACCCATGATCGAAGTCTGGACCTGGCCGACACCGAACGGCCACAAGGTGCATATCGCGCTGGAAGAGCTCGGCATGCCTTACAAGGTGATCCCGATCGCGATCGGGAAGGGCGACCAGTTCAAGCCCGAGTTCCTGGCGATCACGCCGAACCACCGCATCCCCGCCATCGTCGATCCCGACGGTCCTGGCGGCAAGCCGCTGAAGCTGTTCGAGTCCGCGGCGATCATGATCTACCTGTCGGAGAAATCCGGCGGCAAGCTGATCCCGAAGGACCCGGTCGGCCGCTACACCTGCCTGCAATGGATGATGTTCCAGATGGGCGGCACGGGTCCGATGTTCGGCCAGTACAACCACTTCGCCAACTACGCGGTGGAGAAGATCCCCTATGCGATCGAGCGCTACACCAACGAGGTGAAACGCCTGCATCGCGTGCTGGACAAGCGTCTGGGCGAGGCGACGTGGCTGGCCGGCGACGAGTACAGCATGGCCGACATCATCAACTTCCCCTGGATCCGCAATCCGGAGCGGCGGAACATCAATCTCGACGACTATCCCAACGTGAAGCGCTGGCACGACGCGATGGCCGCGCGTCCGGCGGTGCAGCGCGGTGTCGCGGTGCTGGCCGAGAGCCAGCGGCAGGGCCAGATGACCGACGCCGAACGCGAAATCATGTTCGGCAAGACGCAGTTCGCCGCGAGGTAGCGGATGGCGGAATGCGCTGCGCTTTTCCGCCCTACGGTCTACGGTCATGTAGGGCGGAAAAGCGCAGCGCATTCCGCCTCAGGTTCTAGCCGCGATCGTCTGCTCCCGCCGGCTGACCATCCAGCATCCCACCGACGAGACCAGCAGCCCTACCACCGTCAGCACCGACAGGCGCTCGTCCAGCAATGCCCAGGCCAGCAACGCCGCCGTGCCGGGTACCAGGTAGAAATTCGCCGTCGCCCGCGCTGCGGTGCCGCGCACCAGCATCTGGTAATAGAGCGCCATCCCGCCCAGTGACACCGAAGCCGCGTTCCACAGCACGGCGGCAATCGCACTCTCGGTCCAGTCGGCGTGCGGCGTCTCGAACGCTGCGGTCGCCACCACGCAGGCCACGGCGGCGGCGAGCAATTGCATCGTCGTCCCCTCCAGTATCGGCACCCCACGGCAGAAGCGGCCGAAATACAGCGTGCCGCCGCACAGCCCCACCACGCCGGCCGCCGTCAGCAGCAGGCCGTTCAGCTCCAGCGGGCTGCGCGCGGCGGCCAGGCCGACGATCAGCACCACGCCGGCGGCACCCAGCACCAGACCCAGCCACTGCAACGGCCGCAGCCGCTCCCCAAGCAGGGGCCAGGCCAGCAGGGCGGTCAGCAACGGATTGAGCGTCTGGATCAGCGCGATCGGTGCCGCGCCGATGTGCACCATTGCGACATGCGCGGTCATCAGCAGCACGCTGTTGGTCAGCACGCCGGCCACCGCGCAGTGCACCCACCGCCCCGCCAGCACGCGCCACGACCGCCGCAGCACCAGCATCACGCCAAGCAGCACCGCGGCGGCAAACACCATGCGCACGGCGACGAACAGCAGCGGCGTCAGATGCCGCAGCCCGACCCGGGCGGCGATGAACGAGGAACTCCACAGCAGCACGAAGGTGAACGGCGCGACCCGCGGCAGCATGATCTCCATCCAATCGGCGGATGGAGGGAAGCCTCCGCCTCAGGCTGGGGTGTAGCGCCACACGCTGGCCGGCGGGAAGTTGAGCGGCGTCCAGGCCTCCCGCCGCGCCGCCAGCGCGTGCTTGCGCCACGGCAGCGGCGAGGTCACGCAATAGCCGTAGTGCAGGAAGCCGCGGCCCAGTGCCACCGCCTCGATCGCGTCGATAAACCGCCTCTGCTCGGCCAGCGACAGCAGCACCAGCGGAATGCCGCACACCACGCTGCCGATCCGCCGGTGCCGGCACCGAGTTCCAGCACCACCTCGTCCGCGGCGCGTCGCGTGTGCCGCACGATGCGCCGGCACAGCGCCGCGGACGAAGGCACCACCGAACCCATCTGCAGCGGGTTCGCCAGCCAGCGTCGGAAGAATATCGCAGTGTTGGTGGTGCGATGTTTCGGCTGCGGAGCAGGGATCGCAGCACCGTCACTACGCGAGTTGGCGAAACTTGTCATGGAGTTGCCATATTTTCTTCATATGTTACTATCGCTTGACTGCACATCTACTGCAAACGAGGCCGTGGCGGAAGCCCGTGGGCTCGCCACGAGCACTGGCATGTTCGCTTCCGCACAGCGCAACCCTGGGTTATGGTCCCGAGTTGTTCGGCAGGCCCGAACGGCGTCGCACCATTGGAACAGAGGCAAATGCGTACCGGATGACTGCGCGGATACTGATCGTCGACGACGTGCCGGCCAACACGCGTCTGCTGGAAGCCAAGCTTTCGGCCGAGTACTACCAGGTGGCCAGCGCCCGTGACGGGTTCGAGGCGCTGCGGATGGCGCATGAATGGCAGCCGGACCTGATCCTGCTCGACGTCATGATGCCAGGCATGGACGGGTTCGAGTGTTGCCGGAAGCTGAAGGACGATCCGACCACCCTCCATATCCCCGTCGTCATGGTGACCGCGCTGGGTGAACCAGCCGAGCGGCTGCGCGGGCTGGAATCAGGTGCCGACGACTTCCTTACCAAGCCGGTCGAATATGAGACGCTGATGGCCCGGGTCCGCAGCCTGGTCCGGCTCAAGCGGCTGCTCGACGAGTGGCGGGCGCGGGGCGATACCGCCAGGGCGCTGGGTCTGACAGGCGAGTACCTCGCCGTGCCATCGGTTGCCGGTGCGCGCGCGCTCGTGGTGGACGACTGGGACCTTGGGGCGCAGACCATCCAGGAGGCATTGTCCCGCGAGGGCATCGTTGCCGGCCGTGCCCGCAGCGGGGCCGAGGCGTTGTCCCTCACGGCCGCCATCCCGTTCGATCTCATCGTGCTCAGCCTCTCGCTGATCGAGGAGGACCCGCTGAAGCTCGCCTCCTCGCTGCGGGCCGCCGACGCGACGCATGAGATCCCGATGCTGCTGATCGCCGAACCGGAGGAGCGCGAGAGCATCCTGCGGGGCTTCGACCTCGGTGCGAACGACTGGCTCGTGCTGCCGGTGGACGAAAACGAGCTGCGCGCCCGTGCCCGCAACCAGATCAGGCGGAAGTTCTATCAGGACCGGCTGCGCTCCGATCTTGGCACGGCGCTCGAGATGGCGCTGACCGATCCGCTGACCGGGCTCTACAACCAGCGCTACCTGATGCGCCATCTGCGCGGCCTGCTGGAGGGCGGGCAGACCCACGAGATCGCGGTGCTGATGATCGATGTCGATCATTTCAAGTCGGTGAATGACGAATACGGCCACGCCGCCGGGGACAAGGCTCTCCGCGCCATCGCCGATACGCTGCGCGCCAACACGCGCGTGTTCGACTCGCTCGCCCGCTACGGCGGCGAGGAGTTCGTCGTGGTGATGCCGGGCGCCGGTGTCGACGACGCCACCCAGGCAGCCGGGCGCCTGCGCGTCGCGGTCGAAGCCATGCCGTTTGCATTGAGCCCCGGCGTCAACTGCCGACTGACCGTGAGCATCGGCGTCGCCTGCTGCGAGGAAATGCCGGTCACGCCCGAAGCCCTGCTCCACGCTGCGGATGTCGCGCTGTACGCTGCCAAGCGCGCGGGACGCAACCGGATCGAAATCGCCGCCCCGGTCACGCCGGACGCCTGAGCTGTCGCTACTTGATCTTGGCTTCCCGGAACGCGACGTGCTTGCGCACGACCGGATCGTATTTCTTCAGCTCGAGCTTGCCCGTCTGCGTGCGGGCGTTCTTCTTGGTCACATAGAAGAACCCGGTGTCGGCGCTGGACACGAGCTTGATCTGGACGGTGTTGGTCTTTGCCATGGCATGATCCTCTCAGGGGGCGGAAAATGCGTTTCCTGCCGGCCGAGGTCAAGCCAGCTCAGCGACCGGTGGCCTGACCACTGACCACCGGCGACTGACCGGCATCCCGCAGCGGCGGCAGCAGCGCCGCGGCATAGGCCGCCGGGTCGTGGATCAGCAGTCGGGCCGTGTCGAGATCCACCTCCCGCCCCTCGGCGGCGGGGCAGGCGCTGCGGATGGCGAGAATTTGCGCCGGCGGCAGCGGCGCTCGGGCCGAGCGGTGGGTCGCGAGCGCCTGCGCCATCGGCTGGCGCCCATTTGCCAGCGACGCAAGCTGCCAGCCGAGCGTGTCCTGCCCGAGGCTGGTGCAGACCTGCGGCAGCACGCCGAGCCCCTGGATCGGCCAGCCGCGCGGCGCCAGCACGCGGCTCCAGGTGACGAACAGCTCACCGCCGTCCGGCAGCGGGGCGATCGTCTGCACCAGACCCTTGCCGAGGGTGGAACTGCCGATGACGACACCCCGGCCGCGGTCGGCCAGCGCGCCGGCCAGTATCTCCGCGGCGCTCGCCGTTCGGCCATCGACCATGATGACAACCGGAATGTCCTCGGCCAGCTCACCGGCGCCGGAGCGCCAGATGCGCGTCGCCTCCGGGTCGCGTCCGGCGGTCATGGCGACGAGACCGGCGGGCAGCAGGCTGTCGGCCGCGCTGACCGCCTGCCGCAGCAGGCCGCCGCGGTTGCCGCGCAGGTCGAGCACGACGCCTTCCGGCCGGCGGGGCCCCGCCAGGCCCTGTTCGATCGCGTGGGCGATGTGGCTGCCGGTGCTTCGGTTGAAGGCCGTCACCCGCAGCGCCAGCAGGTCGCCGATCCGCTGCGCGTAGACGGTTTCCGGCGGCACCATGGCGCGCTCCAGCTCCGCGCTGTGCGTGCGGCCGTCACGGCTGCGCCAGTTGATGATGACGTGTGTGGCCTCCGGCCCGTCGATCAGGTTCTGCACCACGTGGGCGTCCTTGCCTTGCGTCGATTGGCCGTCCACGGCGAGGATCGTATCGCCGGGGCGGATGCCGGCGATCGCACCCGGGCCATCCGAGATCGCTTCCGCCACCGTGACCGCCGCACCCCGCCGTACCAGATGCAATCCCGCGCCAGCCTGACCCGAGCGGCGCTCGCGGTCCTCGCCCGCGTCGCGTGGCGGCACGTAGCGGGAATACGGGTCGAGGTGGTTGAACAATTCGTCGAAGAAGCTCTGCACGATGCCCTGCGTGCCGGCGCGGCGGACCAGAGCCGAGGCGGCCAGCGCGGCGGTGGACAGCTCGGTTGCCGTGCTGGCCCATCCGTTGACGTCGGCCTCGGCGGGCGGCGAGCTGACAAGCAGCATGCGATCCCGTGCGGCGAGCCTCAGCTTGCCATCCCGCAGTTCGGCGACGATGTCGGGATCCAGCGTCGTGAGCCCGCGTAGGCCCCAGACGGTGAGCTGCGACACCGTGACGGGCTCCAGCGTGCGCGGCGCCATGAAGGCGAGCGCGGCGGCGTAGACGTTGGTGACGAGATGCGGGTCGAAGCCACCGGCTGCGGCGACAGGTTGGGCGTGCGCAGGAGCGATCAGCAGCAGCAACAGCAGGGTGCCGATGCGGATCACCTGTGGCGGGACCGTTTCCCCGATTTTCGGCCGCCGTGCGAGCGGTCAGGCGGCGCACCCTGCAGAATGTGGAACACCAGACCGCCGGTGACCGGGCTGGCTTCCGCGAGCCGAACCTCGACCTCCTGTGCCAGGCGAAACGCGAGGCGGCTTCGGCGTCCAGTCAGCGTCTGCTCCCTTTCATCGTGCTGCCAGAAATCGTCCGGCAGTGAGCGCACCGGCACGATTCCGCTCGCGCCGCTTTCGGCGACTGTGACGAAAAGCCCGAAACGCGTCACACCGGAAATTCGCGCTGCGAAATTCGCACCAACTTTATCTGCCATATATGCAGCCAGGTAACGGTCGATGGCATTGCGTTCGGCAAGTTGGGCGCGCCGCTCGGTCGCAGTGATGTGCAATGCAGTGTCGGGGAAGCGCTGCGCCTCGTCTTCCGCGAGCGCGCCGTCGCCGAGTCGCAGGCCGCGGATCAGCGCGCGGTGCACCAGCAGGTCGGCGTAGCGGCGGATCGGACTGGTGAAATGCGCATAGCGCGGCAGTGCGAGGCCGAAATGGCCGATATTGTCGGGGCTGTATTCGGCCTGCGACTGGGACCGCAGCATCACCTCGTTGACCAGCGGCGCTTCGGCGGTGCCGGCGACGCGCCGCAGCACGCGGTCCAGGTCGCGCGGGTGCACCTTGTCGCCGGGCGGCAGCGAGATGCCGAGCCCATGCAGGAAGTCGCGCAGCGAGGCGAGCTTTTCCTGCGAGGGCAGGGCGTGGATGCGGTACATCGCGGGCTGGTGGCGCTGCTCCAGTTCCTCCGCCGCGGCGACGTTGGCCAGCACCATGAATTCCTCGATCAGCCGGTGGCTGTCGAGACGCGGGCGCGGCGCGACGCTGACCACACTGCCGCTGCTGTCGATCACGACCTTGCGTTCGGGCAAATCGAGATCGAGCGTCCCGCGCGCGATGCGGGCAGCGAGCAGGGCGCGGAACGCGGCATAGAGATGCTCGAGTTCGGCGTCGCCCGCGTCATGCCCGCGCTGCACCTGCTCGTAGGTGAGGCGCGCCGCGCTGCGCATCAGGCCGCGGCCGAAACGGTGTGCCGTCTTGCGGCCCTGCGCGTCGATATGCAGCTCGACGAACAGGCAGCCGCGGTCCTCATCCGGCCGCAGGCTGCACCAGCCGTTGGACAGGGCCTCGGGCAGCATCGGCACGACACGGTCCGGGAAATACACGCTGTTGCCGCGGGTGCGCGCCGCGTGGTCGAGCGGCGAACCGGGGCGGACATAGTGTGCCACGTCGGCGATGGCGACGATCAGGCGAAAGCCTGATCCATCCGGTTCGGCATGCACCGCATCGTCGAAGTCACGCGCGTCCTCGCCGTCGATGGTGACCAAAGCGACGTCGCGCAGGTCGGTGCGCCGGCCGAGCGGCGTGCCGCGTGCTTGGTCGGCTTCTGCCAGCGCAGGCGCGGGGAATTCCTGTGGGATGTCGTGGGTGTGGATTGCGATCAGGCTGACGGAACGCGCGTCCCCCATCGCGCCGAGCCGCTCGATGATGCGCGCCGGCTTCAGGCCGAGCCGATGGTGCGGCAGCGGTTCGGCAAGCACGATCTCGCCGTCCGCCGCGCCGCCGTCCTCGCCCGGCGGCACCACCCATTCCGCCTTGGCGCGCCGGTCGGTGGGCACGATGCGCCCGCCCCCGGGCGCTTGACCCGGGGGGCCGGGCACCTGACCTGGGGGTTTGGCGGCCCGGTAGACGCCGAGCACGCGGCCAGGCGCGTCGGTCAGCCGCCGCACGGTGCGGCCTTCGTAGCGGCCAGGAGCAAGCGGCTTCAGCCGTGCCAGCACGCGCTCCCCGGGTGCCAGCGCCGGGCGGCCGGGCGGCTCCGCGGCCATGAAGATCACCGGCGGTGGGCCATCCGCGCCGTCCCAAGCCGCGGGTCGGGCAATTGCGTCGCCATCCGGGTCGGTGCCGGTGACCACGACGATGGCGGTCTCTGGCAAGCGTGCGCGCGCTGGCCGGGGGCGGGACCGATCGGTCCGGCTGGTCATGGGGGAGGGCAGGGGAGGTTCACTCCGCGCATATGCGCGTTCGGCGGTGGTGTCGCCAGCGTCTTTCGTCGCGTGTACCGAAAGCTGTATGCTCCTGGGATGACCAAGCTCCTGGAACAGGCCGTCGAGGCCGCCCGTAGCCTGCCGCCGGATGCTCAGGACGCGATCGCTCGGCTGGTTCTTCAGCTCGCTGGTGGCGACGAATCTTCGCCGATCGTGCTGTCATCCGAAGAGCGTGCCGCCATTGCCACCTCCAAGGCGGCAGCGGCGCGGGGCGAATTCGCGACTGATGACCAGGTGCGCGCGGTGTGGGCCAAACACGGCGTTTGAAGCTGCGCTATACCCTACCGGCGCTTGCCGACCTTGATGCGGTTCTGGATCACATCGCGACGCATTCACCGCTACGGCCTGACGCGGCGCAGCTTGCGACGCTGTCGCCGTGAGGAGCTGCCGGTATCCGGTCCTGGTTTTGCGCGCGGTGCCTGGAGTTCTGCGTCTCGGCAGCGTCTCACTGTCTCTTACAACGGCAGCAGGAGAGAAAAATGGAACCGCAGATGAGCGCGGATGCACGCAGATAAGGCCTGATACCAAATCTCGTTGGTGGCGACTCATATCGATCAGCCCTTCGCCGCGTCTTCACCGTCGTGGCCGGGCTTGTCCCGGCCATCAGTGGCGGCACGCTGCCACGACTGATGGCCGGG
>JBGPND010000217.1:0-8833 GCA_041487355.1 Acetobacteraceae bacterium | reverse complement strand
GCTGTCCAGCAGCAGGCGCGTATACGGCACCATCGGCGCGCGAAAGAAGTCAGCGATCGGCGCCGTCTCCAGCTCCTGGCCGGCGTACATCACCGTCACCCGGTCGCAGATTTCCCACGCGGTGCCGAGGTCGTGCGTGGCGAACAGCACCGATACGCCACGTTCGGTCGCCAGCTTCCGCAGCAGTTTCAGGATCTGCGCCTGGATGGTCACGTCCAGCGCCGTGGTCGGCTCGTCGGCGATCACCAGCTTGGGCTCCGGCAACAATGCCATGGCGATCATCACGCGTTGCCGTTGCCCGCCCGACAGCTCGTGCGGATATTTTCGCAGCAGATGCTCGGGATCCGGAAGCTGCACGGTGCGCAGCAAGGCGAGCGCCCGTTCGCGATCGGCACGGCGGCGGCTGCGCGACCAGGAGCGCTCGCCGGCGCGCCGACCCGGCGACTTCCAGCGCAGCAATTCCATGATCTGATCGCCGACGGTGAACAGCGGGCTGAACGAGCTGTAGGGATCCTGCGGCACGAAGGTGATCGCCCGGCCGCGCACCTGCTCCGCCACCAGCGAAGGATCGAGCGTCAGCAGGTCCCGCCCGTCGAACAGCAAGGCCCCGCCACGCGCATTCGCGTTCGCCGGCAGCGCCCCCAGGATGGCGCGCGCGAGCGTCGTCTTGCCGCAGCCGGATTCACCCACCAGGCCCATGATCTCACCGGGCGCCAGCGACAGGCTGACCGCGTCCAGCACGCGCGCCACCCCGCCTTCGGTGACGAACGACACCGACAGATCGCGCACCGACAGCAGCTCAGCTTGCATCGGCACCGCCGCGGCGCAGACGCGGGTCGAGCACGTCGCGCAAGCCATCGCCCAGCAGGTTGAAGCCCATCACCACCAGCAGGATCGCCACGCCAGGTGCCGTGGCATACCACCAGGCCTGCGGCAGGAACCCGCGGCTCTCGGCGATCATGCGGCCCCATTCCGGCGTCGGCGGCGGTGGCCCGAGGCCGAGGAAGCCCAGCGCGGCGGCGACCAGAATTGTGCCACCCATGCCGATCGTGGTGCGCACGATCACCGACGATGCGATCGACGGCAGCACGTGCAGCGCCATCACGCGCAGCGGTGAGGCGCCGAGCGCAACGGCCGCCTCGATGAACACCTCGTTGCGCAGGCTGCGTGTCTCGGCATAGACGAGCCGTGCCCAGAACGGCCAGTAGGTGATCGACAGCGCAAGGATCACATTCTGGATTGCGGGTCCGAGTGTCTGGGCAATCGCGATCGCCAGCACGATCTGCGGCACCGCCAGGAACACGTCGGAGATGCGCATCAGCAGGTCGCTGACCCGGTTGGTGTAGTAGCCGGCGACAAGGCCCATCGGCACGCCGATCAGCACGGCAAGCGACGTCGCCACCACCGCGATCAGGATGGTGATCCGCGCGCCGAACAGCAGCCGGCTGTAGATATCGGCGCCCATACGATCGGTGCCAAGCCAGTAGGTGCCGCTAGGCGGCAGCAACCGGTGCGGCGGATCGTAGTTGGTGACGTCCTGCGGAAAGGTCGCGAGCGGCCAGGCGAATACCGCGGCCAATACCAGAGCGGCGACGATGATCAGGCCGAGCAGCGCCGAGCGGTCGCGGATCAGGCGACGCAGCGTCCTCATCGGCCGCGCGGGTCCAGCACGGCCTGCGCGACGTCCACCAGCAGGTTCACCAGGATAAAGACCACGCCGATGAACAGGGTGAAGCTCATGATCGCGTTGTAGTCCGATTGCAGGATCGAATTCACCGCGAAACTACCGAGGCCGGGCCAGTCGAACACGGTCTCGACGACCACCGCGCCGGCGATCAGGTTGCCGAAGATCAGGCCGATCTGTGTCAGCGTGCCGATCAGCGCGCTGCGCAGGATGTATTTCCACACGACACGCCGGCGGGGAATGCCCATCGCCGCCTGATAGAACACGAAGTTGGACGACATCACGTTCAGCACGCCGGCGCGGGTGAACCGGACGATCGTCGCCATCGCCGGCAGCGCAAGCGTGAGCATCGGCAAGGCGAGATAACGCAGCGACTGGCCCAGTGTCTCCCAATCGCCGCGCAGCACGGCGTCGATCGTGTAGAAGCCGGTGATCGGGTCTGGTCCCCAGCCGTCGATCCGGCCTTGTACGGGCGTCAGGCCCAGCCACATCGAGAACAGCAATTGCAGCAGGATCGCCAGCCAGAACGCCGCCATCGCGAGGCCGGTGATGGTGACCACACGCACCAGGTGATCGAGCACTGAATTGCGCCGCAGCGCCGCCACCACCCCCAGCGGCACGCCGACCACAACGGCGATCACGATGGCATACAGCGCCAGCTCCAGTGTCGCCGGCAAACGCGCCCACAAATCTTCGGCGACCGGGCGCTGGGTGAACAGGCTGGTCCCCATGTTGCCGGTTGCGACGTCACCGACATAGCGCAGGAATTGCCGCGGCAGCGGCAGATCAAGCCCGTATTTGTGGCGCAGCGCCTGCACCTGCTCCGCCGGTGCGTTCTCGCCGGCCATCACCCGCGCCGGATCGGACGGGATGACGTGCGAAATGGCGAACACCATCAGCACCAGCCCGAACAGGGTCGGGGGCATCCAGATCGCGCGTCGCGCCACCATGGCGAGGAGTCGCATGGCGCGGCGTCAGGCCATCAGCGTGCTTCGCCGACGAAGCCGCGCTGTGCCGCCGCCAGGCTGTCCAGAGCCGCCTGCGGCAACGGACCCTTGTTCACCGCCGCCAGCGCCTGCTCGAACTCGGCCAGCGTAGCCATGCCGACCAGAATCGTGCCCATCGCGGGATGCGTGATGGCGAAGCGCACCGCCGCCTCCGGCAGGCTGCCGACGTGACCCTGCTGCACCAGCGGCAGCAGCCGCCGCGCACGCCGCAGATCCGCGTCGTAGGAATGCGCCGAACCGATCGGATCGGGCGGCGGGCTGGCGATCGGATGTCGCTCCGCCTCGCCGCTCAATGCACCACCGGCCAGCACGCGGATGCCGACGATGCCGACGCCGGCGGCCTGCGTGTGGTCGAACATCCTGCCGTAGTCCTGCGCCGGATAGCCGGCCGGCAACGCCGCGCCTGCGCTCGGGTTCAGCATGTTGTAACTGACCTGGGCGCTGTCGAAGGCGCGTGCGTCGATCACCTGATGCAGTGCCGCGGTGTCGCCGACGGCGGTGATGCCGAGGAAGCGCGTCTTGCCCTGCTGGCGCAGCTTCTCGAACGCCGGCACCACCTCGTCCAGCACGGTCTTGGCCGAGATCGACTCGCCGCCACCATTGGTCGTGATCGCGTTGTGCAGGTGGAAGATGTCGACCTGCTCGCGGCCCATGCGCTTCAGGCTTGCTTCGAGTGACTCAGCCACCGCCGCGCCGATGCGGCCGAAATCGGCCGACGGAATGCGCACCTTGGTGCCGACAACGACGTCGGGCTTCAGCTTCGCCAGCACGCGGCCGAGGTTCTTCTCCGACTCGCCGTTGCCGTACATCGCTGCGGTGTCGAAGTAGTTGACCCCGGCCTCCAGCGCTCGCGCCACCGCGCGCTCCTGGTCCTCCGGCGTGCCGCGTACCATCAGCCCGCCCACCGCGCCGCACCCGAAGCCGAGGATCGAGACCCGCAAACCGGTCCGCCCGAATGTCCGCATCTCCATGTGCTCTGTCCTTCCCGCCTCGATTTACCGCGGATACAGCCCGGCGGCGCGGGCCCTCACCTTGGCCATTGCCACCAGCAGATCCAGTGTCGGTGTCGCCACGCCCGCCATGCGCGCCAGTTCCAGCGGGGCGCCGAAGATGCCGTCGATCTCCATCGGCCGCCCAAGCTCCAGGTCCTGCAATATGCTCGGCTTGTGATCCAGGCTGCGGCCATGCGCGATCCGCTTCTCGTGGTCGAGATCGGGTTTGGCGCCCAAAGCCGTGGCGACCGCGGCGGCCTCCTGCATCATCCGCCGCGCCGCCGCGACGCAGATCGGCTCGTGGAAGAGGTCACGGATGCTCACCTGGGTCAGCACGGCGAGCGGCCCGTTGCCGAGATTGCCCAGCAGCTTGTTCCAGATCGCGTCGCGGATTGCCGGCGTCACCTCGGCGGTGATGCCGCCGGAGCGCAGCGGCGCGGCGATCGCCGCCACCCGCTCCGTCATCCGCCCGTCGGGTTCGCCGAACACCACGCGCGCGTTGGGGTTCTCCAGCTCGATCACCCCCGGCGCGATCACCGCGCTCGCCGCGTAAACTACACCGCCGATCGCCCGCTCCGGTCCGACCGCACGCCACAACGCGTCATCCGGATCGATGCGCTGCAGACGGCAGCCCTCCAGCGGTCCCGGCAGCGCGTGGAAATACCACCAGGGGATGCCGTTCATCACGAAGGCCACCGGCGTATCGGGACGCAGCAGCGGGCCGATCCCCGCGGCCACCGCCGGCAGCGCAGGCGCCTTCACCGTCACCACCACCGCATCCTGCGGCCCCAGCGCTGCCGGATCGTCGCTCGCCCGCACGCGCGCCCGCAGCTCGCCGGCGCTGGTGTGTACCGTCAGCCCGTCGCGCTGGATCGCCGCCAGGTGCGGGCCGCGCGCCAGCACCGAGACCTCGGCTCCGCCGCGCGAGTAGCGCACCGCCAGATGGCCGCCGATCGCGCCGGCGCCATAGACGCAGATCCGCATGCTGGGCTCTCCCTGTTGGCGCTGGATCCCCAGGTCAAGGGCCCGGGGACAGGCCCCCGGGTCAAGGGCCCGGGGGCAAGTCTGGCGACAGCACCGGCGCGGCGTCAACTGATGCCGCTGGTTGCAATAGTCCGCCGCTTGCTCAGAATTGCTTTCGGACACAGCAGGGGCTTATTTCATCTTGGCAGCAAAGCAATTGCCCGGAGGGTATTTCGTGCCACGATCAGGATTTGCCATCTGGCTCAGGCGGGGCGTCTCGGTTGTCGCCGTCACTGGGCTCTTGTGCGGCTGCGCGCCGGGTGCCTTCACCACGCAGGCGCAGCGCATCGGCCCGGATGACGGCACCGACTCCTGCCGCCCGCAGCTCATGGCGCTGGACTCGACCGGCAACTTCTTCGGCGCCGCGATCCTGCAGGGTGCCGCGATCGGCGCTGGCACGGGCGCACTGGCCGGCGGGCTGATCGGCGGTCTGGCCACCGGCAACTGGCGCGGCGCGGCCTTCGGCGCGCTGGCTGGCGGCATTACCGGCGGGGTGATCGGCGGCAGCACGGCCTATTGGTCGGCCCTGCAGCAGCAGCGGATGGACCAGGCGTCGCTGTATTCCCGCGTCAGCCTCGACCTCGAGCGCGAGAATGTGCAGATCGACAAGACCCAGCTTGCCTTCGATCAGCTCATCGACTGCCGCTTCCGCCAAGCGCGGGCGATCAATGCCGATTACGCCGCACGCCGCATCGACCGTGCCACCGCCGAGGCGGCGATGGCCCTGGTGCGCCAGCACGCCGCCCGAGATCAGCAACTGGCCAAGCTGATAAATCAGCAAATTCAGGACCGTGGCCAGCAATTCGGAGTCGCCACGAACAATATCGACCCGGGCGCCGCGGCGGCCATCGCAGCCAGCACCCAGGTCCAGCCGCAACAGGCCATCATCCGCACCGCCGCGGTGGTCAAGCTGCGACCCGATCCGGCAGCGCCCGACATCGCCCGCCTGCAGCCGCGGGAACAGGTGACGGTCAGTCCGGGCCGCAATGGCTATGCCCTGGTGGAGACGCCGAGTGGCGCCCGCGGCTATGTCTCCGCCGCCGACCTGCAGGGCGCCGGTGGCCGCCGCTCGATCAGCGTGGCCACCGCGACGCCGGCCGCGGCGTCGGGCGACGTGCGCACGCTGGCCGGCAGCAACGCCGCGCGGCGCGATGATTTCGCCCAGAGCGTTGCGGTGACGGAGAAGGCCGAGGCGAGCGGCTTCGAGCTGGCGGGGTGATTCGCGCCGCGCTTTGCATTGTTCTGCTGGCGCTTGCCGGCCAGGCGTCCGCGCAGACTCCGGCGCAGGCGCCGTTCCTGCGCATCGAGGCCGGCGGCCATATCGGTGCCGTGTCGCATCTCGCGGTGGACGCATCCGGCCACCTGCTCGCCACCGCGGGCTACGACAAGACCGTGCGGCTGTGGTCGCTGCCAGACGGCAAGCCGCGTGCCGTGCTGCGGCCGCCGATCGGCGCCGAACAGGAGGGCGAGATCTACGCGGTCGCCGTCAGCCCGGACGGTCGTCGGGTGTTTGCCGCCGGCGCTACCGGTGGAGCCTGGGACGGCACGTTCAGCATCTACCTGTTCGATGCGCGGAGCGGCGTGCTGGCGGGCCGCCTGTCCGGTCTGCCTTCGCCGGTGAACGCACTGGCCGTCTCCCCCGACGGCAGCCGTTTCGCCGCCGGCCTGGCGCGCGGCGGGGCGCGGGTATGGGATGCCGCATCCGGCAAGTCGATCTTCGAGGACCCGGCCTATGCCGGCCCGATCCGCAACCTCGCCTTCGACCGCGAGGGCAGGCTGTATACCGCGGCGGCGGACGGCAAGCTGCGCGCCTACGGGCCTGACGGCCGCAAGACAGCGGAGAAGGAACCGGCGCCCGGCCTGCACCCGTGGGGCTTGGCGGTCTCGCCGGACGGCAGCCTGCTCGCGGTCACCTACGAGAATGCGGATCGGCAGGGACACTTGCGGGTCGACGTTCTGTCGGCGCGCACGCTGCTCCCGCTGTTCTCGCCCGATACCGACGGCCTGAAGGGGGAGGGCCTGCTGGCGGTGGCCTGGGCCGCCAACGACCATGGCGGCGTACAGCTTCTGGCCGGCGGCTATGCGCGGGCCGGCGCGGCGAACGTGATCCGCCGCTGGGACGATTTCGGGCTCGGCCCCGCCACCGACCTGCAAGCCGCGCGCGATACGATCCTCGACATCCGGCCGGTGCCCGGCGGCGGCGCGGTATTCTCGGCCGAGGACCCTGGCTGGGGGCGGATCGCCCCCGACGGCACCATCGCCTCCCGCCCTGCCCCACCGATGGCCGACCTCCGCCCGGCGCGCGAGCAGCGCCTCGCGGTATCCGCCGACGGATCCGTCGTGGAATTCGCCGCCACGAGTGGCCTGCTGCGCTTCGACGCTGCCGCCAGCCGCCTTGCGGCCGCCCCGTCGGCCGATGCGTCATTGGCGGTCGCCCGGACCGCCGCCCCGGGCCTGACACCCGGCAACTGGAAGGATTCCTCAGCGCCACGGCTGAACGGCGTGCCCCTGGCGCTGGACCGCGCCGAGTTCAGCCGCAGCCTGGCGATCCTGCCCGACACTTCGGCCGTGCTGCTCGGCACCGACACGCATCTCCGGCTGTTCTCCACGCGCGACGCCCACCAGATCGCCGCTGTCCCGGTGCCGGCCGCTGCCTGGGCGGTGACCGTCAATGCGGCGGGCACGGTCGCGGTCGCCGCCCTGCTGGATGGCACGCTGCGCTGGTACGGTCTGGCGCACGACGCCCCGCTGGAGCCACGCGTCGCGCTGTTTGCCCACTCTGACGGCACGCGCTGGGTGCTGTTCACGCCGGAAGGGCTGTTCGACCACGCCGACCGCGGCGGCAAGGACCTGGTGGGTGTGCACCTCAACCGCGGCCACGATCAGCAGCCGGAATGGACCAGCTTCTCGCAGGCCTATCGGGCGCTCTATGCGCCAGCAGCGGTACGGGCGCGGCTGGCGGGCGACGCGGGACCGTCGCGGACGCGGCTGGCGGAACTCGGGGATCTGCGCGCGCGTCTGGCCCGCCAGCCCGCGGTCGAGATCGCCGAACTCTGCGCTCTACTCGCCGACGGCAGTTGTGCGGCGATTGACCCGCATGCCGCATCGTCGCCCCGGCTGCCGGCGCAGGCGGGCAAGCTGCGCATCGGCCTGCGCCTGACCGACCGCGGGCTCGGCATCGGCGACATCGACGCCTTCGTCAACGACCGCAATGCCGGGCGCTTCGCCTCGCCCGAGGCGGAGGGCGGCAAGGCGAGCACCACCATCGACGTGCCGCTGGACCCCGGGCAGAACAGCATCCAGCTCCGGGTCTACGACAAGTCGGACACGGTGTTCGTCGAGACCACGCCGCTCGATCTGGCAACGGCGGACAGCGGCGCGGGCGAGCATGGCAGGCTGTTCGTGCTGGCCGTCGGCATCGACCATTTCGCCGCGCCGACACTGACGCTGAACTACGCCGTGGCGGACGCCGAGACGTTCGCCCACGCGATCCAGCGCGCCGGGGAGCGGCTGTTTTCCACGGTCGATGTGACGCTGCTGACCGACCAGCAGGCGACACGGGCCGGCATCCTGGATGCGTTCGACCGGCTGGCTGGGCGCGTCCGGCCGAACGACACGTTCCTGTTCTATGTCGCGAGCCATGGCGTGCGCGGCCAGGACGACGGGCGGTTCCTGCTGATACCGCAGGATGTCGCGGACGTGTCGTCCTGGCAGTCGGTGGCCCGGGCGGCGATCGACGAGCCGACGCTGATCGCCGCCCTGTCGCGCATCCGGGCGCGGGACGCGCTGCTGTTCCTGGACACATGCTATTCGGGCGCGGTGACGGCGGACGCCTTGGCCAATGTGGGGCACGAGACCGGACGCTACCTGCTGGCCGCCTCGACTTCGCTGCAGGAGGCGCTGGACAGCTACGACAGCCGCAACGGCGTGTTCGTCTACGCGGTGCGCGAGGGTCTGCAGGGCCGTGCGCCGCACGGGGCAGACGACATCATCAGCGCGCTGGCATTGGGGGAGTATGTGTCCGGCCGGGTGGGCCAACTGGCGCGCCAGAAGGGCCACGACCAGGACGCGGTGTTCAAGACGGCGCAGGAGGAGCTGCACTCGTTCCCGATCGGCGAGGTGATCGG
>JBGPND010000216.1:0-8880 GCA_041487355.1 Acetobacteraceae bacterium | reverse complement strand
CTGCCGATCGCCGACCGACCATGCCGGATCGGCCGCCCTCCCGCCCGCCGGCGAAGGCCGAGACCTTCGTCGAAGGCGACCACGTGGTCTATCCGACCCACGGCGTGGGCAAGGTGGAGCGGATCGCGACGGAGGAGATCGCCGGCCACAAGCTCGAGCTGATCCACATCACCTTCGAAGAGAACCGGATGACCCTGCGGGTACCGGTGGCGAAGGCGCGCAGCGCCGGGTTGCGCAAGCTGGCCACGCGCAAACTGTTCGACGAGGCGCTGGCCGTGCTGAAGGGCCGGGCGCGGATCAAGCGGACCATGTGGTCGCGCCGCGCGCAGGAATACGAGGCCAAGATCAACTCCGGCGACCCTATGGCGATTGCCGAGGTGGTCCGCGACCTGCACCGCAACGCCGGCCAGCCCGACCAGAGCTTCTCCGAGCGCCAGATCTATGAGTCGGCGATGGACCGGCTGGCAGCCGAACTGGCGGCGCTGGACAAGACCGATAAGGCGACCGCGGCAACGAAGCTCACCAGCTTTCTGAAGACGGTGTGATACAGCGGAGCGCGGCGACGACGTTGACCCCCTGGGTCCCCGCTTTCGCGGGGATGACAACTTTTTGAATCTGCACTCCCTTTTCGTCACCCCGCGAAAGCGGGGGCCCAGGATGTTGCGGAAATAGTGATCGGATCATAGCTGGCCGCGCGGGCGCATCCTGCTAAAGCCGAATGCGGTGTTCCACCGGAACCGCGCGGCAATCCATCTCGTAATCCAGACCCACCACCGGCGGGCGTGCGAAATGCCAGGTCAGGCCGTGCTGCGCCGCACCGCGCCGCACGATCTCATCGGCGAGGAAGGGATGCAGATCGTACACCGTGTAGACCTGCGCCGCCGTGGTATCGGCCCAGCCGGCACCGACCGCTGCCATGCGCTGCTCCATGCGGCCGAGCACGAACAGCGCCTTCTCGCGCAGGCCGGCCGGGCTCGTGTCGCCGAACCGCACCGTGCGCTCGCGGTAGGAGGCATGGCCATCGTCCGCCTCGCCGCTGCCGGCGATGACGAAGGATCCGGACGCGCCAGCAGCCGGCCGGGCGAAGCAGAAGGCATGGAAGCTTGGCTCGGTGGGCTTGTGCAGCTCCGGGCAGACGTTGCTGCGCGCCACCGGGTTCCTGTCATCGGACATCACGCCCCATCGCTCGAGCGTGCCGACATAATGTTGGTTGAAGGCGATGAAGCCTGCGTCGGTGAAGGGCGCCGGAGACCGTAGCTCGCAGGCGCAGAAGCCGGCGAGCGGCACACCCTGCTCGCCGAGGAAACGCTCGATGTAGGCGAAACCGCCGGCAAGCGGGACAGGATGCAGGAATTCCACCCGCTCGATCCGGTGGCCATCGAGTGCCGCCACCCCGGCGGAGTACTGGAACACGCCAGGGATGTAGCGGAAGCCGCCAGCCGGGACATCGATCGTCGCTGCTGCCATGTGCGTTCCTCCCGGGCTCAACGATTGAAAAAGGGCCCCGGGTTGCCCCGGAGCCCCTCGCGTCGTGCGCGTGTCGCCGCCTAGTTGTTGTTCCTGTTGCCCAGCAACTGCAGCAGCAGCATGAACAGGTTGATGAAGTTCAGGTAGAGGCTCAGCGCGTCGTAGACGCTGCGCTTGGCGGCGCCCTCGGTGCCCTCGGCATAGGCATACTGCACGTAGGTCGCCTTGATGCGCTGCGTGTCGTACGCCGTCAGGCCGGTGAACACCACCACGCCGATGATGCTGATGGCGAACTGCAAGGCCGAACTGGCCAGGAACATGTTCACCAGGCTGGCGATGATGATGCCGAACAGACCCATCATCAGGAAGCTGCCGAAGCGGCTGAGGTCCGCCTTCGTCGTGTAGCCGTAGATGCTCGTCGCCGCGAAGGTCGCCGCGGTGATGAAGAACACCCGCACGACCGATTCGTGCGTGTAGATCAGGAAGATGTTGGTCAGGCTGGCGCCCATCGCGGCACAGAATAGCCAGTAGAGCATCTGCGCGGTGCTGCGCGACAACCGATTCACCCCCAGGCTCAGCACGAGCACGAAGGCTAGCGGCGTGAAGATCGAGATGATGGCGAGCGCGGATGGCTGCCGCATCATGCCCATCGGGGTCGCCACCAACGGGTAGAATGCATTGATCAGGTCGGTGTTGGCGATGGCGTAGGCGACGATCCCGGTCAGCAGCAGACCGGAGGTCATCCAGTTGTAGACCCGCAGCATGTAAGCGCGGAGGCCGGCGTCCAGGACCGCAGCGGTCGTGGCGGCCGATGCTCGTGGGTAGGTCCGGGTGTCGGGACTGAAGGCCATGGTTTCCCTCTTTATCTCTCAGGCGGTTTGCCCGTGCCTCTCATTTTGGCGATCAGCCGGGACGGTTCAAGCCAGATCGCAATGAAAGCTCGGTAACCCTTCCAGTGTCCACCGGCCTTCACTCGTTCCGCAGCATGGGCGCCGCCTTGGCCCGTAGCGCGGCCGCAGTGCCAGCATAGCCGAACACGAGCATCATGGCGAGGGACGCTATCAGGGTGGCCGCCAGCATGCCCGGCAGGAATACCCAGTCAATGTGCATAATGTAGCGTACCACGCCGAAGCTTGCCAGCGTCCCGACCAGGGCGGCGATCAGTCCGGCGGCGAGGCCCAGCACGCCGAACTCCACCAGCCAGGCGGCGCGAATCTGCCTGCGCGTCGCACCCAGCGTCTTCAGGATCACTGCCTCCTGTGTGCGGCGGCGTTGTCCGGCGGCGACCGCGCCGACCAGCACGAGCGCCCCGGCCAGCAGAGTCAGCGACCCGGTGGCGGCGAGCGCGGCGGCAACCTGATCGAGCAGTGCGGCGACGGCGGCGAGCACGTCCTCCACACGAATACCGGTGACGTTGGGCAGCGCATCGGTCACGGCGCGCAGCAGGTTGCCCTGCTCCGGTCCGGCCACGCGCACCGTGGCGATGTGCGTGTGGGGCGCGTTCTGCAGCAGGCCGGGACTCGCCACCATCGCGAAGTTCAGCGACAGGGTCTGCCAGGCGATGTCGCGCAGGCTGGCTATCCGCAGGTCCACGTCGCGGCCGAGCACATTGACCCGGATGACATCGCCGATGCCGATGCCCCAGCCCCTGGCCAGGCCGGCATCGAACGAAACAAGCGGGGGCCCGCTGTAGTCGGACGGCCACCATTTGCCCGCCACGATCCGGGTGCCCCGCGGTGGCGTGGCGGCATAGGTCAAGCCGCGGTCGCCGCGCAGCGCCCAGCGCGTATTGGGCGTCGCCTGCACCTGGTCGGCCGGCACGCCGTTCACCGCGACGATGCGGGCACGCATGCTGGGCACCTGATGCATGTCCTGCACCCCCGGCTGCTCGCGCACCAGGGTCTCAAAGCGCGGCAACTGGTTGTCCTGGATGTCCACGAAGAAGAAGCTCGGCGCGTTGGCCGGCAACTGCTCCAGGATCTCCCGCTGCACATTCCCCTGGATGAGCGCCACGGCGGCGAGGGTCGACAGGCCAAGGCCGACCGACACCAGCATCAGCGGCGTGGCGGCACCGGGCCGGTGCAGGTTGGCCAGTCCGAGGCGAACGGTGGGGTTTCGGACGCGGCGCCCTGCCCGCGCCGCCAGCATCAAGACCGTGCCGCCGAGACGGAACAATGCCAGCGTCGCCAGGGCGGCGGCGCAGAACCACAGCGCAAAGCGACGATCGGCGGCGGTGGCAACGGTGAGGCCGACCAACGCGGCCACGACACCGGCATTCGTCGCCATCAGCGGACGGGATGGGCGCGTGCGCTCCGGGATCAGGGAGTCACGGAACAATGCGGTGCCAGGAATGCGCGCCGCTCGTCCAAGCGGCCAGAGCGAGAAGGCGAGCGCGGTCAGCAGCCCATAGCCGGCGGCGAGAGCGAGCGGTCCGGGATAGACCCCCAGCACGGGCGGCACCGGCAGCACGTCCTTCAGCCAGGCGGCCAGGGCGATCGGCAGCGTCGCGCCGACGCCGAGGCCGATCACCACGCCGCACAGGGCGAGCGCCAGCACCTGGATCAGGCAGACGGCGAATACCAGCCGCGACGAGCCGCCGAGGCAACGCAGCGTTGCGATCGTCCGGGCCCGCGCGTCGAGCCACGCACGCACGCCGTTGGCAACGCCGATGCCGCCGACCAGCAAGGACGTCAGGCCCACCAGGGTCATGAACAGGCTGGTCTGGTCGATGAAGCGGGTCACGCCGGGCGCGGCGTTATGCGGTTCGCGGATACGCCAGCCCTGGCCGGGGAAGGCTTCCCGCAGCTCGGCAAGCAAGGCGGTGGTCCCCCGGGTCCGGCCCGGGGGCAGGCTCGGATCCGGCAGGGTTGCCCGGACCGCGTATTGCACCATGGAGCCGGGTGCGATCAGTCCGGTCGATCCCAAGGCGGCGGCGGCAATCAGCACGCGGGGGCCAAGGATCAGCGGCGCGGCGACCCGGTCCGGCTCGGAGACCAGTGCACCGCGGACGGTGAAGCTTGCGTTGCCCAGACGGACACTGTCGCAGGGATGCAAGCCGAGCCGGTCCAGCACGACACGCTCGGCGAGCAGACCATAACGGCCATCGCGCATCGCTAATGCCGCACCCACCGCACCCCCTCCCCAGCCCCCCCCCGCTTCGGGGTAGTGGGGGCGCTGACCTCCCTCTCCCGCGAAGCGGGGGAGGGTTGGGGTGGGGGTGGGAGCAATATGAACCTCGCCCACCAAAGGCCACGCGCCATCGACCGCCTTGAGCTCGACGAGTTGGCGCTGGCCGGACGCGGCAACCAGCATGGAGCGCATCTGCACCACGTCCGAGAGTGCCGCGCCACGCGCGCGCAGCCAGTCGCGCAAGGGATCGGGCAGTGGCTGCGAACCGCTTTCGACCTCCAGATCGCCGCCGAGGATGCGGCGCCCGTCGTCGGCGAGCCCACGATCCGTCGCCGCCCGCAGCGTGCCGACCGCGGCGATAACGGAAACGCCGAGAGCGAGACACAGCAGCACGATCCACAGGCCGCGCACACCGCCTCGCAATTCGCGCCGCGCCAGCCGGAATGCCAGCATCAAATCACCGGGTCGGCGCGGGCGGGGAGGAGATCGATCTCGGAAACCCTCCCGTCCGCCAGATGGATGCGGCGCGTGCAGCGGGCTGCCAGATGCGAGTCGTGCGTAATCAGCAGCAGCGTGGTGCCGGTTTCCGCGCGCAGGCGGAACAGCAGGTCCATCACCGCGTCACCGGTGGCCTGATCCAGATTGCCGGTCGGTTCGTCGGCCAGCAGCAGCCTCGGCCGCGGCGCGAAGGCCCGGGCAAGCGCCACACGCTGCTGCTCGCCGCCGGAAAGCTGGCCGGGCAGGTGCGTCAGGCGATGCGCCAACCCGACAGCATCGAGCGCCCGCGTCGCGCGGGCCACGGCATCGCGCGCACCGGCCAGCTCCAGCGGCACGGCGACGTTCTCCAGTGCCGTCATGGTCGGGATGAGATGGAACGCCTGGAACACGATGCCAATCGTGTCCCGGCGCAGGCGGGCGAGCGCGTCCTCGTCCATCGCGGTGACCGCATGGCCTGCGAGCAGGATGCTCCCGGCGGTGGCGCGCTCCAGCCCGGCCAGCACCATCAACAGGCTGGTCTTGCCGGAACCGGAGGGACCGATGATGCCGACGGCCTCTCCCGCTGCGATATCGAGATCGATGCCGCGCAGGATGTTGACCGGTCCCGCGGCGGAAGGCACGGTCAGACGCAGGTTCCTGACCTGGACAAGCGGTGCTTCTGCGGTGGCGGGAACCGGAGACGGCGGGATGGCATCCATGGCGGCAGCATATGGCGTCCGCGGCCGGTGGCGGAAAGCCATGATCGTCCTGGCCCTGGTCATGTTGGCAGCCATTCCGGGAGCGTGGGCGGCGCCGGTCCGGCTGCTGGTGCTGGGCGATTCGCTGTCGGCCGGCTACGGCCTGGCGCACGCCGACGGGTTCGAGGAGCAACTGGCAGCGGCCTTGCATGCGCGTGGCCATGACGTGCGGATCATCGATGGCGCCGTATCGGGCGACACGACGGCCGGCGGCCTGGCACGGCTCGACTGGGCGCTGGGTGACGGCGCGGATGCCGCCATCGTGGAGCTGGGGGCGAATGACGGGCTGCGGGGTGTCGATCCGGCGGACACGGAGGCAAACCTGAAGGCGATCCTCGACACGCTGGCGGCCCGGCACATCCCGGTCCTGCTGACTGGTATGTACGCACCGCCAAATCTCGGTCCAGACTACGCCCAGGCCTTCCGGGCCGTGTTCGAGCGGTTGGGGAAGCGGCCGGGGGTGCTCTACGATCCGTTCTTCCTGCAGGACGTGGCGACCGCCCCGGCGTTGAACCAGCCCGACGGGCTGCACCCCAACCCCGACGGAGTGAAGCAGATCGTCGCCCGGCTGCTGCCGCTGGTGGAAAAACTGCTCGCGGAGGTCCCGCCGGCATGAGGCTGTTCGTCGGTCTCGACCTGCCCTGGGAACTGCGTCAGCGCGTGGCGATGCTCTCGGGCGCCGGCATTCCCGGCGCCAGATGGGTGCCGCCGGAGAACCACCACGTGACGCTTCGCTTCATCGGCGAAACCCCGCGCCACATGGCGGAGGAGATCGACCACGCACTCGCCGCTCTGAAGGTACGCGGCTTCGCGCTGATCCTGGCCGGCGTGGGCACCTTCGCGAAGAGCGGACGCAGCAACACGCTTTGGGTGGGGGTGGAGCGCAACCCGCAACTCGACCACCTGCGGAGCAAGATCGAAACGGCATTGCAGCGCTGTGGCCTGGAACCCGAGCGGCGCCGATTCCAGCCGCATCTGACCCTGGCGCGACTGGATAACGCCGCGGAAACCAAGCTCGCGGCGTTCGTGCAGGCGCACAACCTGTTCCGCGCCGATCCGGTGCCGGTCGAGCACTTCACCCTGTTCAGCTCGCTGCTGGGCAAGGACCAGCCGGTTTACACCGCGGAAGTGGAATATGCTTTGGTGTAGTGTCCTGCCACCGAAGTTCGCTGCCCTTTGCAGCGAACTTCGGGCGGCGCGGCGCCATGGCTTCATCGTCATGGCCGGGCCTTGTCCCGGCCATCCGTCGCGGCACCGGTGCTGGCACAGATGGCCGGGACAAGCCCGGCCATGACGACAGAGAAATGGCGTAACAGCGTATTGCTTGATCGCGGCCGATTGATTGCGCAAGGTAGCGGCTGACGGCGACCAACGACCGAGCACAGGTCCGGCCCGTCGAGGGGAGGCACCAACCGCGATGGTCCAGGAAGCGACGCCGCTACTGAGGGTAAGCGGCGTTTCGCTGCGGTTCGGCGGTGTTGTCGCGCTCGATGATGTCAGCTTCGACGTGCTGCAAGGCCAGATCGCCGGGCTGATCGGCCCGAACGGCGCCGGCAAGACCACACTGTTCAACTGCCTCAGCCGGCTCTACCAGCCGAGCGAGGGCGATATCCTGTTCGAAGGCCGCTCCGTCCTGACGGTGCCACGCCACCGCATTCCCAGCATCGGCATCGGCCGGACGTTCCAGAACATCGCGCTGTTCGACCGGCTGACGGTGCTGGAGAACGTGATGGTCGGGCGGCACAGCCAGACCGGGTCCAGCTTCCTCGCCAATGCGCTGCGCCTGCCGTCGGTGGTGCGCGAGCAGGCGGCGGCGCGCGAGCGGGCGATGGAGCTGATCGCCTTCATGGACCTCGGCAGCTACGTGCACTGGCCGACCGGCGGGCTGCCCTTCCCAATCCGCAAGCGCGTCGAACTGGCGCGTGCACTGGCGGCGCAGCCGAAGCTGCTGCTGCTCGACGAACCCGCGGCGGGGCTGAACCACGACGAAGTGGCCACTCTGGAAGGCCAGATCCGCCGCGTGCGCGACATCCAGGGCGTCACCGTGCTGCTGGTCGAACATCACATGAGCCTGGTCATGTCGGTGTCCGACAAAGTCGTCACGATCAATTTCGGCCGCAAGATCGCGGACGGAACGCCGGCCGAGGTGCAACGCGATCCGGAAGTGATCCGCGCCTATCTCGGCACGGCGGAGTAGGCGCGTGGCAAACATCCTCGAGGTGCGCGGGCTTTCGGCTTTCTACGGGCAGATCAGAGCGCTGTTCGAGATCGATCTGGACGTCGAGGAAGGCGGCGTGACCGCGCTGCTTGGCGCCAACGGCGCGGGCAAGACGACGACGTTGCGCGCCATCTGCAACATGGTGCGCCGGAGCGGCGCGACACGGCTCAACGGCGAGGATATCTCGCGGCGGGCGACGGAAGACATCGTCCGGATGGGCGTGGCGCAGGTGCCGGAAGGACGTGGCACCTTCGTCGCGCTGACCGTGGAGGAGAACCTGCGGCTTGCCTTCCACGTGCGTCGTGACCGCAAGGCGGCGCAACGCGACCTGGAGCTGGTGTTCGGCTATTTCCCCCGCCTGAAGGAGCGCTACCGCCAGCAGGCCGGCACGTTGTCGGGCGGCGAGCAACAGATGCTGGCGATCGCGCGGGCGCTGATGCTCGGCCCGCGGCTGATGTTGCTGGACGAACCGTCGTTCGGTCTGGCGCCGCTGGTGGTGCAGGAGATCTTCCGCATCCTGCGACGCATCAACGAGCACGAGAAGGTATCGATGCTGATCGTGGAGCAGAACGCGGCGTTGGCGCTGGAGCTTGCCGAACGCGTGTATCTGCTGGAGACCGGGCATGTGGTCACGTCCGGACCGTCGGAGATGATTCGCAACGACGAGACGTTGCGCCGCGCGTATCTGGGGTACTGAGGACATGTTGCCCCCCACTGTCATTGCGAGGAGCGCAGCGACGCGGCAATATAGGGGGCGGTAACCACGAGATTTGCGCGTCGCTGCGCTCCTCGCAATTACAAAATTTAATGCACGCGCATGGTGCGGTTGGT
>JBGPND010000215.1:0-8899 GCA_041487355.1 Acetobacteraceae bacterium | reverse complement strand
GGCGATGGGCGCATCGCCCAGATCCACCGAAATCTTCACGTTGTCGCCGGGCATCACCATCTCCGTGCCCGCAGGCAACGTCATCGAGCCGGTGACATCGGTCGTGCGGAAATAGAACTGCGGGCGATAGCCGGTAAAGAATGCGGTGTGACGGCCGCCTTCCTCCTTGGTCAGCACGTAGGCCTCGGCCTTGAACTTGGTATGCGGCGTGATCGAGCCGGGCTTTGCCAGCACCTGGCCGCGCTCGACTTCCTCGCGCTTGGTGCCGCGCAGCAGCGCGCCGATATTGTCGCCCGCCTCGCCGCGATCCAGCAGCTTGCGGAACATCTCCACGCCGGTGACCACGGTCTTCTGCGTCGGGCGGATGCCGACGATCTCGACTTCGTCGCCCACCGTCACCACGCCGCGCTCGATACGCCCGGTCACCACCGTGCCGCGGCCGGAGATCGAGAACACGTCTTCGATCGGCATCAGGAACGGACGATCGGTCGCGCGCACCGGCTGCGGGATATAGCTGTCGACCGCATCCATCAGCTCCAGGATGGACTTCTCGCCCATCTCGGGCTCGCGGTCTTCCAGCGCACACAGCGCCGAACCCTTGATGATCGGGATGTCGTCTCCCGGGAACTGGTACGAGGAGAGCAGCTCACGCAGTTCCATCTCCACGAGTTCGATCAGCTCGGGATCGTCCACCATGTCGATCTTGTTCAGGTAGACGACGAGTGCCGGCACGCCGACCTGGCGGGCGAGCAGGATATGCTCGCGGGTCTGCGGCATCGGGCCATCGGCGGCGGAGACCACCAGGATCGCGCCGTCCATCTGCGCCGCGCCGGTGATCATGTTCTTCACGTAGTCGGCGTGGCCGGGGCAGTCGACATGCGCATAGTGGCGCTTCGGCGTCTCATATTCGACGTGTGCGGTGGCGATGGTGATGCCGCGCGCCTTCTCTTCCGGCGCCTTGTCGATCTGGTCGTATGCCGTGAACGTGGCGCCGCCGGTCTTCGCCAGCACCTTGGTGATGGCAGCCGTCAGCGTCGTCTTGCCATGGTCCACATGACCGATCGTGCCGACATTGCAATGCGGCTTGGTGCGCGCGAATTTCGCCTTGGCCATCGTCGTTGTCTCCGAGCTTCCCGGTTGGGGTTCCTACCAGCGGTAATGGCTGAAGGCCTTGTTCGCCTCCGCCATCCGATGAGTGTCTTCGCGCTTCTTCACCGCCGAACCGCGATTGTTCACCGCGTCCAGCAGCTCGTTCGAAAGCCGGTCTTCCATCGTGTGCTCGCCCCGCTTGCGCGCGGCGTCGATGATCCAGCGGATCGCCAGCGCCTGCCGCCGCTCCGTGCGGACCTCCACCGGCACCTGGTACGTGGCGCCACCAACGCGGCGGGAACGCACCTCGACGGCCGGCTTCACATTCTCGAGCGCCTCGTGGAACATGCGCACCGGGTCGGCCTGCTGGCCGCCACGACGCTTCATCACGTCGAGCGCACCATACACGGTGCCCTCGGCGACCGACTTCTTGCCGTCGTACATCAACGCATTCATGAAGCGACTGATCACGACGTCGCCGAACTTGGCGTCCGGCAGAATCTCGCGTTTGACGGCGCGGCGGCGGCGGGACATCGCGCTTCCCCCTACTTCGGCCGCTTGGCGCCGTACAGCGAACGGCGCTGGCGGCGCTTGGCGATGCCCTGGGTGTCGAGCACGCCGCGCAGGATATGGTACCGCACGCCCGGCAGGTCCTTCACGCGCCCGCCGCGGATCAGCACGACGGAGTGTTCCTGCAGGTTGTGGCCCTCGCCCGGAATGTAGCACACCACCTCGTAGCCATTGGTCAGGCGCACCTTCGCCACCTTGCGCAGCGCCGAGTTCGGCTTCTTCGGCGTGGTGGTATAGACGCGCGTGCATACGCCGCGCTTCTGCGGGCAGCCCTGCAGCGCCGGCACCGTGTTCCGCGTCTTCTGTGGCTCCCGCCCCTTGGCGATGAGCTGATTGATGGTCGGCATGGAGCCTCTTTCATTCCGTTCCGCCGGCCCCTGCCGTCGGTTCGACCGTCCTTGACAGGCATAGCCCGCCGGCTGGGAGATCCCACCCTGCGGGGTCCTTCAGCCCACGGCCTGGGCCCGCCGGTCATTCCGGAGGCGGCGCCGCACGCGACTTCGGCCTGCAAACGACGGCCGCCCGATCAAGCCTTGGTGGGTCAGCCGAGGGGGCGGAACCTAGTGGCGGGTCGGGGGCAAGTCAAGCGAGGGACGGCGACCATGCAGGGTAATCGGGTGAACGCCTGAAAGTCACTCGTCACCCCCGCGAAGCTTGTCCCCGCCTTCGCGCTAGGGCATGCACACAAGTAATGTCGAGAACGGAGCGTTCTCGCTTTTCCCCTTGCCCGACGTGGCGGGGGTACGATTCGCTTTCCTGCGGCAACCGACGCACAGGAGCCGCCATGGACTGGTCGCTTGGGTCATTCGGAGATCTGCGCCTCGATAAAGGGGGGGTGCGATCCTCGAACGGATGGTCGTGCGCAAGACGGTTTGCCGGAGCCTGTCCTCGGGCCGGCCCACGGGTCCGGCCGAAGGCCCCGCCCGAGGGCAGGCTCTGGGCCGGACCCGTGGGCCGGCTGGGCGGCAGCCGCAGGGGCGAGCTGCGGGCTGGGCGGTTCTTCGCCAGCCCGAAGGTGACGGCCGCGAAGCTCGTCGATGGCTGGTCTGATCGGACCGGCGCGGCCTGCGCCGGGCGGCACGTCCTGGCGATCCAGAGCCTGCCCCGAGCGGGGGCCGAGGCCGTCGCCCTCACCTGGCGCAAGACCCCGGTCGAGGGGTCGATGCTGACGCATCCAGGGGTCTATTGCCTGCGCAGCAACCAGACAGGCTGGGATGCGGCGCGCTTGTGGCAGACCTATACGATGCTCACCGATCTGGAGGCGGTGTTCCGCGGCCTCAAGTCGGAGCTGGGCCTGCGGCCGGTGTTCCACCACAAGGAACACCGCACCGAAGGGCATCTGTTCATCACCGTGCTGGCGTATCAACTGGTGCAGGCGATCCGCTACCGGCTGAAGCTGCTTGGCCAGCATCTGTCCCTCGGGTCAAGCCCGAGGGCAGGCCTGGACCGGGTTGCGCGAGATCCTGTCGGTGCACCAACGGGTCACCGCGACCTTCCGGCAGCGCGATGGCCGCACTCTGCATGTGCGGAAGGCCACCGTCGCAGAGCCGGCTTTGCGCGCGATCTACCAGGCGCTCGCCATCGATGCTTCACCGGGAGGGATGCAGAAATTCGTCGTTTGAGACCGGGGTGGCGGGCTTGTAGTGCCATACGACCAAAATCCCGGCCGCAACATCCGGCCGCAACATATTGATAATACGAAGTTTGTTTTGGCGGATGGTAAAGATGGGCTAGGGCGGTTGGTTCTCGGCGGCAAACTCGCGTGCTGCTGCAAACACCGCCCACCATACCCAGCAACCCAAACCCATTAGAGCCAGGACGCACAGGACGCCCACCAATTCGCGGACGCGACGCATCACCGCATCCTCAGTGCTATGTCCTCTCGGCCTGCCACTCGACCTCGGCCACCAGCGCCCACCGTCCCCACGCCCCCATCGCCGCTTGCCGGCTGGCGACATGATGCGTCAGCACGGTCAGAATGTCGCGCCTGATCGAAGCGAGCGCATCGGCGTCATACACTGACCGCGACCCGCATACCTCCACCAGCCGTTCCACCGCCCATCGCACCTGATGTTGCGCGTATGTCATGTCGCGCCGCGCGCGCAGCACCATCTCTGACGCGATCGACTCGCCCGAGGCGACCAGATCCTCTGCCACCTGCCGCCCGTGCCGCATGGTCAGCGTCGCTGCATCAATCGCCGCGGCTGCCTCGGCCACAGCCATCTGCACGAACTCGCTGACCGCCACCTGCGTCACACCGCGTGAAACGCGCCCACGCAAGCCCGCGATCGCCACCGCCAAAGCTCGCCGGCCAAGCGCGATCGACACCGGCGGCAGCGAATAATTCACCAGCAATCCCCGCGGCGCGCGCAGCAGCTTGTAGTCGGGATGCACCAGCGCGCCAGGCGGTGTGCCTGCCATCAGATCCGCGAGCAACACGCAGCGATGCTCGGGGACGAACACGTCGCGCAACAGGAGCGAGCGGCTGCCGGTCCCGGCCAACCCCAGCACATGCCAGTCATCGATGATCTCGATCTCGGTGAACGGCACCAGCAGATAGCCGATGTTGCGCGGATCGCCGGCCGTGTCGAGGAAGGCGCCGATGATCGCCCAGCGCGCGTGGCTGCTGCCGCTGGAGAATGAATACTGTCCGGATAGTCGCCAGCCGCCGGCCGCGCGCTCCGCCACCGAGCGCGGCGCCAGCGAGGAGGACGCCACGGCGAGCGGGTCATCGCCCCACACGTCGATCTGTGCCTGCAACGGGTACGATCCGATGATCCACTGATGCTCGCCCAGCACGGCGTAGACCCAGGCAGATGACGCGCAGCCTTCGGTGAGGGTCTCGACGATGCGGGAGAACAGGCAGAAGCGGAGCTGGTGGCCGCCGAACCGGCGCGGCTGCAGCACGCGCAGTATGCCGGCGCGGTGGTAGTCCGCGATCGTCTCTGTCGCCACATCACGCGCGGCGGTCACCGCGCGGGAACGTTCGGCGAGCGCTGGGATCAGCGCGCGTGCCTGGTCCAGCAGCGCCTGCTCCTCGGCGGGCAGCGCCGTATCGGCAAAGGGCGGACCCTGGCCTGCGGTCGCCATGTCCGGCTAGCGGTTCATCCCGCGTACCGCGTCGCACACCGCCCGCGTCACCTCCGCCGTCGTCGCCTTGCCGCCGAGATCCGGCGTCAGCACGCCTGCGGCGCACACCTGCTCCACCGCGCGCATCAGCAGCTCCGCCGCCGGCTTCTCGCCGAGGTGCTCCAGCATCATCGCCCCGGTCCAGAAGCTGGCCACCGGGTTGGCGATGCCCTTGCCGGTGATGTCGAACGCCGAACCATGAATGGGCTCGAACATCGACGGGCTGCGCCGCTCCGGATCGATGTTGCCGGTGGGCGCGATGCCGAGCGATCCTGCCAGCGCCGCCGCGAGGTCCGACAGGATGTCGGCGTGCAGGTTGGTCGCCACCACGGTGTCGATGGTCCTCGGCTTGCGCACCATGCGCATGGTCATCGCATCGACCAGTTCCTTGTCCCAGGTCACGTCGGGATAGTCGTGCGACACCAGGCCGGCGATCTCGTCCCAGAACACCATGCCGTGCCGCTGGGCGTTGGATTTGGTCACGACGGTGAGCAGCTTGCGCGGGCGGCTGCGCGCGATGTCGAAGGCGAAGCGCATGATCCGCTCGACGCCGCGGCGGGTGAAGATCGCGGTCTCGGTCGCGACTTCCTCCGGCAGGCCGCGATGCACCCGCCCGCCGTGGCCGGAGTATTCGCCCTCGCTGTTCTCGCGCACGATCACCCAGTCGAGGTCGCCCGGCCCCACGTCGCGCAGCGGCGAGGTGATGCCGGGCAGGATACGGGTCGGACGGACATTGGCGTACTGGTCGAGGCCCTGGCAGATCGGCAGGCGCAGGCCCCACAGCGTGACGTGGTCGGGAATGTCGGGATCGCCGACCGCGCCGAAATAGATCGCATCGGCGGTGCGCAGCCAGGCGAGGGCGTCCGCCGGCATGAAGTTGCCGTGCTTGCGGTACCAGTTGGAGCCCCAGTCGTAGTGGTCGATGGTCAGCTTGAACCCGCCGTCGCGGGAAGCCACCGCGTCCAGCACTTCGAGGCCGGCGCTGATCACCTCGGGTCCGATGCCGTCGGCTGGGATGGATGCGATGCGATGGTGGCGGGTCATGCTGCGGGTCCCGATTGGCGATATGTGATTAGAGGCGAGTGGTAGCGCCTGGGTGGCGGATCACCAAGCGGTGGCCGGACGGATTGTTCGATGCCGAAGGGTGTTTCACGTGAAACATAGAGGGAACAGAACATGGCGTCGATTCAACCCCTGGCCGAAACAGGGTTCGTGGACACGGCGTCAAACGGCGGCGGGCGGAGCCGGGAATTGGTGGCGTCCGAGACGGGGTTCTCGTGGACACGGTGTCAAGGCGGGACTCGTAGCCGGTCCCACGTCTGGGGATGCCGGGGCGCACCACAGCACTGGGCGCGCGCGGCATCGCCATGAGGTGCTATGCTGATGGAGGCGATGCGATGCTGATGCATGGGGCGTGCCCTCGAAGTTGCGTAAGGCGGAAAAGCAAAGCGTATCCCGCCGCTCCGGTTCGGGTTAGGCTGAACCGTTGGTCGCGCCGCGAGAGGATACCGGGCAGGTATTTAGGGTTTCGACGCGCGGCACAGTTTGGTTACCGGGAATCACATCGCGGGATGAGCGGTGTTGGCCAGACGGTTGGATTCCTCCTGATGCGGTTGCCCCGCTCTACGTCTGGCGAACCAAAAAGATTCACTGATTTTCCGGTAAAGAGAGCTCACGGGGCCGGCCGATCAGTTTCAAAGGTTGAGAAGCACACGAATAGCAGCCCATGCGAGGTCGGCCAGCTTCCCAATAATTTGCCCAGCAAACTGGGTCGCCAGCCATGCAAGCCCCCGTCCTAGCAAACCGACAACGACATCTACGCGCACGCGAACCGCCATAAACAACCGCCTGCCGGCCGACATTTCTGCAATTCGCTGTTCTCTGTCTTCCTGATCGGGATAATCATTGGCTTGCTCAAGCGCTTCTTCGACCTTTTGCACGGCATCAACAGCTTCGATGTACTCGGCGCTATTGTGGTCAAGGCGCACCACCCTGTCCGATGCAGGTGCCGTGTCGGCCTCAAATTCAAATGGCCTGGGTGCCTCGCGTAGTGCCCGTTGCAAGTACCTGCGGAGATCGCCAACCATAGGCCGAAAGAGTTGCGTGCTCAGATCATGGATCATCACATCGTAGTCGTTTTCGGAATATAGGAAGTGGGAGCAGAAATCATAGGGCGTCATGTCCTTGCGATCGAATTTGCGAAAGAGCATCAGTTGCAGTGCCAGTGTCTGACGCGGGTCATCAGGCCAATGCAGTGTGCCACTTCCCACCATGCCTCCCATGGTTTCCAGGCAACGTTCATACCAACCGTCGAACTCAAGCTCCGCATTTAGCTGTTGCAGAACGATGCGTGCTATTGGCGGATTGCCATCGAGGAAAGCAAACCATCTACGGAGGTTTAGGAGGAAAAACTGGTATCTCGACTCCCAGACGTTTGCGTTCAAGGCGTCGAACTCCTCAAACAACTCCCTCACATCGTCGGTCATGGTGGCTCCCAGTGGTAGCGTTACATCCCACCCGTCTGGCGTACTCTTAGCACATGACCGGCCCAGAACTGGAGACCTTCTGCACCGAGGTAAACGGCGGCGAACCTATCGGCACCACGGCTACTTCAAACCTCAGAACCCACGGCTCTACTGAGAACTGATACACCGGCGCATCGGGCAGGAGTGCGTAGCGTGGCTCGACCGCGTGGAGCAGGGCAAACGGCCGTATCGGTCCCACCTTGCGGATTGGAAAGCTATTGAAGTAGCCTTGCCGGTGGACCTGTCTGGTATCACGATTCTGCGCTTCGGGGGCGCAGATTTGAATGACTATTTGAAGGGATGAACGATGCGCTCGCGAGTGTTGGTTGTCGCAATTCTAATCATGGTGTCCACTCCCGCACTGGCGACATCCCCGGAAGGCAGGTGGGAAATGCCGGGGCAGGAGGTATGGATGACTATAACAAAGCAGGACGCTACATACTTGGTCCAAGTAACATGCTCAGCATGTGCGTTTCCGGGCGCTTATATTGGCCCATATAAGGACAATATTCTGATGATACGCTCGCCGTATGGCGTGATCTTATACAATCCGTCTGATGACACAATTTCATATGTCGGAGAAAAATTGCTTCGCAGACAGTGAACGTGGCTCTGAGGACGTCCACCTTCGTATCAACACCCTCCTGCCGGCTGGCGCCGCCCCAACACGTGGTATCATCCCAAGAGCCAGCCGTCTGGACGCCAACTAACGTCGTTGCGCTTTCCGCCTGACTGGCAGAATGAACGCCGATATCGACTGTTCCCGGTATCGGCGTCCTCACCACCTCACAAAACAGCCAACGCGCCATCTAACCGGCGCTGTTACGACGCGCGCGTAGCGGTTATGGGAGCTTCGTTGCGCCAGATTTATGCAACAGAAAAACCCAATGATTTTCAGGCTTCGGTTTTGTCTCTCGATTCTTGAATTCCGCGCCCGCACCGGGTTTTGCTCTGCTAGTGCGACCGTGGTTTTCTGAACGCGATATACTATCCGGTATCGAGCCGGATCGCAGCGGCGCCGCGTTCGACTGTGCCGATGATCGCTGCTTCGATCCCCGCCGCGCGCAACGCCGCGATACACACATCGGCATGTTCCTGCGCGATCCCCGCCAGCAGCCCGCCGGAAGTCTGTGGATCGAGCAGCAACGCGGTGCGGGCATCCGTCCCAGCACCCGGCAACAACCTCCGGTTCTCCACCGCCAGCGTGCTCGCCACACCCCGCGCGGCGAGTTCCAGCGCCCCCGGCAGCGCCGGCACGCGATCCGGCCACACCACCGCGCCGACGTGCGACGCACGCAGCATCTCCAGCAAATGCCCCGCCAGCCCGAACCCGGTCACGTCGGTGCACGCGACCGCACCAAACTCCCGCAAGATCCGCGACGCCGCCGCGTTGCTCGTTCGCATGGACGCGATCGCCGCCTGCAACCAGGCCGCGCGCGCCAGACCGCGCATGTGGCCGGCCAGCACGATCCCGGTGCCGAGCGGCTTGGTCAGCACCAGCGCATCGCCCGGCCGCAGCCCCGACTTGCGCAGCAGCTTCGCCGGATCGGCCAGGCCGGTGACCGCGAAACCCAATGCCGGTTCGG
>JBGPND010000214.1:0-8973 GCA_041487355.1 Acetobacteraceae bacterium | reverse complement strand
GCGTGGCGCCGAACTGACCCAGCGCCTGCTCTCCTTCTCACGGCGGCGTCTGCTCTGTCCGCAGCCGATCGATCTCGGAGCCGACATGCCACGCCTGGTCGAGCTGCTGAAGACGTCGTTGCGAGACGATATCGAGTTCCACTGTCAGATTGCCGATGATCTGTGGCCCATCGAGATCGATCCAGGCGAGCTGGAGATCGCCCTGCTCAACGTGGCGGTGAACTCCAGGGACGCGATGCAGGATGGCGGGCGGCTCGAGCTGACCGCGCGGAATGTCAAGGTCTTCGCCGACGAACTGCCGGACGCACCGGAACTCCGCGGCGACTTTGTCGCCATCACGCTGACGGACAGCGGCCACGGCATGTCTCCGGACGTCGCTGCCCGCGCCTTCGAGCCCTTCTTCACGACCAAGGACGTCGGTCGCGGCACCGGGCTCGGCCTGAGCCAGGTCTACGGCTTCGTGCGGCAGTCGGGTGGCGCGATAGAACTGGAGAGTCAGCCGGGGACGGGCACCTGCGTTCGCATCCATCTGCCACGCACTTCCAGACAGGTGGATCGTGCGGCGACGGAAGCCCTGCCCCACCCGGTTGCACCCGGTCTCGGCGCCCGCAGGATCCTGCTCGTCGAGGACAATCCCGAAGTCGCCGAGATCACCGTCGAGATGCTGCGTGGCCTCGGCTCTGTCGTTGAGACGGTGAACCGCGCGCAGGCGGCACTCGACCGGCTCAGGGCTGAGGGTGAATTCATCGACGTCGTCATCTCGGACATCGTCATGCCCGACGGCATGAACGGCCTGCAGCTCGCCCGCGAGGTTCGCCGGCGCTATCCGGAACTGCCGATGGTGCTGGTGTCCGGCTACAGCGACACGCTTGCCGAGGCCGGCGCCGAATTTCCGGTAGTGGCCAAGCCGCTGACGCAGGCGGCCCTGGCGGACGCGATCCGCCGCCTGTCAGGCGACCTCCCGTCCCCGCGCATCGTCGTGGACAACACGCGCAAGGCTGGCCAGCGCCTGGTTAACAACTGATAAAGCCAAGCGACCGCAAGATCGGCCGAACACCCGCGCGTTGGCTCGGGCGATCACGGCGATATGCGGACGGAAGAGTCATTCTGGTGAAGTGGTATTTCGCGATCAACGAAGCCGGTGCCAGAAGTGAGGTCGGCTGGCACGCCAGGCTGGCGACGCTTTCCGCTTTGCAAAGGACCACCCTCGAACCGACCCTGCTGTATGCTGGGCAGCCATGCGCTCTCACCGCCTGGATGGAATCGCATGGCGTGCGGGTCCTGACCGTGCATCCGCCATTCGAGCAACGCATCGCCGAGCTGGAGGCGCGCGGGCGCTACAGCACCGCACTCCTGGGGCACTGGCTGCGCTCGATGATCTGCCTGCTGGAGAACACCGACCAGTTCGTCCTCTATACTGATTGCGACGTGGTGTTCATGTCCGATCCGAAGCTGGGCGACGTGCGGCCTGCCTGCTTCGCCTGCGCGCCGGAGTTCCGCCAGGACAACTGGAACTATGTCAACACCGGCGTGATGGTCATCAACGTGCCGGCGCTGAAGGCCGACTTCGAGCGGTTCATCGCCTATGCACTCGACATGATGGAGTGCAGGGGACCGAGCCACAGGGACCAGATCGCCTACAACGAATTCTACCGCGGCGCATGGGATCGGCTCGACCCGAGGTTCAACTGGAAGCCGTATTGGGGACCGGCCGAGGATATCGCCATACTGCACTACCATGGCCCCAAGCTCGGTGCGGTGCGTGCCATTCTCGATGGACGATGGTCCTGGGACAGCGAGTACGGAAGCCAGCTCGGCAGCCTGCTGGTCGGCCATCCCGAGGGCTACGCGCATGCCGTGCGCGCAACCCTCGATGCGATCGGCGGCCGCGACCCGCTCATGCGGCACGACCTGGAAGTCCTGCTCGCCACGCTGTCGGCGTTTTCTCCGGAGACATTCAGGGACAAGGTCGACCTGAGCTTCATGGACTTCCACCAGTTCGGCACGGCCCAGTAAGGGTTCATTAACAGCGCGCGTGAGATTCTTGTCCTTGTGGCCCGGGACGAAAGGATCGACGCCAGGTGATGCACGAGCGCGGCGCATCAGTGCAGGAGGCCTGCGATCGTGCGGTGACCGCAGCCCAACGCGGCGATCCGCAGGCAGCGTTGCGGCACTATGAATATGCCAGGCGCCTTGCCCCGACGGACAGCGAGATCGTTCTGTCGATCGCTGCCATGCGTCTCAGCCAGCAGGATCCGCGCGCCGCCGAGGCCTTCGAGCTGATTGCCAGGCGCGACGACGTGCAGGAGGCGTGGCTCGGGCTTGCCGCTTCTCGTCATCGGCAAGGCTTGCATGATCTGGCCGCGCAGGATCTGCGCGAATTGTTGTCGCGCCACGGCTATGTTCGCGGGCCGGTGAACCTTCGGCTGCACGACGCGATCACCCTTGGCCATGGCGAAGTCGGCTGGTGCGGCTTGTCAGCAGACGGCAGGCTGCGGGTCACATTGCTCGATCCATCGGCTGACATGAACCGGGTCGTTATCCTGCTCGACGGATCGCCGATTGCCGCGCGGCCACGCCGGCGCAGCCGCGACATGGACAGCCAGCGGGCGGTATACATGCTTCCCGAGGCATGGCGAGAGGCCAGCCGGATCGGTGTCTGCCTCAAGGGGCGTCACCTGTTCGGCAGCCCGCTCGACGCCGCCAGTATCGGCCAGGTGGAAGGCTTCGTCGGTGCGCAGGATGGCGGACTGACCGGCTGGGCGTGGTTCCGCCACGATCCGGATTGCGCGCCGGCGCTTACGGTGCGGGACGCCAGCGGCACAACGCTTCGCATCGTGGCGAACGATCCTGCACCCGACGTTCCCCATACCCAGCCGCTGGCAAGGCCACGGCGGTTCGCCATACCGGCTGCCGACCTGCGCGGGCTCGCCGCTCCGATCGCCGTGCTGGATGCCAGCGGCGGAAACCTCTACGGCAGCCCGCTCGACCCGCTGGCAGACCGGCGCAGCGCGGCCGGCGCGGCCGAACTGGCACGCCGGCTGTTCCCCGCTTCGTCGCGCGCGATCACGCGCGTGGTCGATATGCGTTTGCCGGCGGTGCCAGCCGACATCATGGGCGTGCACCCGGTCGCCAGGCGTGCCGTCCGGGCTGCCGGGGTGGATGTCGTCATTCCGGTCTATCGCGGCCACAAGCAGATGCTGGCCTGCATCGGGAGCGTGCTCGGTTCGCTGCCGCCTGGCGCCCGTTGCATCGTCGTCGAGGATGCTTCGCCCGAGACGGCGCTGATGGAGGAATTGCGTGGGCTCGCCGAATGCGGCCGCATCGTCCTGCGGCGACAGCCGGCAAATCGCGGCTTCCCAGCCACCGCCAATGCCGGCATCCGCGCCGCCGCGGGCCGTGACGTCATCCTGTTGAACAGCGACACGCTGGTGCCGCCGGGCTGGATCGAGCGTTTGGCCGAAGCGGCGTACAGCGCGCCCGACATCGGCACCGCGACGCCGCTTTCCAACAACGCGACGATATTCGCGTATCCGCGCGAGGACGGACCGAATCCTGTCCCGGATGAAGCCGCCACCATCTGCCTGGATCGCCTCGCGCGCCGGGCCAATGCGGGCCGCGTGGTGGATGTGCCGACCGCGCACGGGTTCTGCATGTACCTCAGGCGCGACTGCCTCGGCGAGGTCGGACTGCTGCGCGAGGACCTGTTCGCGCAAGGCTACGGCGAGGAGAACGATTTCTGCATTCGCGCCCGCCATCTCGGCTGGCGCCACGTCGCGGTGCCGGGCGTGTTCGTGGCGCATGCCGGCACCACATCGTTCGGCGGCGCCAAGGCGCAGCTTCTGGCGCGCAATCTTGCCATCCTGAACCGGCTGCACCCGGGCTATGACGCGTTGATCGGCGACTTCCGTCGAGCCGACCCGTTGGCCGCGGCGCGCTTCCGGATCGATGCGATGCGCTGGCGCGGCATGCGCAGCCGCAAGGGTGCGGTGATCCTGATCACGCACGGCCGCACCGGCGGGGTGAAGCGCCACGTGACGGAGCGCTGCCAGGCAATCGCCGCGTCGGGGATGCGCCCGATCGTGCTTGCGCCCTTGACCGACCCGCGGGGCCGCACCTGTTGCCAGATCTCCGACTGCTCCGACGAGGCGTTTCCCAATCTGCGCTTCAATACCGAGGCTGGCCTGGCGGACCTCGCTGGGTTCCTGCGCGAGGACAAGCCTGTCTCGGTCGAGCTGCATCATTTCATCGGGCACGACCCGGCATTGCTCGGGCTGGCAGATGCGCTCGACGTGCCCTACGACGTCGTGGTGCACGACTACGCCTGGGTCTGCCCGCGCATCACCCTGATCGGCGCCGACAAGCGCTATTGCGGCGAGCCTGATGCCGCCACCTGCGAAGCCTGCTACGCGGATGTCGGCGGCAACATCGAAGAGGACATCAGGCCGTCACGGCTGCGGCTGCGTTCCCGCAGCGTGCTGGGCGGGGCGCGCCGCGTTGTGGTGCCGAGCCAGGACGTCGCGAGCCGGCTGCAACATTATTTCCCTGGCCTCGCCTGCGTCGTGACGGCGTGGGAAAGCGATGCGGCGCTGCCGCCGCCGCCGGATCGCCGCATCAGCCGGCTGCGCCGGCGCATCGCCATTGTCGGCGCGATCGGCATCGAGAAAGGCTATGAATACCTGCTCGCCTGCGCCCGTCATGTCGCCACGCAGCGCCTCGGGCTGGAATTCGTCGTGGTCGGCCACACCTGCGACGACAAGCGCCTGCTGGACACCGGCGTGGTGTACATCACCGGCCGCTATGACGAGGCGGAAGCGGTGGAGCTGATCCGCTCGCAGCAGGCCGAGCTGGGGTTCCTGCCCGCGTTGTGGCCGGAGACCTGGAGCTACACTTTGTCGCAGATGTGGCAGGCGGGGCTCGACGTCGTGGCGTTCGATCTCGGGGCCCCAGCCGAACGCATCCGCGCGACCCGTCGCGGCCGGCTGCTGCCGCTCGGGCTGTCGCCGGCGGCCGCCTGCAGGGCCCTGCTTGCCCACCGGGCCGGCGGCGAGCCGGGCCGGGCACCGGCGCCGACCGAGGGTATGGCGCCCGCGGCGGTAGCGTAAATCGCCTTGACCCGCGCGCTCTCGCCACACCAGATTGCGATGACGACCTTCGTCGCGGCGCTGTCTCGCGGCAGACGCGGTTCGTGACGCCGCGCGAGGCGATGAACCGGCTGCGGTGGAGAGGTGGATCGAGCGGCCGGGCAAGGGATCGCACATGCTGTTCCTGAAGGGCGGGCGCATAGTCGTGGTGCCGAACTACAAGGGCGACATCAAGCCCGGCACACTGCGCTCCATCTGTCGTGGGGCCGGCTGGGAATATCCGCCGCAGCGCTGAGGAGAATCCTGGTGAAGAGCTACATCGCGATCGCCGAGCCATCTGATGACGGCAAGACGTGGTGGATCAGCTTCCCCAGCTTGCCCGGGGTGACCTCGGCTGCCAGCAGCCCGGCAGACAGCGTATTCCAGGCGCAGGACGCCCTCGCATCCGCGCTCGGGACTGGCGTGGCGCTACCGCCCTCCATCGAGGAGGGTGTGATCCCGTACTATGATCTCAACGAGTTCCACAATCCCCTCGTCGTCCTGGTGCCCTACACCGCGCCCGCACCCGCGTCGGCCGGATAGGGCGCAGGCGCTCAGTCACAGCCCCCGCCGCAGCGCTGACGCATATGGTCAGCAGAGCAAGAAAGCATTTATCACGGAGAAGAAGAGAGGACCCACGGTGACCACGGAGTAGAACCTTCTTGGCGCTTCACGCCGGAAGACACTTCATCGCCGCGCGAAGCATGCCCAGGGCAATCGAGTGAATGATGGAAAGGCAGGCGATTACCTGAAGGTCCGCGCACCGCGCCTCCTGATACTGTCTTCACCGCTCGTGTTTTCACTCGTCACCCCCGCGCGCTTGACCCGGGGGCGCATGAATGCCTTCTCCGTGACCTCCGTGCGTCCTCATCTTCTTCTCCGTGTTAAAAATGCCTTCTTCCTTCTTTATACTGGGCCCGCGAAGACGCGCAGGCGCCCGCGCAAGGCGCTGATGCCAAATGCGATAGCCCTCCCCCGCCGGGTGACGCCGCCGCCGCAATGCACCATATTGCGCGCGTGACAGAAGCGGGTGCCTTGCCGAATGGCCCTTGAGTTTCGCTCGATCTACCGCCACGGCTTCGCCCGCGTCGCCGCCTGCTCGACGCGCTGCACGCTCGCCGACCCGGCGGCAAACGCCGCGGCTATCCTTGCCGTCGCGCGCGAGTGCCACCAGCGCGGCGCGGCGCTCGCCGTGTTCCCCGAGCTCGGCATTTCCGGCTACGCGATCAGCGATCTGTTGCATCAATCCACCTTGCTGGACGCGGTGGAGGATGCCATCGCCTCGATCGTTGCCGCCTCCGCCGATCTGCTGCCGCTGTTGCTGGTCGGCGCACCGTTGCGCCACGCCGGTGCGCTCTACAACACCGCGGTCGCCATCCATCGCGGCCGGCTGCTCGGCGTGGTGCCGAAGGTGCATCTGCCCAACTACCGTGAATTCTACGAGCCGCGGCATTTCGTCGTGGGCGACGGGATGGTGGGCGGCGAGATCCCCATCGGCGCGCACACCGCGCCGTTCGGCACCGACCTGCTGTTCGCCGCCGAGGACGTGCCGGGCCTCGTCGTGCATGCCGAGATCTGCGAGGACATCTGGATCCCCGTGCCGCCAAGCTCGCAGGCCGCGCTCGCCGGCGCCACCGTTCTCGCCAATCTTTCCGCGAGCAACATCACGATCGGCAAGGCCGAGACGCGCCGCCTGCTGTGCCGCTCGCAATCCGCCCGCTGCGTCGCCGCCTATCTCTATGCGGCGGCCGGCGCCGGCGAATCCACCACCGACCTCGCCTGGGACGGCCAGGCATCGATCTTCGAGAATGGCGCGACGCTGGCCGAGACCGAGCGCTTCCCCTCGGCCAGCCAGTTCGCCCTGGCCGACATCGACCTCGACCTGCTGCGCCACGAGCGCATGCAGATGGGCAGCTTCGATACCAACCGCCGGCGCAATCCCTCGGCGTTCCGCCGCGTCGGGTTCCGGCTCGACCCGCCGCAAGGTGACATCGGCGTGGAACGCAAGGTCGAGCGCTATCCATTCGTGCCGGCCGATGCCGACCGGCTCGAGCAGGATTGCTACGAGGCTTACAACATCCAGGTGTCCGGCCTGGCGCAGCGGCTGCGCGCGACCGGTATCAAGCGCGTGGTGATCGGCGTGTCGGGCGGCCTCGATTCCACCCAGGCGCTGATCGTCTGCGCCCAGGCGCTCGACCTGCTCGGGCTGCCGCGCGGCAATATCTTTGCCTATACGATGCCCGGCTTCGCCACCTCCGCACACACCAAGACGAACGCGATCAGGCTGATGGAGGCGCTCGGCGTCACCTGGCAGGAGCTGGATATCCGTCCCGCGGCCGAACGCATGCTGGCCGATATCGGCCATCCATTCTCGCGTGGCGAACACGTCTACGATCTGACCTTCGAAAATGTGCAGGCCGGCCTGCGCACCGACTACCTGTTCCGCCTGGCAAACCACCACAACGGCATCGTCATCGGCACCGGCGACCTGTCGGAACTGGCGCTCGGCTGGTGCACCTATGGCGTGGGCGACCAGATGTCACACTACAACGTCAATGCCGGGGTGCCGAAGACCCTGATCCAGCATCTGATCCGCTGGGTGATCAGCGCGCAGCGGTTCGCGGCGGACGTGCCGGCCACACTCGACGCAATCCTCGCCACCGAGATCACCCCCGAACTAGTGCCGACCAAGGAGGGCGAGACGCCGCAGAGCACCGAAGCGCATATCGGCCCCTACGCGCTGCAGGACTTCACCCTGTATTACACGCTGCGTCACGGCTGCGTGCCGTCGAAGATCGCGTTCCTGGCGCTGCATGCCTGGGGAGACGCGGCGAAGGGCGACTGGCCGCCCGGCTTCCCGCCCGAGCGGCGCGGCGCCTACGACCTGGCGACGATACGGCATTGGCTGGAGGTGTTCCTGCGCCGCTTCTTCGCGTTCAGCCAGTTCAAGCGTTCGGCGATGCCGAATGGGCCGAAGGTGAGCGCGGGCGGCTCGCTGTCGCCGCGCGGCGATTGGCGCGCACCATCGGACGGCAACGCCAACGCCTGGCTCGCCGAGCTGGAGAGGAACGTGCCGAAGACGTGAAGCGCCCGACCGTCCGGCTTGGTTAATCCATCTTCACCACCTTCCCGGCCTTTTTTCGGGTCTCGGCGTAATAGCGGCAAAATCGCGGGCGCTTTGCATTTTGGGGATTCCCCCGACGCGGGAAAGTACAATTCTCTGCGCATGTGCCACCGCCACCGCACTTATCCGGGCTGAGCCGATCAGAACTTGAGGCTCTGCTGGTTGATCTGTTGGGTAAGATCGCCGCACTGGAGCAAGTGGTCAGCGAGCAACGCGCGGAGATCGCGCGGCTGAAAGGTCTGAAGGGCCGCCCAACGATCAAACCGAGCGGCATGGAGAAAGCCACCGAGCCGTCGAAGTCGGGCAAGCAGGAGAACCGCCGTGGCCGCGGCAAGATCAGGCCTCGGGTCAGCGTCGAGGACCAGGTGCTGAAAGTGGCGGCCCCGGCGGGGTCACGCTTCAAGGGCTACGAGACGTATCTGGTGCAGGAGCTTGTGCTGTCGGTGCGTGCGATCTGCTACCGGCGCGAGCGCTGGGTCACACCAGACGGACAGACCATTGTCGCTCCGCTGCCCGAGGGGGTCGATGGCCATTTCGGCCCGGACCTGCGCCGCTTCGTGCTGATGCAGTATCATCAGGGCCAGTCGACTTTGCCCCTGTCAACCGGCGTTGAAAATTGACCCCGCATCGGCGTCCAAAATTGCCCCCCCCGTCTGCATGGCGGCTTGTGCCGGTAGTCCATAGGGGGAACCCGCGCGCCGCGGAGTGCCCATTCAAAGGCTGACG
>JBGPND010000213.1:0-9022 GCA_041487355.1 Acetobacteraceae bacterium | reverse complement strand
CGAGGAGGTGCTGCGCGGGATTGGCTGCACCGATGCCGACGTCGCGGCATTGCGTGCCGAAGGCGTGATCTGAAGGAGGAGTGCGATGTATTTCGGCCCGCCGCCGCAGGTGTTGCAGACCGAAGTGTTCGCGACGCTGCCTCAGCATCTGGCGAAGGGGTCGGGTGGCAGACGGGCTGGCTTCCTCGAAGGCCCATCCTTCGATCGCGACGGCAACCTGCTCTGCGTCGATATCCAGGCCGGGCGGGTCTATCGCATCTCGCCCGAAGGCGCCTGGGAGGTGCTGGTCGAATACGACGGGATACCGAACGGGTTGAAGCTGCATCGCGACGGCCGCGCCTTCATCGCCGACCGCAAGAACGGGCTGATGGTGCTGGACGTTGCGCGGGGCACCATCGAAACGTTGCTGGAGGGCCCGACGGTCGGCCAGCGGTTTCGTGGCCTGAACGATCTGATCTTCGCCGCCAATGGCGACCTGTATTTCACCGATCAGGGACGTAGCGGTCTGCAGGACCCGACGGGGCGGGTGTATCGGTTCACCGCGGGCGGCATTCTCGAATGCCTGGTGACCAACATGCCCAGTCCGAACGGGCTGGTATTCAACAAGCGCGAGACGGCGCTGTATGTTGCCGTGACGCGGGCCAATGCGGTGTGGCGTGTCGAACTGGACGATCCCGATCGCCGCACCGGTCTGTTCGTGCAGTTGTTCGCCGCCGGACCGGATGGCATGGCGCTCGATGAGGCTGGCAACGTCGTCGTGGCACATCCGACGGTGGGAGCGGTGTGGGTGTTCAGCCGGATCGGCGAGCCGCTGCACTACCTCAAGTCATGCACCGGCGAGATGACGACGAACATCGCCTATGGCGGTGCCGGCAATCGCACGCTGTACATCACGGAATCACGTTCCGGCGCCATCCTGACCGCGCGCCTGCCGGTGGCGGGGAGGCGGATGTTTTCGCACACGTACCCCCCACCCCGACCCTCCCCGCTGCGCGGGAGAGGGGGCTTTTGATCTCCCTCTCCCGCGCAGCGGGGGAGGGTCGGGGTGGGGGCCTACCTCTTGATCTCCCGCACGAACTTCGCCTTCTCCGCCGCCGCCGCGAGCAGGAACGAAAAATCCGTGCCTGTAGACACATACCGCGCACCCTGGCGCACATATTCCGCCATCAGATCGGGACGCGACGCCAGCCCGCCGACACCGACATGTTTTCCGAATTTGCGGCAGGCGGCGATCGTGCGCAGATACGCATCGCGGACATTGGGATGGTCGAACTGGCCGGTGATCCCCATCTCGTTGCACAGATCGTTGGTGCCGATCAGCAGCATGTCGACGCCGTCGACCGCGGCGATCTCCTCGACATGCTCCAATGCCGCGACCGTCTCCATCATCACCACCACCATGGTGGCGTCGTTCATCGCCTGGTTCGCCACGGCCGATGGGAAGCTGCGATAGTGGTAGTGCGGCAGCGCACCGCCGGCACCACGCTCGCCGAATGGCGGGAACTTCGCGTAGCTCACCACTTCACGCGCCTCGGCGGCGGATCGCACATGCGGGGCGATCACGCCGAGCGCGCCGCCGTCCAGCAGGCGGCAGATGAATTCGGGGCTGTTGGCGGGAACCCGCACCAGCGGCGTGATGCCACACTGCATCGCCGCGATGCAGATCTGGCAGACGCTGTCGATCGAGAACGTATTGTGCTCGACATCGACGTAGATCGTGTCGAAGCCGGCGGTGGCCGCGATCTGGGCGATCTCGATCGTGCGGGTGAGGCGCACGGTCATCGAGGCCACCACCTCGTCGCGCGCCAGCTTCTCCTTCACGCGGTTGCGCAGGATATCGCGCAGTTCGTCTGCCATGGGTTCCTCCCGGGATTGCCCGCCATTGTTGCCCGCTGACGGTGCCGGCCTCAAGATGCGGCACACCACTCGTCATCCCCGCGAAAGCGGGGGACCCACCCCTGGGTCCCCGCTTTCGCGGGGATGACGAAACATTCGCGCGGGTGACGAAACAGAGGACGGGGTATCGAATGACCCATCGGGTTGCATTCCTGGACGTGATGGACGCCAGGGTGCGTGACGAAATCCGGTCCGAACTGCCGGCCGGCTTCTCGATCGCGTTCGCCGAGACGGCGGATCGACGCGAGCATCTGGCGCTGGTTGCCGAGGCCGACTTCATCCTGACCAGCGTCCCGGTGGACGCCGAGATGATCCGTGCCGCGCCGCGGCTGAAGCTGCTGCACAAGTGGGGCATCGGTGTTGACAAGTTCGACCTGGATGCGGCGCGCGCGGCCGGCGTGCCGGTGGCGATCACCTTCGGGGCCAATGCCGGCGCCGTGTCCGAGCATGTGCTGATGCTGATGCTGGCAACGTATCGCCGCCTGGCGCTGGCGGATCGCAAGCTGCGTGAAGGCGTGTGGCTGCGCCCGCAGCTTCGCGCCCAATGCTATCAGGTCTCCGGCAAGACAGTTGGTCTGCTCGGGTTTGGCAATGTTTCGCGCATGGTGGCGCATCGGCTCGCGGGGTTCGAGGTCGAGATCATCTACAGCGACATCCGCCGCGCCGACATGGCGACGGAAAAGGCGCTGCGTGCCACGCAGGTGCCGTTCGACGAACTGATCGCGCGCAGCGACATCCTCTCGGTGCATGTGCCGCTGACGCCGGCCACCAAGGGACTGATCGGCGCCGAGACCATCGCGCGCATGAAGACCGGTGCGGTGATCATCAATGCTGCGCGCGGTGGCATCGTCAACGAGGCAGCGTTGTATGACGCGCTGGTCAGTGGCAAGCTGCATGGCGCAGGGCTTGACGTATTCGCGATGGAGCCGGCGGATCCAGCCAATCCGCTGTTCCGGCTCGATCAGGTCGTCGTCACGCCGCACACCGCGGGCAGCGTCATCGACCTGGTGGCCGACATCGCGCGCCACGCCTTCACCAACATGCAGTCCGTGTTGCGCGGCGCGCCGCTGCCGCCGGACGACGTGGTCGTGCCGCCGGAGGAGAAGAAGTGATGGCAACGTTGCAGAGCAGGTCGGTCCGCCGGCGCGAGGATGTCCGGCTGCTGACCGGCAAGGGCAACTACGCCGCCGATCCGCATCCCCCCGGCATTCTGCACGCCGTTCTGGTCCGCTCGCCGCACGCGCACGCAACGATCGGCGGCATCGACATAACCGCCGCGCGTGCGGTGCCAGGTGTGATCGGCGTGTTCACCGGCGCGGATCTGACGGACGTCGCGCCGATCCCCGGCGGCATTGGTTTCCCGCGGCCCGACGGCAGTCCGGCGCCGAAGACGGACCGCGCTCTGCTCGCGTCCGACCGCGTGCGCTTCGTTGGCGAGCCGGTGGCGATGGTGGTGGCGGAAACCATCGGCGCCGCGAAAGATGCGGCCGAGGCCGTGGCGGTGGATTACCGCGAGCTGCCGCTGGTGACCGATCCGATCGCCGCCATGAAGCCAGGCGCACCCACGGTGTGGGACGATGTGCCGGACAATATCGGTTTCCTGTGGAAGCGCGGCGATGGCGCGGCGACCGATGAAGCTCTGCGCAACGCGGCGCATGTGACGCGGTTGCAGTTCACCGTCTCGCGTGTCACCGCCAACTCGATGGAGCCGCGCGGTGCCTGGGCGGAGCTCGGCGAGGACGGTCGCATGGTGGTCCACGCCTCCCACCAGTCGCCGTTCAACCTGCGCAACGGCATGGCCAACGGCAACTTCGGAATTCCACCGACCGAGATCCGCGTGCTGGCGGCGGATGTCGGCGGCTCGTTCGGCATGAAGTCGGGGGTGCATCAGGAGGTCGTGCTGGTCGCCTGGGCGGCGCGCAAGCTGCGTCGTCCGGTGCGCTGGATCGCCGATCGCACCGAGGGATTCCTCACCGACGAGCAGGCGCGCGAGATGCGCATCACCGTGGAGCTCGGGCTGGATGCGGCGGGAAAGTTCACCGCGCTGAAGCTGCGCTGGGACGTGAATCTGGGCGCCTATGTGTCCGGCCGTTCCGGCTGGCCGGTCGGAAATATCGGCGGCACCGCGGGTGTTTATCACATCCCGGCGATGTATGCCGAATCCTGCGGCATCCTGACCAACACCGTGCCCACCGCGGCCTATCGTGGCGCGGGACGGCCGGAGGCGACCTATACGATCGAGCGCATCATCGACGTCGCCGCGCGCGAGCTCGGCATCACCCCGTACGAGCTGCGCCGGCGCAACCTGATCCCGCCCGAGGCGATGCCGTACAAGACCGCGCTGACCTTCACCTACGACTGCGGCGAGTTCGAAGGCAACATGGTCACCGCCGCCGGCCTGGCCGAGTTGGATGGTTTCGAGTCACGCCGCGCCGAAGCGAAGGCGCGCGGCAAGCTGCGCGGTATCGGCTTGTGCAATTGCATCGAGGTCGCCGGCGGCCCGTTCCTGCGCCCCGCCAAGGACATGTCGACGTTGCGCCTGGCCGAGGACGGCACGCTGATCCTGCGGTCCGGATCGATGTCGGTGGGGCAGGGGCTGGAGACGGCGTTCTGCCAGATCGTCGCCGAGCGTTTCGGTGTATCGCTGGATCGCGTGCAGTATGAATACGGCGACACTGACCAGTTGCCATACGGCAAGGGCAACGGCGGCTCCGGCGCGCTGTGCATCGGCGGCTCGGCGGTGTCGCTGGCGGTGGATGCGGTGATCGAGAAGGCCAAGCGCATCGCCGCGGAACTGCTGGAGGCCGCGGTGGTCGATGTGACGTTCGACGCCGGCCGCTTCACCATTGCTGGAACGGACCGTTCGGTCGATCTCGCCGCGGTGGCGCGCGCCGCGCACGACCCGGCGCATATTCCGCCCGGCGAGGAGGGCGGCCTGGTGGAAAGCGGCGAGTTCGCGGCGACCGCGGTGACGTTCCCGAACGGCACGCATATCTGCGAGGTGGAGATCGACCCCGACACCGGGGTGACCGCGGTCGTGCGCTACACCGCGGTCGAGGAACTCGGCTACGTGCTCAATCCGATGCTGGTGGCGGGGCAGACGCATGGCGGTGTCGCGCAGGGCGTCGGCCAGGCGATGGGCGAGCAGATCGTGCACGATCCGCAATCCGGCCAGATGCTGACTGCGTCGTTCATGGATTACCAGATGCCGCGGGCGGACGACCTGCCGGACATCTGCATGACGACGCGCGAGGTGCCGACCAAGGTGAATCCGCTTGGGGCGAAGGGTGTCGGCGAGGCCGGTACGGTGGGTGCGATGGCGGCGGCGATGAATGCGTTGAATGACGCGCTGGCACCCCTCGGCATCCGCCACTTCGACATGCCCGCGACGCCGCATCGCGTGTGGGCGGCGATCACGGCGGCGCAGGCGAGAGCACAGTCTCGCTGACTGGAAACGCCCGTATACCATTCGTCACCCCACGTAGGCGGGGGGCCTAGCCCCTGGGTCCCCGCTTTCGCGGAGATGACAATCCATTGAATCGTCATCCCCGCGAAAGCGGGGACCCAGGGGCCACAGTCCCCACTGGGACGGGAATGGATTCATTCACACGCACTTTCGCGGGGGTGACAACAGTGAAGTGCCGATGGCAGCGCTCCTCAATCAGTTCGATGATGCTCTAAGCGATAAGCCGCTCGGTCGCCGGGTCGAACAAACAAATCTTGCGCGTATCGAGTGAGAAGCGTGCCGGTTCGCCGGGCCGCAGCCTGATGTCAGGTGCGATGCGGCCGAGCACCTCGTGCCCGGCGAGGCGCAGCAGCACGATCGTCTCTGCGCCTGTAGGCTCGGTCATCTCCACCAGCGCATCGATCGTCACGGTTCCGTCCTCGAAGCGGCGATTGTGCTCGGCGATACATTCGGGGCGTATGCCGAGCACCACTTCGCGATCGATATAGTTGCCGACGGCACCGGTTGTTCCAGGCAGAGTCAGCCGAATTTCCCCGTTGCCGAGTATGGCTGTCACGCGATCCTCGTCGGCAGTGAGCCGCGCCGGCAGCGTGTTCATCGGCGGCGCGCCCATGAAGCGCGCGACGAACAGATTGGCAGGGCGGTTGTATACCGTGTCGGGGTCGGCGAACTGCTGCACCTCGCCCTGGTTCATCACCGCGATGCGGGTGGCCAGCGTCATCGCCTCGATCTGGTCATGCGTGACATAGACGATGGTCGAGCCCAGCCGCTGGTGCAGGCGTTTGATCTCCATGCGCATCTCGACGCGCAGCTTGGCATCCAGGTTGGACAGCGGTTCATCGAACAGAAACAGCAGCGGATCGCGTACCAGGGCGCGACCCATTGCCACGCGCTGGCGTTGCCCTCCGGATAGCTGCGACGGCTTGCGGTCCAGCAGCGCCTCGATCTGCAGCAGCTTCGCCACGCGGTTCAGCGCTTCGACCTGCTGGCGTTTCGGCACGCGACGGCACTCCATGCCAAACGTCATGTTCTGCCGCACCGTCATCGACGGATAGAGTGCATAGGACTGGAACACCATGGCGATGTTGCGGTCCTTCGCCGCCACACCGTTCATCGGCCGATCGCCGATCTCGATGCTGCCCTGGCTGGCCGTGTCCAGCCCGGCGATGATGTTCAGCAGTGTGGATTTGCCGCAACCGGAGGGGCCGACCAGGATGGCGAATTCGCCGCTGTCGATGTCGAGATCGATGCCCTTCAACACAGGCAAGGTGCCGTAGCGTTTCCAGACATCCTTGATGCGAAGTGCCGACATGCTACTTCACCGCTCCCGCGGTCAGTCCGCGCACGAAATAGCGGCCGCCGAACAGATAGACCAGCAGAGTGGGTGCGGCGGCCAGCAGCACCGCGGCACTCTGCTCGCCATATTGCGGCGCGTCGCTTAAGCGCGCACTGAGCGCGATCAGTGCGGCGGTGATCGGCTGGTGCTCACCGGAGGAGAACGTCACACCGTAGAGATATTCGTTCCAGATGCCGGTGAATTGCCAGATCACCGTGACGATCAGGATCGGCGGTGACAGTGGCAGCACGATACGCCAGAAGATGCGGAAGAATCCGGCGCCATCGATGCGCGCGGCCTTCAACAGATCGGGCGGGATGGAGACGTAGTAGTTGCGGCAGAATAGCGTGGTGAAGCTCAGTCCTTGCACGATATGGATCATCACCAGTCCGCTGATCGTGTTGAACAATCCTACGTCGCGCAGCACGATCACCCAGGGGACCAGTCGCATCTGTTCCGGCAGGAACACGCCCAGTGTCATGATGCCGAACACAAGTTTGTCGCCGCGGAACCGCCACAGCGACAGCGAATAGCCGTTGAGCGCGCCGAGCAGCGTGGAGACGATGGTCGCGGGGATCACCATCCGCATCGAGTTCCAGAAGTATGGCTGGATGCCGGTGCAGTGCTGGGCGATGCAGTAACTGCTCCAGGTCTCGCTGAAATTGCTCCAGACCAGTTCGTGCGGCAGGTTGATGACGCCGGCGTGCGAGATATCCTCGGTGCTGCGCAGCGAGTTCAGCATCACGACCAGCAACGGCACGAGATAGAATGCGGCGAATGCGATCAGCGTGGCATGGATCGCCAGGCGGGACAGCAGGCGGCTTCTAGGCATAGGCGCCGGCCTTTCGCCGCTTCCAACGCTGGTAGAGCCCGTAAGGCACCAGCACAAAGGCGAGCGAGCCGAGCAGCATGACCGCGGCAGCCGAACCTTTGGCGAGTTCGCTGCGTTGGAACATGAAATCGTAGACCACGACGGTCGGCAGCGTGGAAGCAAGCCCCGGACCGCCGGCGGTCAGCGCCACCACCAGGTCATACGTCTTGATCGCGAACTGCAGCAGCATCACCAGGACGGCGATGAAAATCGGGCCGATCGTCGGGAAAACCACGCGCAGATAGGTGCGCACGGGGCCGGCGCCGTCGATCTGCGCCGCCTTCAACAGATCAACGTCGACCGAACGCAGCCCGGCCAGCAACAGCGCCATCGCGAAGCCTGACGCCTGCCAGACCCCGGCGATCACGATGGTATAGATCGCCATGTCGCGGTCGATCAGCCATTCGAAACGGAAGCTGCTCCAGCCCACATCATGCATCAGCTTCTGCACGCCGATGGTCGGGTTGAGCAGCCAGCCCCACACCGTGCCGGTCACCACAAACGAAACCGCCAACGGATAGAGGAAGATGGCGCGGTAGATGTTCTCGCCACGAATGCGCTGGTCGATCAGCACCGCCAGCAGCAGCCCCATCGCCATGGTGAAGACGACGAAGCAGCCGCCGTAGATGAACAGGTTGGTGTAAGCGATCTGCCAGTTGCGGCTGGCCAGCATCGCCGAATAGTTGTGCCACCCGGCCCAACTGTACTCCGGCATCAGTGTGGAGCGGGTGAACGACACCCATACGGTCCAGGCACTGAACAGCAGCACGTAGGTGCAGCTCACCAGGATTGGTGGCCAGATCACCAGATGCGGCAGGACCCTGTCCCAGCGTTCGCGCCAGGTCATCGGTCAGCGAACGTTGTCCACCGCGTCGACCAGCCGCTTCTGGCCTTCTTCCGGGCTGATGCGATTGTCGTGCAGGAACTCGGTGAGCACGTCGATCATCGCGGCGGTGATCTGGTTGGTCTGCGCCATGTTGTGCGCCAGGCTCAGCACGACTCGATTGCTCTTAGCGGCCTCGGCCATGGAGCGCGACGCCTCGCGCTGCTGGTCGTTGAAGCCCTCGGCGGTGAGGTCGGTATCCGTGCGCACGGGGATCGAGCCGGTGATCTGGCAGAACAGCGGGCCGAGCTCCTTGCTCATGACGATCTTCGCCAGCAGCTTCTGACCTTCCTGGTACTCGATCTCCTTCTTCTGCCAGAAGATGAACTCGTCGGAGTTGAGGTCGAACGCGATCTTGCCATCATCGGCCGGCGCGGGACCGACAAGGTAGTCGCTGACCTGGAACCCGCCGCGCTTGTAGATACCCGCGGCCCAGTCCCCCATCAGCAGCATGCCCATCTCGCCCTTCATGAAGCGCGGGACGAAGGTGGTGTAGTCCTGGCCGGCGATGCCGGGATCGGACCAGTTTCCGAAGTTGCGGAACTGCCGGAACGCGGCCAGCACCTCGGG
>JBGPND010000212.1:0-9029 GCA_041487355.1 Acetobacteraceae bacterium | reverse complement strand
GCCGCCATGACACCCAGAGCCACGACGATCCAGTCGGGGCTGTTTGGCGCCCAGAGTGCGATCGGCTCCGCACGGCCGATCCCTTTCTGTCGCAGCCCGCGCGCGAAGGCGAGAGAGCCCTGTCCAAGCGCCTCGGATGTCCGGACAGTGAGGCCATCCGCGCCGGATACGATGACAGCCGGATGCTGGCCGCGCAGCGCGATTGACCTCAGAAGGTCGGTGACAGTCCAGACCGTACTCACGTTGCCGCGCTTCACTCTGTAAGTTCCGCACGGGCAGCAGGAAACGCCGTAGTGCCTGCCGAGGTCCGCGGCTGCCATCGCCGTTGTATGGCGGCAGTTAAGTGCCGCGGCATCAATGCGGGCGCGCCTTGGTGCATGAGGTAACGGTCCTCCTGAACTGGCGACTATTAAATTTTGACTAACTTTCGCGGCACGCGTCATTGATCTGGGTCAATGCCGGCTAGCTGCCCAGCCATGCACTCTGACGTCGGGGCAAGGGTGTCCTATCGCCGCGAGACATGCAGACATCAGAGGCTCACCAGGCAGCACTGGACTGTCTCATGCGGAGCTGGTCGGTCATTCCGGTCCGGCCGCGGTCAAAAACACCGCTGCTCCGCTGGGAGGAATATCAGCACCGTTACGCCACCGAGGTGGAAGTGGCTGAATGGTCCCGCACACGGCCGCAAGCCAATATCGGCATCGTCACCGGTCGTGTCTCTGGTCTTGCCGTGCTCGACATCGACCCGCGCCATGGCGGCGAGGAAAGTCTGCACGGGCTGGAACAAAGCCCTGGCAGACTGCCGCCAACAGTGGAAGCAAGAATGGGCGGCGGCGGCCGCCATCTCTACTTTGCTTTGCCACCAGCGACACTGCCGAACCGGATCGGGCTGGCCCCCCGGCATCGACGTCCGCGCCAATGGCGGCATGGTCGTCCCATCTCCATCGAGCCACCCGTCCGGCGCGATCTACCAGTGCCGTCCCGGGCACAGCCCCGGCGCGACGCAGGTCGCAAGACTGCCATCCCGGCTACTGAACCTCGCGCTCCGTCACCGGGCGGGACGCGGCCATCCGAGCGCCTACTGGCGCGATCTGCTCAATGCAGGCGCGGAGGAAGGTGCCCGGAACAACACCATCGCCTCGCTTGCAGGCATCTGCTATGGCGCGGCATGGATCCAGATGTTGCCACGGAACTCTTGCTGTGCTGGAACCGTGCGCGTTGTCGGCCGCGGCTTGACGATACGGAGGTCGTGCAGGTCATGTCGAGCATCGTTCGCCTGCACAGCGGCGGGCACCTTGGTGCAGAATAGCCGCGCAGCAATAAAGCAAGGAACACGACGGAGAGCCGGTGGTGAGCCTCGATAGGCTTGTAGGGCTGACGTTACTGCTTGCTTGTCTGACGAAACATACCGTCCATCGCCGGCGTGTGTTCACGCTGGAGGACCGTCTCGCGATGTTGCCCCGGAAGAAGTTGCCAGTGGAGAAGTCGATGGTGATTCGTTGGAATCAGCACCACGTCCCGTTCATCAATGCCGAAACTGATCACGACCTTGCTGTCGCGCTTGGGATGGTTCATGCGCATCTTCGCCTCGGTCAGCTCGAGCTGATGCGCCGTCTCGCGCAGGGTCGCGTTTCCGAGATGATCGGCTCGATCGGCGTCGAGGTGGACCGGCTGTTGCGCACGCTCGATTTCGGCCGCGCTGTCCCGGCGATACTGGTCGGAATGCCGCCGGCAACACGCGCGTGGCTCGATGCGTTCGTGCGCGGCTTGAACCACTACCTTATGCAGACTGCGGCTCTTCCGCCGGAGTTCGATCTGTTCGGCCTTCGGCGCGAACCCTGGAGCGTGACCGATATCTTAACGCTTGGCCGGCTGGTCAGTGCCGATGTCAACTGGATCGTCTGGTTCCAATTGCTCAAATTTCGCGGTGATGCGGACTGGCCTCGGCTCTGGCGCAAGCTTCTCGAAGCCGACAACCTCCCGTGCTGGACGGATCACGGGAATGCAGACAGGGACGGTTCGGCGCTGTTACCCATTCTTGGCGCAGCACTGCGGTCCGGCAGCAACTCGTTTGTCGTCGCGTCAACGCGAAGTGCGATGCGTGCTCCGCTGATTGCCAGCGATCCGCACCTTTCACTCATCCTGCCCAACCCCTGGGTTCTCGCCGTGATCAGGTCGCCATCGTACCACGCGGTCGGGCTCATGATTCCAGGACTGCCTTTCATTGCGCTTGGACGCAATCCTTGGATCGCTTGGGGAGGCACCAGCCTGCACGCCGCCAGCAGCGACCTCGTTGCGGTGCCAGCCGAAGCCCTCGCAGGAATTCGCCAGCGAGAAGAGGAGCTGTCGGTACGATGGGGACGCAGTCGCAGAGTCCGGATACGCGAAACCCAATGGGGGCCGGTCGTGAGCGACATCCCGCTTCTGTCTGCGAGCGGCGATACGCTCGCGCTGCGCTGGATGGGCCACCGTCCTAGTGACGAAATCACCGCTATGCTGGCAGTCAACCGCGCGCGGAACTGGACAGAATTCCGTGCGGCGCTCGATGGATTCGCGGTACCTGGCCAGAACATGCTGTACGCCGACGAGTCTGGCCGCATTGGTCGGCTCATGGCCGTGCACATGCCGCGCCGAGGCAACATTCCGTCAGATGACGTGGCTGTTATGCCGGAGCCAACTGACGGGTGGGGCGCCCCAGCAACCAGCAGCGAGCTGCCTTGTCTCGCCGATCCATCCCAAGGTTTCATCACCTCGGCGAACGAAAGGCCGCAAGAGGGCAGTCCATTCATTGGGCGCCACTTTTCGCCGCCCGATCGGAAGCAACGCCTGGACGATCTCCTGGCTGCGGCGGAGCAGATATCGGTCGAGACCGCCGTGCAGATCCAATGCGACGTGCACTGGACGACTGCGCTCGCGCAGTGCCGCCAACTTTTGGCGTGGCTGGACTTTCCCGCCATGGCACGTCGGAATGCTCGGGAACGGGGCTTCATCGCTGACCTGACGAACTGGAATGGGGGCTATGACAGGGTTTCGCGCGGCGCGCTCGCCTTCGAGCTGCTTTGTCATCATCTGGCGCGCATTCTGATCAGCCGTCGGCGTCGCGAGGCGTATAGCGTGGCATGGGGTACGCGCCGGCTGATCTGGGATGATGTCCTCTCTGCTGACCCGGGACGCAGGCAACGTGCATTGCGGCTTGCGCTGCGCAACGCAGCGAAGGCGATCGGTGCCCGCGAGACATGGGGCAGCCGCCACCGCCTGCGCTTGGGCCATCCGTTGGCTCTGTTGCCCGTGCTCGGGCGGGCCTGGCGCTTCACGGATTTGCCGGCCGCCGGCACCTCGGACACGCTGATGAAGACGGCGCACACACTCACCGACAGGCGGCATGGCAGCCGCTACGGGTCGGTCGCGCGCCACATCTCTGACCTGTCTGACCTTGACCATAATTACTTTGCGTTGTTGGGTGGCCAGGATGGCTGGCTCGGCAGCACGACATTCCTCGACCAGGTTCCCCTCTGGCAGCGCAGCGAATACGTTGTGCTCCCGCTGCGGCCCGAGACGGCTCGCGTCACTTTCCCTCACTGCACGGAACTCGCCCCGTGAGCAGACAGGTGCCGTTCGATGCAACTGGCCTGTTGCGTCTCTACGCGCGGCATCGCCTGGCAAAACTCGCGAGTCAGGACCCAGTTGCCGAACAACAACGCCAGCTCTTGCGCCTCGTGCGGCGGGCGAGCGGCACGCGGTTCGGTCGCGATCATGGCTTCGCGGACATCCGGACCGTTGGCGATTTTCGAGATCGCGTGAAGCTGCGCCGTTACGAGGATATGTGGGCTTCCTACTGGCAAGCGACATTCCCGCGACTGGTTGACTGCACTTGGCCCGGTACCATCCCATTCTTCGCCCTCACCTCCGGCACGACCAGTGGGACCACGAAATACATACCGTGTTCTTCGGAGTTGAACCGAGCCAATGCATGGGCCGCGATCGATATTATCGTCCACCATGTCGCGAACCGGCTGGGCAGCCGCGTACTGGGCGGCAAGAGCCTCATGCTGGGAGGCAGTACGGCTCTCATTGAACAGGCACCGAGGATTCGCAGCGGGGATCTCAGTGGCATTGCCGCAAACCAAATTCCGTGGTGGGCACGGCCATACTCTTTTCCGCCACGCGATCTCGCCCTGATTTCCGCCTGGGAAGAGAAGGTCGAGAAGCTGGCACGCGCCTGCCTGGACGAGGACATCCGCGTCATCAGTGGAACACCGAGCTGGCTGCTCATTTTCTTCGAGCGGCTGTTCGCGCTACGACCCGATCGGTCGCGACGGCTCCATCAGATGTTTCCCAACCTGGAGCTGCTGGTGCATGGCGGCGTCAACTTCACACCCTACCAGAGCCAGTTCGCGGAGCTGTTGCAGGGAGGGCACGCCGAGCTCCGCGAGGTCTACCCGGCGAGCGAAGGCTTCTTTGCCGTCGCGGACAGGAACCCGGGCGAGGGAATGCGCCTGATCGTGGATAACGGCCTGTTCTATGAGTTCGTGCCCCTGGACGGGCTTCACGCCAGCAATCCGACACGCTGCTGGCTCGGCGATGTGCGAACCGAAGCGGACTACGCCCTGGTGATCAGCAGCTGCGCGGGGCTATGGGCCTACATCGTGGGAGACACCGTCAGGTTCATGGATCTGCATCCACCACGCCTGCTCGTGACCGGCAGACTCTCCTACTTCCTCTCCGCCTTCGGGGAGCACCTCACGGGAGAAGAGATCGAAGCCGCCGTAAGCCAGGCGGCAGATGTGGTGAACGCCAGGATTGCCGACTTTGCGGTCGGCGCGGTCTTTCCGGACGCGACACAGGCACGTGGTGGACACCTCTACATCGTTGAGTTCAGCGAACCGGTGCCAGACGAGCGGCAGATCGATGTCTTCGCGCGAGCTCTCGACGAGACGCTTTGCCACAGTAATGACGACTATCGCGCCCATCGGTCCGGTGGCTTCGGGCTCAGGCCAGCGGAGGTCGGAGTGGTCCAACACGGCACCTTCGCTGCGTGGATGAAGCGGCGGGGACAGCTCGGAGGGCAGCACAAAGTGCCGCGCGTCATCACCGATCAGGCCGTATTCGGAGAGTTGCGCCGGTTTGCCGCCGGATGTCGTCAGACTGGCGGCCAACCGTGTTAGCCTGCCGACCGGCTGGCATGGGGACGCCCGCCTCACAGGGCTATTGACTTGGGTCAATGCGCCGCCAAGGCGGGTAGCGGGATCGTGCACAGATCAGTCGGTCCAACGGTTGAATGCTTCAGCCACCGGCGCCTAGGAGTGCGGCAAGAATGTCGATCCGCAATCTGGACAAGATATTCAACCCGACCTCCGTCGCGCTGGTCGGCGCCTCGTCGCGCATCGGTGCGATTGGCACGGTTACCCTTGCAAACATGCGGCGGAGCGCCTTCCAGGGATCGCTTTATCTGGTCAATCCGAAGCATGCCAGTCTGGATGGGCTACCCGTCCATCCAGATATCGCAAGCCTGCCAGAGACGCCCGATCTCGCCATCATTGCCACCCCGCCCGACCAGGTGCCCGCCCTGATCGCCCAACTCGGCGCACGTGGCACCAAAGCCGCCGTCGTCATTTCAGCCGGCTTTGCCGAACTCGGAGAGCAAGGCCGCCAGCTCCAGCAGCAGATGCTCGCCGCCGCGCAACCGCATCTGCTGCGGATTGTCGGGCCCAACTGCGTCGGTGTGATGGTGCCCGGCATCAGTCTGGATGCCAGCTTCTCCCACGTCGCCCCACCGCCCGGCGATCTGGCCTTCGTCAGTCAGTCGGGCGGCATGATCACCGCGGTGCTGGACTGGGCGCAGCCGCGTGGCATTGGTTTCTCGCATGTCGTCTCTCTCGGCGACATGGCGGACGTCGACTTTGGCGACATGCTTGACTATCTCGCCATCGATCCGGCGATCCGGGCGATCCTGCTCTACGTCGAAGGCGTCACGCACGCCCGCAAGTTCATGTCAGCGGCGCGGAACGCGGCCCGCACCAAACCCGTGCTTGTGGTCAAGGCTGGCCGCTTCGCCGAGAGCGGGAGGGCGGCACGCTCACACACCGGCGCGCTCGCCGGGTCGGACGCAGTCTACGCGGCTGCGTTTCGCCGCGCTGGCATGTTGCGCGTCGACACGATGGCGGAGTTGTTCGATGCGGTCGAGACATTGGCTCTGACGCAGCCACAATTGGGCGATCGCCTGGCCATCCTGACGAATGGTGGCGGACCCGGCGTGCTCGCAACGGATGCCCTGATCGCCCAGGGGGGTCGTCTTGCCAGCCTGTCCCCAGCGACGGTCGCAAAACTGGAAACTGTCCTTCCCAGGACGTGGAGCCGCGGCAATCCGGTCGACATTATCGGTGACGCGCCAGGCCGTCGTTATGCAGAGGCACTGGAGATCCTGCTCGACGACGACACCGTCGACGCAGTGCTCGTGCTCAACTGCCCGACAGCACTGGGAAGCCCCACCGAGGCAGCTCAGGCTGTGATCGACACGGTCCGTCCAGCCATTTTTCGCGGCATGAGCCGCAATGTTTATACGTGTTGGCTTGGCGACTACTGGGCGGCGCCGGCGCGACGCCTGTTCGCACAAGCGCGCGTAGCTACCTACGACACGCCGGACGATGCGGTGCAAGGCTTCATGCATCGCGTGCGTCATCGCCGCAATCAGGATCTCTTGATGCAGGTGCCTCCAGTCGGGGCCGAGGCGTTCGAGCCCGACACGGGCGCGGCACGTGAGGCAATTGCCCATGCCCTGGCTGCCGGACGAAGCTGGCTCGACGCGGAAGAGGTGTCCATCGTTCTCGATGCCTACGGTATTCCGGCACCGCTCGCCCGTTATGTTAGCGACCCAGACGCCGCGGCAGCCGCTGCGGCCAAGATCGGCGGTCCTGTGGCAGTCAAGATCCGATCAGGGGATATCACGCACAAGACCGACCTGGGCGGAGTCGTCCTGAATGTAGCGCGTCCTGACAGAGTGCGCGCCGAGGCGTACGCCATGCTTGAACGTATCAAGGCAGCCAGGCCAGAGGCGCGTCTTGAAGGTTTCCTGGTGCAGGAGATGGTACAACGTCCAGGTTCGATTGAACTGATTGTCGGGTTCAGCGTGGACCGCGTGTTTGGTCCGGTTGTCATGTTCGGCCAGGGCGGCACGGCCGTCGAACTGCTCGGTGATACCACGCTGGAGCTGCCGCCGCTCAACATGGCGCTGGCGCGCGCTCAAATGGAGCGGACGCGCATCTGGCGTCTGCTGCAAGGGTATCGCGGCCATTCCCCGGCTGACATTAACGCCATCGCCACGGTACTGGTGCGCATCGGCCAGCTTGCCGCCGCCCATGGCGAAATATGCGAGCTCGACATCAACCCGCTCATTGCAGATGCGCAGGGCGTGCTGGCGCTTGATGCACGAATTGCTGTGGAGGCCGCAGTTGGTGCGCCAGCAACGCGGCTCGCGATATTACCCTATCCCAAAGAATTGGAGAGCACTGCGACGCTGCGCGACGGCGCGACCATCCGGCTGAGGCCAGTCCGTCCCGAGGACGCGCCGTTGGTGGACGAGCTGCTAACCCACCTGACGCCACTGGATGCGCGGCTGCTGTTCTTCGCGCCAAAGCAGGATTTACCTGCCGCGGCTGGCGTGCGTCTGTCTCAGATCGACTACGACCGGCAGATGACCCTGATCGCCCAGACGTCCGAGTTCGGGCTGGTCCTTGGGGTCGCGCGCTTCTCCGCCGATCCCGACAATCGCCTGGCGAGGTTCTCGGTGGCCGTGCGCAGCGATGGCCTGGAACGGGGGATCGGGCCTCTGCTGACCGCCCGGCTGCTCGAGATTGGCAAGGCGCGAGGAATCGGGAACCTCTTCGGCGATGTTGCCCGCGACAATGCGGAGGGGCAGGCATGGTGCCGCTCACTGGGCTTCACGGTCGCTGCGCATCCAGACGATCCAGAGCGGATCAGCGTGCGCCGGGGGCTTGGGACCGATACCGCAGCATGCGGATCAGCTTGAGAACGCGGGACGATTCCAGGCTGGGGCGTTGCAGACCACCAGGAGGCCGCGATGCGACTGGTGTCCTCAAATCCGTCGAGGGGGGTCTCGCCTTTCCCAGATTCGCGTTCCATATCGGTCCTCACCGAATTGGCAGCGGCCGGTGAGCGTGGGGGCGGGACGCCAGCGCCAAAAGCGCGCGGAATGATCGGTTCCGCGACCTCCTCCTCCGCAGGTAGCCGCTGGGAGTAACGCCCTGGCGCACGCGCCTTGGTTCCAGGCTTCGCCGCTGTTCGGCTATGGGCTCGGCTACATTCTGCTCGGCGAAACCCTGTCGCCAAGGCAGATGCTCGGCGGGGCCGCGATCGTTGCCGGCACCGTGCTGCTCACGCTGAACGGTGGCTCCCGCGAGGGCGGATTCAAAATGCGTCTCGCCGTACTGATGCTGGGCAGCGCACTGATGCTTGCGCTCAGCACGGCGATCTTCAAACTGTTCGCCGTCCGTGACGAATTCTGGACTACGACCGGGTGGACCGGCGTTGGCCAGGCGTTGTTCGGCTTGCTGCTCCTCATGCGACCGTCGACCTGCCGCCAACTCAGGGCCATGCTGCACGGCAACGCGGGTGGCGTGCTGACGTTGAATGCGGCGAATGAGGGAATCAACCTCGCCGGCAGTCTGGCACAGCGTTACGCGCGGCTGTTGGCCCCGCTCAGCTTGGTGCAGGCGGTCGGCGGTACGGCTCCGTTGTTCGTGTTCCTGTTCGGGATAGGACTATCCATGGTCTATCCGTCGCTGGGAAAGGAGGATTTGTCGCCATCGAGCCTCGTGCGAAAAGCCGTGGCCGCCGTCCTCGTCGCCGCAGGTGTCAGTCTCGTCGGCGGGTCCTGAATTCCGCGCCAAAAAAAGTTGAGTTCCCCGTTGGTCCTGAAGAATCAGGGAGATAGTCTGGGTTTGCGAATCACAAACGATCACCAACGGGGTGCAGGATGCTGCCACAAGGCGTGCTGGGGTTCCAGTATGAGG
>JBGPND010000211.1:0-9076 GCA_041487355.1 Acetobacteraceae bacterium | reverse complement strand
GCCATCCTTGACCGCGCCTGCGCGCGGCACCACGAGGTGATCAGGCCGGGACGGAGAAACGGCCCTCAGCCGAACCGAGAAACATCCATGGGCCGACAGACCTCAGTCGTTATTGCCCACACCAAACAGCGAGGAGGCGTTTATTTCAGCTGCGGCCGACCAGTCGCTTAAAACGGCAATCTTCGGCCTCAGTTACGACGAGAGCAGAGGGGCTTTTCCTGTCCGTCCCGTGTTGTGGGCCAGCCATCTCAAGGCCACGCCTGAAGCAGGCTGCCGCGAAATGGTGCGGCACGTTTATCTGCCGCCCCTGCGGGATGCGAAACGTGCTCTCGCGTCGGGAAATCCGACGCGTATCTACGCCTTGCTGAATCACTTTCTTGGTGACGATGATCCCGACGAACTGGCCAAACGGCTCCGGCGAGATGCCTCAGAGCCGATCCTGGTGAAAGTCGATGAGGCCGTCGACGTCGGCCTGAAGGCCTTGACGTCCGGCGTTCGCCGACAGGCGGCGTCCCTGGGATTCGCGACAGATGAAAAGCTCATCGACATTGCTCGTGACCTGCGCTTCCAGCTGGCGGATCACGGCATCGAGCCAGAGGATTTACGCTATTCGGGTCACGGTTACGCCAACCTTCTTTATATAGCAACCATCGCGGTCGAACTGGAGGAGGTGCATAATGCCGACTTGACGCTATTCCTCGTGGAAGAGCCGGAAGCCCACCTGCATCCGCAGCTCCAGGCGGCGGTCCTGTCCTTTCTTGAGGAGCAGGCAGGAAAATCGAAGGCGACAAGGCCTAGCCATCTAGGCCCCGCCGGGCAGTTGCAGGTCGTCGTCGCAACACACTCGCCAAACCTGTCGGCGTGGGTGGAGAGCAAGAACCTGGTCTTCTTCAAGTCGCTGGTCACGACACCAAAGCCGACACCCGCCGACGCTGACGCTAGCAACGAAACCACTGCAGAAGTCACGGCCGATACGCCAGCCGCCGCGCCAGCACCTCGGCGCGCGACTCGCTGTATCCCGCTCAGCGGCTTGGAGCTATCTCCCGTGGAGCGCCGCAAGATCGACCGCTACCTCGATGTCACTAAATCGGCCTTACTCTTCGGCGGTCGGGTGCTGCTGGTGGAGGGCATCGCCGAGGCCCTGTTGTTACCGGCTATCGCCAAGAAGTTCGTGTTGAAGGACAATCCGGAAAAATTCCGTCTGTTCCGTTCCGCCGTCTTTGTCCCGATCGATAGCGTCGACTTTGCTCCCTATGTGCGGTTGCTGCTTACCCCTTTCGCAGATGTCCGCATTGCCGATCGTGTCGTCGTCATCACCGACGGCGACGGCGGCGAGCTTGAAGAAGGGGAAGTGTCTCGTGGCCAGCTGCGGAAGGAGACACTCGACAACATCGCCGGCAAGCTAGGGGCATCGGCGGTATTCGATACAGTCATCAACACCTACTCCCTCGAAGCCGAGCTTGTCCGCGCGGGCAACGACGATGTGATGAAGAAGGTCTACCTGAAACTTCATCCCAGGTCGGAGGAGAAATGGAACTCGGCCGCCGCCAAGACCGGCGACGAACAGGCGGTTGCCATACAGGCATTGTTCGAGTCGACGCGTAAGGGCGACTTCGCCCACCTCCTCGCAGAGGAGATCAACGAAGGCGAAGCGTTTGTAGTGCCAGGCTACATCAAGGGCGCGATCGAGGCTTTGGTGAAATGATTGACGGTTCTTTCGCCCCGACACCTGAGCAGCAGAAAGTCATTGGGCATGCGGGGTCGGCATTCATTTCGGCTTGCCCGGGGGCGGGCAAGACGCGGGTATTGGTTGAGCGGGCCCGCCTGCTTCTCAAGGACAAGAAGGCAGAAGAAGGGATCGCCTTCCTGTCGTTTACAAACGCAGCCGTATCCGAACTAGAGGCGAGGCTGAGGCAGGAGGCATCCTTTCCATCGCCGCCATTCCCTCATTTCATCGGGACGTTCGACAGCTTCCTCTGGCAGTTCCTAGTAGCGCCTTTTGGCATCCCGGATTGCTCAGCGCGGCCACGCCTGGTCCCAGATAAGGACGAGAGGACAGTTCGTCCCTTCGAGAAAGTGCGTGACCTATCACTAGGATGCTTTGATCGAGACACTGGCGATGTCATTCCGGAAATGGGGCAGCGTTACGGTTTCGATCCAGCGGCGAAGCCGGCATTGACCAAGGCGTATGTGACGACTGCCCTAGCTGCCCGCGCGCGCTTCTTGGCGCGTGGCGAATTGGATTTCGCCGATGCCCGAATGATCGCCAAGGCTCGCCTCCAGGATCCGAACCTGTCACCGCGACTTGCTGCTGCACTGGCAGCGCGCTTCTGCGAAGTGATTGTCGACGAAGCGCAGGACTGCAATCCAGCGGACTTGGAGATCATCAGTTGGCTGCGCACAGCCGGGGTCGTCACGAAGGTTATCTGCGATCCCCATCAATCGATTTACGCGTTTCGCGGTGGGGTGACTGAGCAGCTCTTCGCCTTCGGTCAGACATTCCCCGAAGAAGACCGGCTGCCAATGAGCGGTAATTTCCGTTCCAGCAACCATATATGTAAAGCCATCGTGGCCTTGCGAGCAAAGGATGCGCGAAGCGTCGTCGATCAGGCACGCGGCAAGCATGGTGTTGATCCTACACCTATTCACATCATGTCGTATCCGGGGAACGGCGTGCCAGCGACAATCGGGACCAAGTTCCAGGAATTGGTGCATGTGTTGAACGTAGACGTGGCTGATTGCCCGGTGCTTGCCGCGACCAGACACAGCGGCGCCAGGGCGATTGGCCAGCCGGCGGACTCGGCAACGCAAGATCTGACGCTCCGCCTTGCCCTGGCGGTCACGGCCTTTCATTTTGCGTTCGAGATAGGCAACCGCAAAGCCGCGTTGGAAGAAGTCCATAAGGTGGTCTTGGAAATCGAGGGTCGGATGGGTGCGAAGACCTACCATCAGTACCTCGCCGCGGAAGGCATCGGGCCGGAGGCATGGCGGCCGCGCATTCTTCAGTTCGTGCGGGAGCTTCGCTATGACCCTGTTGTGTATGCGAATGCCGACGCTTGGCATGCACGCGCCAAGGAGTTGCTAGCGCCTCAGTTGCCTGCCGGAGGTCCGTCAATCAACCAGAGGCTGCGACGCAATGCAGCGCTTGATACAGCGCTGGCTATTCCACCCTTGTCTAGCCCATCCGCAAGGACCATTCATGCTGTGAAGGGGATGGAGTTCCCCGCAGTCTGCGTCGTTATGACCGTGCGCGATGCCAGGGGGATTCTCGATTACCTTGAGACGGGCCAGCCGACGATGCATGCAGAGGCGTCGCGTGAAATCTACGTTGCGGCATCACGAGCCCGGCGCCTGTTGGCGATAGCGGTGCCCAAGAGCCAAGCGGGCCGGCTCGCAGCCTACATTGGAAGCTCTGGTGCTCAAGTTACCTTGATAGCGCTCTAGTCATTTGGCCAAAGATGCCGAAGAGGCGCAACGCGTCGGGAAAAAAGGCCTCCTCCGGTGTCTTCCTCAGCGCTGGATAGCGTCATGCGCAGCGTGGGCGGAACTGTGGTGAACCTTGCCGAACGGTTGATGGTCCACGGCCTTCGACGCGAGCCGAGCGCGCGTCAGCCAGGCTGAACGTGCCACACGCCCCCTCACCACCCCTCCGGCGGAATGACATTCTGCGCCTTCGGCCCCAGCAACGCCGCCCGCATCGTCTCGGCCGACTTCACCCGAATGTCCTCCCACGCCTCCGGCGTGTGGAATGCCGAGTGCGGCGTGATGATCAGCCGTCCCTCCACCCAGGGCTCCCGCGCGCGATAGGCGCGGATCAGCTCCGGCACCGGCTCGACCGGTGGCTCCACCGGCACCACGTCCAGCCCCACACCCGCCAGGTGCCCGCTCTTCAGCGCCGCCGCCAGAGCGTCGATGTCGATGATCGGCCCGCGCGCCGTGTTCACCACCACCGCCCCCTTCGGCAGCAACGCCAGCTCCTTCGCCCCCAGCATCCCGTGCGTCTCCGGCGTCAGCGGCGCATGGATCGACAGCGTGTCGGTCGCCCGCAGCAGCGCCTCCAGCGTCGGTGCGCGCCCGATACCCAACCCCAGCTCCACCCCGTTCGGCAGATGCGGATCGCAGAACACCACGCGGAACCCGAACGCCTTGGCACGCAGCGCCACCGCCGTGCCGATGCGGCCCATGCCGATGATGCCGAAGGTCTGCACCCCGGAGCGGCGCACCAGCGGGTCCAGCACGAAGCCCCATCGCGCCGGCGGGTCCTTGCGCTGCAGCTCGTGGTGCAGCAGCAGCCCGCGCCGCAGCGCCAAAGCCAGCGACATCGCATGGTCGGCGACCTCGGTGGTGCCGTAGTCCGGCACGTTCAGCACCATGATCTGCCGTTCGGCCGCCGCCTTGCGGTCGATCACATCATAGCCCACGCCCATCCGGCACACCGCGCGCAGCCGCGGAAACCGGGAAAAATCGGCCGCGGTGACGTGGTAGCGCATGATCATCAGCCCCTCGGCCGCCGCGCAGTCGGCATCCGGCAGGTCGGCGAGAGACCCGGTCGGGCCGGGGAAGATCACCCGCACGTCCGGGCCGTAGATGCGCCGCTCGACGCTGTCGTCCGGGTAGACATTCTCGGAATAAAGCACGGTCACCGGCATCGATTTTCCCCCACTCGAGACGCGGGAGAACAGTTGCCAGCCGCCCTGCCCTCGCGCAAGTTCCCGCCGGCTCGCGAACCCGGAAGGATCAGCCCATGAACGGCGCCGAAAGCCTTGTGCACACCCTGCTGCGAAGCGGCGTCGATACCTGCTTCTGCAACCCGGGCACCTCCGAGATGCACTTCGTCGCCGCACTCGATCGCGTCCCCGGCATGCGCTGCGTGCTCGGGCTGTTCGAGGGCGTGGTGACCGGCGCGGCCGACGGCTATGCGCGCATGTCCGGCAAGCCGGCCGCCACGCTGCTGCATTGCGGGCCCGGCCTAGCCAACGGGCTGGCCAACCTGCACAACGCCCGCCGCGCACAGAGCCCGATCGTCAACATCGTCGGCGACCAGGCGACGTATCACCGCCCGAACGATGCGCCGCTGACCGCGGATACCGAGGGCTGGGCGCGTGGCGCCTCCGCCTGGGTGCGCACCGCGACCTCGTCCGCCACCGTCGGCGCGGATGCCGCCGTGGCGGTGCAGGCCGCCCGGACGCATCCCGGCCAGATCGCCACCCTGATCTTGCCCTCCGACACGTCCTGGGACGAAGGCGGCGTGGTCGCGGATGCGCTGCCCGTGCCGCCGAAGCCCCGTTCCGATCCCTCCCAGGTCGCCAACGCCGCCAACATCCTGCGCCGCGGCCTGCCTACCCTGATCGTGCTCGGCGGCGAGGCGGTCCGCGCCGAGGCGCTGGAAAATGCGCATCGCATCGCCGCGGCCACCGGCGCGCGGCTGATCGCCCAGGGCGCCAACGCCCGCATCTCGCGCGGCCGCGGCCGGGTGCCGGTCGACCGCATCCCCTATGTCGTCGATACCGCCGTGAAGGCGCTGGCCGGGACGCGCCACGTCATTCTGTGCGGGCTGCGCAAGCCGGTGACGTTCTTCGCCTACCCGAACAAGCCGACCACGCCGATCCCCCCCGAGGCCGACATCCACGTGCTCGCCCGCCCCGACCAGGACGCCGCCGAGGCGCTCGCCCGGCTGGCCGAAGAAATCTGCGCTACTAGCGTAGCGATTCCGGACCCCGGACCCCGATCGGAGGTGGCACGCGGCAAGCTGACGCCCGAATCGGTCGCCGCGACGCTCGCCGCACTCATGCCGGAAGAGGCGGTAATCACCGACGAAGCGGTCACCTTCGGCCGCGGCTTCTTCCCCTTCACCTACGCCGCCCCGCCGCATGACTGGCTGAACTCCACCGGCGGCGCCATCGGCTGCGGCCCGCCGCTGGCCACCGGTGCCGCGATCGGCGCGCCCGGACGGCGGGTGATCGCCCTGCAGGCCGACGGTTCGGCGATGTACACGCTGCAGGCGCTGTGGACCCAGGCGCGCGAGCGGCTGGACGTCACCACGGTCCTGCTGTCCAACCGCAAGTATCAGATATTGCTGGGGGAACTTGCCAATGTCGGGGCCAATCCCGGCCGCACCGCGCTCGACATGCTGGACCTCGGCAACCCCGATCTCGATTGGACCAAGCTGGCCCAGGGCATGGGCGTCGAGGCCGCCCGCGCCGAGACCTGCGAGCGCTTCGCCGACCTGTTCGCCCAGGCCAACGCGCGCAGGGGCCCCTTCCTGATCGAGCTGGCGATCTGAGGAGCCGCCGGTGGCGCTGCAAAGTCAAAGCCGCAAACGCCGGCGCAGGCGGCGAGGCGCAAGCGCCAGGGCGATCGCCCGGCCGGTGCGGCTCACGCGCGGACAACGGCAGTTCCGGCTGCACGCCACCGAGGTCCTGGCCTCCGTCGGGGTCGTCGTAGCGGCGGCCGCGCTCGTCGTCCTGGTCTGGATCAACGCCTCAGGCGCCATCGAGGCGGAAACCGCGGCGACGCGGGCGCGGATCGAAGCGACCGCAAGTGGCCAGGCACTCGTGCTGGCCGACGAGATCCGCCGCGAGCTGCTGGGGGTGGAACAGAGCCTGCGTGTCCTCAAGCAGGCGTTCCAGGTCGACCCCGTGCATTTCGACATCCGGGCCTGGCGCGACCAAGTGCCGGCACTGACCGACGTCACCGAGGATGTATTCATCGCCGACGCGCAGCTCATCATCCAGCACGACATCAACCCGCAGTCGATCGGCCTCGGCATCGGCTCCCGCGTTGCCGGCGTGTTGGGCCCCGTGGCGGCGCAGACCAGCCACGAGGACAACCTGCTCATCGGACCGACCGTGCAGAGGCTGCAGAACCGCCAGCACCTGACGTTTCTCATGATCCGCCTGGATCGTCCCGGGGGGTGGCTGGTCGGCGCCGCCTATCGCACCAGTGCGCTGACCCGGCTCTACGCGGAGGCCTCGCTCGGCATGCAGGGCATGACCGCGCTGATCAACACGAAGCTCGGCCGCGTGCAGGCCGTGACCGGCCCCGCGGCGGCCGAGCCCGCCTACGATATCGCCAACACACCGATGTACTCGGCGATGCAGACCCGGCCCGACGGCACCTGGATCGGCACCTCGGCGCCGGACGGCGTCGAGCGCATCCACGGCTTCCGGCGTGTGCCGGGCCGCGACCTTTCGGTGGTGGTCGCGGTGAACGAGGCCGAGGCGATGCGGCCCGCTGCCGCCTGGGCGGAGGGCACACGATCCCTGGCATGGGGCGCCACCTTGGTGGTACTGCTGCTCACCGCGATGGCGTTGCGTGAGGTCTGGACCTTCCGCTCCTCGCGTCGCCGGAACCAGGCGATCGAGCGCGAACGTGCCATCGTGGCCAGCACTCAGCTCGACCTGACCGAGATCCGGTCTCGGCTGGAGGGCCGGACGGCGCAGCTGCGGGCGCTCCTGGCGGGCGTGTCGGAGGGCGTGCTGGTGGCCGACCGGGAGCGGCTTGTGGTCGAGTGGAACGCGCGGTTTCTCGAGGTTTTTGGCGTTTCGTCAGAGGTGCTGCAGCCCGGCCTGCCACTCGACGAGGTGCTGCGTTCGCAGGCCCGGGCCGGTGCGTTCGGGCCGCTGGAGGACGTCGAGGCAGAGGTGGCACGACGCATGGCGCAACTGCGCGCGGGCGGCGAGATCGCTTTTGCCGGCCCCGACGGACGCAGCGTTGCCTTGCTCAGCATCCCTCTGTCCGACGGCGGGCTGGTGCTGGTGGTCGGCGAGGATACGGGACGCCAGCCACATCTGTCGGCTGCCGCGCCACCGGCAGAGGCGTCGCCCATGCCGGCTAGGCCCTTCGAGCCATCGCCCGAGGAGGGGCCTCTCGAGACGCTCTGACGCTCGGGATCGCGGGAACGCGATTAATTATTCGATCTCCAACCTGAGGTTGTAGACGCCGCGGCGGACAAATGCTGGACCAGGCGGTCTCAGGGCAATATAACTCGTCCAAATTTTATCATCGCACTGAACGGCGGAAACATCATGGCGCGCACCCTGACCTGGACCGGAGCCAAGGACACGAGCTTCGCCGACGCGGGGAACTGGAACGACACGACCAATGGCCTGAACCCGGCCGCTGTCGCGCCGGATAGCACCGACACCGCGGAATTCATCGCGGGCGGTGGCACGATCACCGGAACCGGCACCGTCACTACTCTCGCGTTCGGTGGTGCCAACAGCTGGTCGCTTAACACCGGCGCGGCGCTGACATCGATCGGCGGCGTCACCGTTGGAGCCTCTGGCACCGGCTTCCTGACGCTATCCGGCGGCGGCGCCATCGCCGGCCAGGGCAGCATCGACACGATCTCCGGCACGGGTGGCGCTTCGGCGTTCCTGACGGTCGACGGCACTGGCTCTGCCTGGACGTCGAACGGCGAGCTGCTGGTCGGCAGCAATGGCTCCGGCGGCACGCTGACCATCGAGAACCAGGGCGCGCTGACCAGCGGCGCCGGCGTTTCGGCGGGCCATGGCCTGGTCATCTCGGACACCGGCGGTTCCGGTGCCGTGGCGGTCACGGGCGCCGGATCGAAGCTGGCCAACACGGGTCAGTTCGTGGTGGGCAACAGCGGTTTCGCCTCGTTGCTGATCTCGGCGGGCGCGCAGGTGCAGACCAGCCGCACCGGCGCGAGCCTCGCCGAGCCCTCGGCTGACATCGCCGCCGGCACCGGAAGCGACGGATCCAATGTCAGCGTCAACGGCAATGGGTCGACCTGGCAGGTGTCCGGCCCGCTGGTGGTGGGTGGCTCAGGCGCCGGCGCGCTGTCGATCAGCGCAGGCGGCACGGTCGCGGCGGGTCTGGTCGACGCGGGCGTGCTTGCCGGCAGTTCCGGCATCGTATCTGTCGTCGGCAAGGGCAGCGACCTGGCGGTGTCCGGCCAGCTCACCATCGGCGATGCCTCGTCGGCCGAGCTGTCGATCCTGTCGGGTGGCACGGTGAGCGCCGTGAATGGCGATATCGGTCTCGGCGCAAGCGCGACCGGCAATGTCGACATCGAAGGCACCGGCAGCCGGCTCAACATATCCAACGACCT